>NZ_JAUFQG010000004.1:2771053-3137107 GCF_030409605.1 Simiduia curdlanivorans
AATATGGCTTCCGGTTACCCTCTGCGCTAGATAACAGACCTATGCGCTTCGATGAATGGGAGTCTCTGGCGCCACAAATGATTTTCGTCTCGGCAACGCCTGGCGATTATGAAAAAGAGCATGCGGGGCAGGTGGTTGAACAGGTTGTACGTCCCACCGGTTTGGTCGATCCACAAGTTGAAATTCGATCAGCGCAAACTCAAGTTGACGATGCACTCTCCGAAATTCGCACTCGTGTCGCCATCGACGAACGGATCTTAATCACTGTACTCACTAAGCGAATGGCCGAAGATCTCACTGAGTATATGGCTGAGCACGGCGTGCGCGTGCGTTACTTACACTCAGATATCGATACGGTTGAGCGGGTGGAAATTATTCGCGATTTGCGGCTCGGTGAATTTGATGTGTTGATTGGGATTAACTTGTTGCGCGAGGGCTTGGATATGCCCGAGGTATCGCTGGTACTCATCATGGATGCCGACAAAGAGGGCTTTTTGCGCTCGGAAAGATCGCTGATTCAAACCATTGGTCGGGCGGCGCGGCATTTAAATGGTAGGGCCATTTTGTACGCCGATAAAGTCACCGGCTCAATGCAGCGAGCAATCGATGAAACCGATCGCCGGCGTCAAAAGCAAATGGATTTTAATGCGGCCAATGGTATCGTGCCCGTGGGTGTTAAAAAGTCCGTTGCCGATATTATGGAGGCCGGGCAGGCGCCTGGGCGGAAAAAGCGTCAGAAGGTGGCCGAGTCTTATGCAGCTTATGATGTCGACCCACCGGTTGATATTTGGGCGCACATAAAAATGTTGGAACAAAAAATGTTTCAACACGCGAAAGATCTTGAATTTGAACAAGCAGGGCAGCTACGTGATCAAATTCAAAAGCTTAAGCATAAAGCGGTATAGGGAATTAGTTCGGGTAAAGGTCAACCACAACGCGAAAGCCAACGTCGTCGTAGCGTTTGTTCGAGTCCCGGCCTTCGCGTGCGCTATTTATGATTTCTTTAGCGGAAGACTTCATGGAGCCACCGCGCACAGAGCGCTCATCGCAACTTGCGGTAATGACAGCTGTGCCGTTTCTCGGAGCTGACAAATAATGATTTTGGTAACAATCTTCAACCCACTCGGCAACATTACCGGAGGTGTCGTGTAGGCCAAAGGCGTTAGCTCTATAGGTGCCAACTGGCGCAGATTTAGCACTAAATAAGCCGGCAAAATCGCTGTTGCAGCCATTGCGGCAATTGGCTTGCGCCTTAGCCGAACCCGACCACCAATAATCCCCTTTGGTATCGGCCCGGGCAAAATATTCCCATTCCGCTTCGGTCGGTAGTCGATAAGCCTTACCGGTGGATTTTGCTAGCCAAGCGACATAGTTTTTGGCGTCTTCCCAGCTTACGTTAATCACCGGCCGGCTGCCTTTGCCCCAGCGTTTATCGTCTGGCTGGCCTAAATCATTTTCTTGTAAGTATTTGTCGTAATCTGCAAAGGTGATTTCAAAGCGGCTGACGGCAAAAGGTTTGCTAAAGGTTACTGTGCGCACCGGCATGGTAATACTGTTGTCTTTATTGCCCATGGTAAATTTGCCGGCGCCAACGATGACCATCTCTGGGCCTAGGTCGCCATTACTTAATTCATTTTTGAAAATGGTGCCTGGCACGGCTATTTTTCTAAGGCTAACGTCTATCCGCTTTTCCTCGTCTTTAATATTTAGCCACTCTTGATAGGGGTGATAGCCCTCTGCGGTAACCTCGATGGAATAGCGGCCGTTGGTCAGCTCAATGCCCGGTTGATAGCGATCTTTAATATTTAGAATCCGCACCCGAGCAATTTCTGGCTCTGTATCAACCGTTAACGAGTAGCGCTTGGGTGGCTCGGGAATAACGTCGGGCTCTGGGACTTGCGCCTGATTTTGTTCAGCCTCCTGAGCTCCAATATCCGGCGTTTCCACAGGGCTATTTTGGGCTTCTTGGTTGGCCTCTAGTGCTGGCTCTGCCAGCGAAAAGTCGGCGGCCTTGGTGCTGGAGCCGTCTAAATTGGCTTGTAGGTTTTCAATGGGCGCCTGCTCGAGACTGGATTCGCGCAATATCGGGCGAGGTACTTCTGGATTAAATGCTGGGACTTCGGGAGCAAGAAGCTCTTGGCTTTTTTCGTTCAGTAGTGCCGCGCTGAAAGTCGCAGCGCTAACCAGAAGCGCCGGGTAGTTGCGTTCTCCGGGCAGTTGGAAACGCGTGATTGCGACGCTAAAAGTAAACCATAAAATACCGATGACCAATGAAATTGACAGGACCCGAGAGATGCTAAAACTCGGGCGACTGCCATGTGATTGGTAATAGGCTGCCTTTTGAATCCGTGTTGAAACGATGGTAGAGCGATTGTTTTGACCGCTGTCAGGCGTTGTGCGAATTTCTGTAACCGTGGTGTTGGGCCTGCGGTAGAAGCTGCGCTTGGGCGACCAACGCCAGCTGAATATCTCTTTTGCTAGGGCTTTAAGTTGCGCCGATAGCGCGGCATAACTTGTTAGCACTAAAGCCTTGAACAGGGTGGCAATGTGCATCGCCGATGGCTCGGTATTGGACATATACCGGGGCCGAGTTCCGCTCAGCGTGGCATCGAGCTCGTCGATATACATCACAATCTCTTTACCCCGTTGGCACCGGTCATCGGGGTCTTTGGCGAGTAATTTATTGAGCAAGTTTTGGTAGATAGAATATTGCGGCGGTAGTTTAGGAATGGGTGCCGTTAAGTGCTTAATGGCAATGGCGACGGCTTCATCGGCTTTAAAGGGCACTGAGCCAGTCAGCATCTCATAAAATACAATACCCAAGCTGTAAATGTCTGAGCGACCGTCTATAGCTTTGCCGCGAGCCTGCTCGGGGCTCATGTAGTGCGGGGTACCTACTACCATGCCGGCGTTGGTCATTTGCGAAGCGCTACTGACAGTCTTAGCTACGCCGAAATCAGATAAAACCGCAGAGTTATTCTCTCTGAATAGAATATTTTCTGGCTTGATATCCCGGTGTATGTAGCCTTTCTCGTGGGCCAGATCCAGCGCTAAAGCCATTTCCCGAATAATGCGCAATATCTCGGCGGTACTTAAGCCTGTGGCCATCTTGTCGTGTACTGAACCGCCGGGCAAATAATCCATGGCGATGTAGTTCAGGTTTTTGTAACGCCCGATATCGTAAATGGAAACTATGTTGGGGTGTGACAGTTGGCCAACAATATTGGCTTCGCGTTGAAAGCGCTCGCTAAAAACTGGGTCGGCATTGAGTGCCGGAGACATAACTTTCAGCGCGACTTCTCGCCCCACGCTCAGTTGAATAGCGAGGTAAACCGTGGACATGCCACCTTGATTTATTTTTCGAATTATTCGGTACCCGGGTATTTGCATTGTGTCTTAACCGAAAATCCAAAAACAAAGTAGTCCGAAAGAGGCTAGGGCTAGGCTGTACAAAGTGAAGTCGATGCCTGATTGACCGGTCAGCTCGGGCAGCCAATCGGTAATGCTGGTATAGAAATAACGCTTACTTAAGGGTGACTCGATGATTTGCAGCGTGACATTATCGTTGCCACCATTATCTAATGCCGCTTGTAGTAGCTTAGATACCGCCTCTTTTGGCGATCGAGATTCGCACAATACCCGCGCCAATGATTCGTCATCCAGTTCATCGCTTAAACCGTCGGAGCAAAGCAACACCCATTGGTGTTTTTCCCATGTACCATGCACTTGATCGACACGCACTTGGCGCAATTCAAGCGACCCCAAACATTGGGTAATGACATTTTTGTCGGGATGGTTCTCGACTTCGGTTTGGCTAATCGCACCGGTGTCGACCAGCATTTGAACGTAGGAGTGATCGAGCGTGAGCTGTTCTAAGCTGCCACCTTCGTCGTGGAAAGTCCAGAGGTAGGCGCGGCTATCGCCGACCCAAACAATTTCGTACTCAGTATTGCGGCTTTTCAGTGCGACAACGGTGCTACCCATACCCGGCGCGCCGATACCCTGTTTGACCGCGTCCAGTATTGCCGAATGTGCAAATTCAACTGAGGTGGTTAAGGGGACATTAATAGCGACTTGCTGCTTGATGCTGTCGCGCACAATAGCGCTGGCAACTTCACCGGCTTCGTGCCCACCCATACCATCGGCAACTAACCAAACGCCTATATCGGGGCTTGCGAAGTAGGTGTCTTCGTTGTTGTCTCGACACATGCCTTTATCGGTGGCTGCGCTATAGTTCAATGGTGGCATTTGCCGTCCTGTGCCGTTTGTTATATTTATTGCTTTTGAGTGTACCCTAATAAGCGAACCTTGACTTATGGTCTAATGCCGGTTCGGATCTGGATCACAGTTTACCCTCTAAATGTAACCGGTAAAGCCATTTTTCGCTAACCTATTGAAAGACTTCGGGCTTTTGCTGCATTATCCGTCGCTAGAGTAGAAGAATCGCCCTTAGCGATAGTGACATTTGGGAACCTAACATGTTGAAACTCCGCTTTAAGAACAATAAACACAATGCGGTTTGGCTCGTTGAACCAAAAGTAACCATTGGTAGCGCCGTGAAGAACGATATGGTGGTAGAAGACGCCAGCGTACTCGAAAATCACGCAGAGATTTTGGTGGATAATGAAACTTTGGTTCTGAAAGTGATATCACCGGACAACCCAGTTCGAATTAACGAGACTTTAGTCACAAAAACCTCACCACTTAAAGTGAACGACGTACTAACCTTGGGCCGGGTTCAGCTACAGGTTGTCGATCCTAAGCAGGAACCCAAGGCAATTCCTACCTTGGTGCGCACAGAAACTACCGGTTGGTCGCTAAAATCAAATCATGTAGCGCTTGCCAATAAGGTCTTCAACGTCGGCGCTAATACCATTGTTGGGCGCGCCAGTGACTGCGATATCGTTTTGGCGGCCGCGCATTTGTCTCGCAAGCATGCTCAGCTTTCAGTGAAAGATGGGCTGCTCTACGTGCGCGATTTGGGGTCTGCAAATGGTACCTTTTTAAATGGTAGTCAGGTGAAAGAGGCGCGGGTAAAGCGCGGTGATGAACTTAGGTTCGACACTTTGAGTTTCGGTGTGGTGGGGCCAACCGATGATATTGATAAGACCACTATCCGCGAAGCCGCTCGCGCGCAAAAATCGCCTATGAGCCCATCCCCCGTGCGAAAGCCAGAGCTGCGCAGGCCTGCAGAGCGCAACCGGGAGGCGGTTAAGGCGGGTATGGCGGCGCCTGATGCGCCCGAGCAGTCTAAGTCTTCGGCCTTTTCCTATTTTTCTATCGCGATACTGGTGCTGGCCGGCGTTGCCTACTGGGCCTGGCAAGCGGGTCACATCACGCTTTAGTTTGATATTCCACAATCAACATCAAAATCAGCGTTTTACTGCTTTTTGATGTTGAAGTTCTTAAGCGCTCTGCCGATACCCCTTCATACCGGAATTCTTATCCGAACGAACGGGACGGAGGCAGAGAAGATGTTAGGCTCAATTCACTCTTTCACATCACAATATCAAGCTAGTCAGGGCTTTCGCTCCCTGAATTCAAATCTCCAGCAGCCGCTGGCAGGTCAAACCCAGCGGGCGCCTGTAGGATTAAGCCCTACCCAGTCGAGTAAAGCGCTCGAAGGCCCCAGCGCTGTAACTAGTGCTCCGGTCACGGCCGATCGTGCCGCTGGCAACATCTTGCTGTTCATTGAAAATCAGTTGAAGGTGGATGTTGCCAACGGCGATAGCAAGGCGCAGTTACAAAGTCGTTTCGATGCTGGGCTAAAAGGTTTCCTTCAGGGCTTTAACGAGGCGAAAGAGCAGTTGAGCGAAATGGGTTTACTATCCGATGCATTGGCCGATGATATCGGTGCGACCTACGATAAAGTGATGCAAGGATTGGGGCAGCTCGCCGAAGAGCTTGGCCTTGATACGAGTGCGATACCTACACCAACTACCCCCACTGAAAAGCCGGCGCAAGTCGATAGGTTTGGGGTCGGTAATATTCAACGCCAAGCGGGTGTGGTTAAGGCCCAAAAGAGCTTTGATTTTACCGTTCAAACACAAGAGGGCGATAAGGTTACTATTTCTGCCAGTAGCCGATTCGCTGCCAAAGGTGTCGAGTCTGCTCAGGGCAGCTCCTTAAGAGTCAATCAGAGTCAGCAGTTTGATTTAACCATTAATGGCGACCTAAATGCTGACGAGATAGCGGCAATTAATGATTTGCTCTCACAAGTAAATGATCTTTCCGAGCAGTTTTTTAATGGCGATCTCGATGCAGCTTTTGAAGCCGCCTTAGATTTGGGCTTCGACGCCGAGGAGATTGCCAGTTTTGCCGTCGATCTAAAGTACTCTGTTACTCAGAAAGTTCGCACGACTTATGGTCAGGGCGCGAACGAGACTTCGCCTTTAAGAGCGCCTATGCAGCCCTTTAGCCAGCTTGCCGATCAGGTGCAATCGGCGCTGGAGTCGGCGAAACAGTTTTTGAATTCAAATGAGTTGTTAAACTCGCTGTTGGCTGAACGGCTTGAGGCCGATCAAGAACTTAAAGATGTGAAAGGTAGCATGGGTAATTTGCACAAACTGTTTGGCGATGTTAACCATGCGATGGCAGAAAAACTTGCTACGGCTTAGCGATGGAGCTTTAACGTTGTTACGGGTAAAATGCGGGTTTTTCGGTAGGGAAAACCTTCATGAAAACGCTTATTTTGTTTGCTACCAGCGGCTGTCACCTGTGTTCAGTCGCTGAAAATATCGTTGCTAAAGCGTTGGACCGCTGCCCCAAGCCAATACAATTCATTGAAAAAGATATTGCCGATTCCGATGAGTTAATAGAATCCTATGGCACTCGAATTCCGGTGTTGCGTGTTCAGGATTGCGAAGCCGAATTATCTTGGCCATTTACTGAAGCGCAAGTTATTCGTTTTTTGAATGCTTGAATGGTTAGTTAGGTGGTTGAATGTATAACGGATTAGTGGTGCTGTGGTGACTTCAAGCCAATAGGTTAAAAAACCAGCGTTTCAAGTGCGCCGGTTACCCAGACTAGGCTCTCGGTGTAGAAGTGGCTGAGCGCCGACTCTTCCACCCCTCGAGCTTCAAGCATATCCCAGTCGATATTATCCCAGTCGGCTTTTTCATATTGTTTTACAACCTTTAATACTTTTCCCTCTAGCCCTTGGTGGTGCAGTAATGCGTTGCTCAGCACGTCGCTGATCGAAATTTTACTGAGTAAAATGTCAAGGGGTTCATCCATAAAGGCATCAATGGTGGACAATAGCCCTACGGTAAAATAGGTGTCGCCTCGCCTTACACCACTTACTGCTTCTCCGAGGGTTTGACAAAAGCGTGCCCTTACCATGGTGGTTACACTTAACTCACGCGGTTTACCATCAATGCTAGCCATGGACAGTAATGTAATCCAACTTCTAACCTGAATGAGCCCCAGCAATGTAATGGCCTGGCGTAGGGATTCGATACTGCAGACAAAGTGAAAGGCTGCGGAGTTAATGAGTTTGAGTAACTTATAACTCAGTACCGGATCTTGTGAAATTATTTGTTCTATTTGATCGATTTCTGATCTTGGGTCGTTCAATTGCGCTAGCAATTGGATGATGGTTTGCCGGCTTTCCGCATATTTTGCGCCGAGCATGATTTGTGGGCGGGAAAGAAAATAGCCTTGAAAAAGTTCAAATCCCATGGCTTTGCACCGTTCGAGCATGTCATAAGTTTCAATTTTTTCGGCGAGTAGTTTAACGCCTAATGGCTTTAAGCGATTGACATGATTTTCGAGTTCTTGGTTGGATAAGGCTAAAACATCGAGCTTGATTATGTCGGCATATTCCAACATTTTGAAGCTGCAGGAATTCAGTGTGAAGTCATCCAATGCAATGGTATAACCCTGCGCCCGAAGTTGCCCAAGCGCTGCCAACATTTTGTTGTCAACCAATTGATCTTCTAAAACTTCAATCACTAATTGTGTTCGACTAAAGGGAGGGGAGGTGAGCAGTAAGTTGCGGGTAAAATTGATAAACGCTTTATGCTCGCCGACTACCTCGCCAATGCTTAGATCGGTAAAGGTTCTTAGTAGTACCTGCGAACTCGCCTGATCGCCATCGATAACATTGGCCCTGTTTTCATGGCTGTCGCGGCAAAGTAGCTCATAGGCATAAACCTCCATATTGGCATTGAATATGGGTTGGCGCGCTAAAAGAGGTTGATTTTTATCCATGGGCTTAATTAGATCTGGGATATCTCACAGCAAGGGAAGATAAAAGCAAGTGTAGCTCTAGATATCCCCCCGTGCGGCCGATAACCAGTAATTATTGGTCTAAGCTAAAAATCAGGGATTTTTGGGGTTGTCTTATGTCGAAATTGTTGCAAAGTGTTGATGCTCGAACACAGCTGGTCGGGGAAAACAGGCTTGAATTACTGTTGTTTAAGTTAGCTGGCCAGCAAATGTATGCCCTGAACGTGTTTAAGATTCAAGAGGTCGTGCAAGTACCCCCCATTACCATGATGCCGCATCGCCACAGCGTGGTTAAGGGTGTGACGCACTTGCGGGATCAGACTATCTCGGTGATTGATCTAAGTGCGGCCATTGGTCTAAGACCATTAGTTGACATAACTAATAGCAATATGATCGTCACTGAATACAACCGAAGCATTCAGGGTTTCTTAGTAAAATCGGTCGACCGAATCGTGAATTTAAACTGGGAGGCCATTCTCCCACCACCTTCTGGTTCCGGCCGTTCGCACTTCCTAACCGCGATTACCCATATCGATAACAACATTGTTGAAATCTTGGATGTAGAGAGGGTGTTAGCCGAAATCATTCCCTATGACACCCGTGTCTCTAGCGACGTGTTAGACCGCGAGTTAGCGAGCCAAGCCAAAGCCAATAAGATGAAAATATTGATGGCCGATGATTCCTCCACCGCGATGAATCAGGTGAAGGAAACCTTGAAGCATTTGGGTGTAGAAGTGATAGGTGTTCAAGATGGCTTACAAGCGCTAAGGCTACTAGAGCGCTGGGTTAGCGAGGGAGTGGATATTAACTCGCATATTTTTATGTTGATAACCGATGCGGAAATGCCCGAAATGGATGGCTATCGATTAACCCACGAAATTAGGAAAAACCCGGCATTAAAAGACCTTTACGTGGTGCTTCACACCTCTTTGAGCGGTAATTTCAACAGGGCGATGGTGGAAAAAGTGGGTTGTAATGACTTCCTGTCCAAATTCCAACCCGACAGTCTCGCAAACCTAGTGCAAGAGCGATTAAGGGTCGCACTAGGCTAGTAAGCGGCGGCTCCATTCGTGACGGTGCTTCCCTGGCCTGCAGGCAGGCTGGTGCTTTGGCTCTGTTTTTGCGCCGGATTAGGGACATACCAAGTGTCTTTTAAAGACTCGATATCGCTGCCGTTGCGGTAGGCATAAATAACTGAAAACACCATGACATTCTGCACATAACCACGGGTTTCTTTAAAGGGGATTGTCTCAATCCAAACGTCTAGTGGCAGTTGATCGCGGCCTTGGCTCAGCCATTGGGTAACGCGGTGGGGCCCGGCGTTATAAGCGGCAGCAGCGAAGGCGGGGTTACCATTAAATCGCCCCAGCATTTCATTTAAATAGCGGCTGCCGAGTGCCACATTGGTTTCCGGCGATAGGAGATCGTGTTTCCTATAGGTGATCCCGGCTTTCTTTGCCGTTTGTTTTGCGGTTGCAGGCATCAGTTGCATCAGCCCAAGTGCACCAACGGGTGATTTCGCATCGGGTGAAAAGGCACTTTCTTGGCGCGCGATAGCGAACAGTAAGTTGGCATCCATGGCTTGATTTTTGGCTTCAGCTTTAACCACTGACTCAAAAGCTAATGGAAAGCGAACGGTTAAATCATCCCAAGATTGTGCGTCAATCATGGCTTGAATGCCACCGCGATACCAACCCCAGTTCGCCGCCAAAGCGCCCGCGGCTTGTAATTGTTGCGGGCTAAATTGGCGCGAGGCGAAGCGCCACTCCTGCCGAGCAAAATTGATTTGGCCCAGCTCAAACAATTCCTTAGCGCGCAAAATGGAGGCTGAGTTGGCAACAAAGTGTTGATCGTTTAGGGTAACTTTCGACGGTTCGTCCTCGAGCTCGAAGGGCAGGCCTAATCTATCTGCCGCTAAGAAACCGTAAAAGCTGCGCTCTTTTGCCAGTGCTTTATAACTGCTGGCAATATCGGGGTAGGGCGGGAGTGAGTGGCCTTGGATTTCAGCAATTCTGGTGGACCAGTAGCGCCATCTAGAAGAATTGAGTTCCTCGGCCGGCAGGCGTCTGATCCATTTATCGGCCAGCTCCCACTCTACATTTGCTAATGCGTCGCGGGCTAAACCGCTGATCATATCGATGTTCGAATAGTTACTCATGCTTTGAGCAAGTTCGGTCACTTTGTCAGTGAGCCCTTGTCGAGACAGATGGGCGATGAGCAGTTCCTGTGTTTCAATCCTTTTCTGGTCGGCAAATAGATGTTGAGCGTCATACCTTTCCCAAAGCTTCAGTGCTTTGCCCGCATCCTTTCGAGCCAAGCGCTGAATACCATGCAAAATAATAAATTGCATTTCTGGCGACTGTTCGGCGAAGCGTCGAACTTGATCCATGTGCTCGGGGTAGCGATCAACCTCCACTAGCAGGTCGAGCTTCGATTTTATCTCTGCCGGCGCGTATTTGGCGAGGTAGCGGGTTAGACTCCGATTTTTCGCCTCTATTGCCTGTGTCGCCCGAGACCAGGTGAGTTGCGCCGTCTGCTGGCCGGCGTTTTGCCAAAGTTTAAATAGGCTATCGCAGGCTTTTGGTTGCGAGCGGCCCACATTCCATAGGTTGGTAACCTCGGTATAGGCAGTTTCATCGCCAGTGAGCAAGCGGGCTTTTAAGTGGTAACAAGCTAAGTCTGTATCGCCTAAGTCGGCTCGGTAATAGCTTTGGTAGTCGTGCCAGTGCTGCTTGCGCTCAAGCGTCAGCAGCCAGTCCCTCAATAGCCTATTGCCTAAGTAGCTGTTTGGGTTGGCATCTAAAAATTCGTCTACCTCGCGATAGGGCAGCTTGCTCAATTTGCGAGAGAGAATTCGATAGTCGATATAAGGCTCGAGCGGATAGCCTTTAAGCGAAGCTTTAAGCTCGATAAATTGCCGGCTGCTAGTATTGGGTAAGAGCTTTTGTGCTTCGAGGTAAGCGGCTCTTTGGGTGATAAATTTGACGTTATCTGTGGCAAATATACCGAGCATGGGTGCCGTCGAGCTAACGGGTAAATTCTGTTGTTCGATAAGGTTAGCGGGTGCTGCCTGATCACTCTTGCTACTACTGGTCAATAGCGGCTGCTCTGTTGCACTCAGTTGTGCGCTGGCGAGCAACGCCGAAAGGGTGATTAGGGAAAGCACCGGCTCGAGCCTAAAGCGTGAGGCCGAAGAAAAATGCCGAATTGCCCAGTGACATGCGTTGGACGTCGCTTGCGCGAGAAGGACCATAGTTACCTCAAATTGGTCTAACGGCTGACAGACTTTCAAACTGCTGCGTACTAACTGCTGCGTAAATATTGCGCAATGATTATTAACACATAGTTATAACATGGGATTAGCTAATTCCATAGTATAGCTATCTAAAATGTTTGTGCTGGGTGCAAGGCCGCGCCTGTATGCGTATCATGCGCGCATCTTTAATTGCTGTTGATGAAGTCTCTATGCCCTTAATTCGCTTTGACAATGCCTCCCTTCATTTTGGGCTGCAAGTTATCTTGGACAGCGTCCAATTACTTGTGGAACCCGGCCAGCGCATGTGCTTGATCGGCCACAATGGCGCCGGTAAGTCGACCTTAATGAAGATTATCGGTGGCGAAGTCCAGCTTGACGGTGGCGAGATCTGGCGTCAGCCGGGTTTGCGCTTAGCGCGACTGGAACAGGACTTGCCCGAGCCAGATGCCCTGACGGTATTTGAGGTGGTGTCCAAAGCTTTTGATCATGTGGGCGAGCTAATTGCCGAATACCATAAGTTGGCGGTAGATCCAGAGCCTGATATGCGCCGCCTTGGCCAGTTACAGGCGCAGATTGAGGCAGAAGATGGTTGGGCCATTGAGCAAAAGGTGGAGTCCATCTTGACCCGTTTGCAGTTGCCGCGGGAGGCGACTATGGCGTCTTTATCGGGTGGTTGGCGTCGGCGTGTGGCCTTGGCTAAGGCATTAGTGATCGAACCCGATCTGCTGATGTTAGATGAACCGACCAACCATTTAGATATCGAGGCGATCGAATGGCTCGAGCAGCAGATTCTGGCTTTTAAAGGGGCTGTTGTATTCGTCACTCACGATCGAGCCTTGTTGCAAAAACTAGCCACACACATTGTCGAGTTAGACCGTGGTCATCTGCGCTGTTGGACCGGCGACTATAAAAGCTTTTTGGTGTTTCGCGAACAGCAACTGGCTGAGGAAGAGCGCCACAATGCCTTGTTCGACAAGCGGTTAGCGGAAGAGGAAGTGTGGATTCGCCAGGGCATTAAAGCCCGTAGAACAAGAAATGAAGGGCGTGTGCGCGCGTTAAAGGCCTTGCGCGTCGAGCGCGCCCAGCGCCGGGAGCGGCACGGGCAGGCGTCGTTTGAGGTGCAGCAAGGCGAAAACAGCGGCAAGTTAGTTGCCGAGTTAAAAAATATCAGCCAGAGCTTTGCCGGTAGGCCGGTGATCAGTCAGTTTTCAACGACCATCGTGCGCGGGGATCGCATTGGCTTCTTGGGCCCCAATGGCGCCGGTAAGAGCACGCTATTGAAAATTATTTTGGGTCAGCTGGTGCCGGAGCAAGGTAGTGTTCGATTGGGCACGAATATTAGTGTTGCCTACTTTGACCAACTTCGAGATCAGTTGGACTTGGAAAAGAACGTCGTCGATAACATCGCCGAAGGCCGAGAGTTTATCGATGTTAACGGCCGTCAAAAACACATTATTTCCTACCTTTCCGATTTCCTATTTACCGGCGAGCGAGCGCGAACGCCCTTGAAAGCGCTATCGGGTGGTGAGCGCAACCGCGTGTTATTGGCGCGACTATTTAGTAAGCCGGCAAATTTGTTAGTGCTCGATGAACCGACCAATGATTTGGATGTTGAAACGCTGGAGCTGCTAGAGGATTTGCTGTCCGCTTACGAGGGCACAATGTTACTGGTTAGCCACGATAGATCTTTTTTGGACAATGTGGTGACCAGTTGCTTTGCGTTTGAGGGCAATGGCATCGTTAATGAGTATGTGGGTGGCTATGAAGATTGGCAGCGGCAGGGCGGCGATTGGCATAAATATAAATCTGTCGTGCCTCTGGTTGCAGCAAAAGTAGAGCCCGCTAATCAGAGTGCAAGCTCGACGACTGACAGCGCGCAAAAGTCAAAAAAACTCAGTTATAAATTGCAGCGCGAGTTGGAACAACTACCGCAAACTATCGAGCAACTCGAAAACGACATTGGCAAGTTGCAAGCGCAGATTGCCGAGGCCAGTTTTTTCGAACAAGAGCGCACAGTAACTGACGTTGTTTTGGCTGAGCTGGCAAGTCAAGAAGCCGCTTTGGAGCGTGCCTTTGAGCGTTGGTCTGAGTTGGATTCGCTCTAGTGAAAGTTAGCGCTCTTGGATGCGCACGGCCAGAACGTCACAGTGCGCGCCGTGAAGCACCCCATTGGCAGTTGAGCCGAGTATTAGCGCCAAACCACGGCGACCATGACTACCCACAATAATGAGCTCGGATTTGTGCTCAGTGGCAAGTTGGTGGAGCTCCGCTGCCGGTTGGCCTACTAAGAGATGGCATTGGGTTTGATCAATAGCAAACTGCTGGGCAAGTTTATGTAATTGGCCCTTCGCTTGCGTCTGCAGCTGTTCTTGAACCTCGGTTAAATCCATGGGGATATCGCCGCCGTAGGCGAAGGCGAGTGGCTCGATGATGTGTGCTAGGAGTAGCTTGGCGTTATGGTTTTTCGCTATTTGAACGGCGCGCTCGATAACTTGGTGCGATTCTGGCGATAAGTCTACGCCTACGACAATGTGTTGGTAACTATTCATAGTGGCGTGCTCCTGCTGAGTGGAATTTTTAGTCTAGCGCGCCTATGCGTTCCTTTAAAGCACCAATTATTAAGCGATGGAGTTTATAAATGGGTAGTTGGACAAATTGGTTGATTATCATTGCCGTTGTCGCATTGGCGGTTGGGCCGGTAATGATGTTTCAACCCAGCGCGGGTCAAAAAAAACTTGCGCGTATGCGAGCACTAGCCAATCGACAAGGGGTGAGGGTGTCACTGGCGTCAAAGGCGATGGCAGAATTGGTGGGTAGCGCTTGTTATTCCCTGCCTTGGGTTGACCCTTCGCTGCAGGGTTTGTGTTGGCAGCTAGTGCGAAAATCCTACAGCCATGGCTTGCATCTCAATGAGTTTTGGTCCTGGCAGTCTGATGCCGCTAGTGCTCCTGCAATTAGCGTACTTAGCCAGCAATTAGCATTGCTGCCTGAGAGTGTTAAGTCGGTGATTGCGAGCCCGGCTGGGCTTGGTGTGTATTGGAAAGAATCTGGTTCTGAGCAAGAGTTGGTTTTTTTGCTGGCGTGGTTACATGAAACTCAACTGAAACTTAAGGCGGCCGGTTGATTACTTAGAAATCGTCGAGAAGTTGGTTTTGATTGTCATTTTGAGTGTCGGGATTTAAAAAGGTTTCGGGCATGAGTGACGGGCTGATCGATTTTCTTTTTCCGTCGAGCAATTCGGCGACCTCTTTAATTAGCTGATGTCGGCGCGGGTCTGAGTGCGTTGATTGAATCAACATTTGCCGGGCCTTTTTGTAGAACGCCTGTGCCGACAGCGGGTTGGATTTGTTTGTCGCTTTATGCCCTTGGCCGATCATTGATATAACGTCGACCATGAGGTGTTGATAGCTAAGTTCTTTGACGTAAATTTGCATCTCTTCCATGGATATTTTTGCGTGGGCTTGGCGGTGCCGGATAACCTTCGCGGCCTCGGTAAGGTGTCTTTGCGCCAACGCGATCTTGGCATCGCTTTCCAATAGTCGCTTGGGCGGATTGGCGAGCGGCTCTGACAGTGAGGCGTTGCGTTGTTCTGCATTTTTGAGCCCAGCTTCTAGGTAAGTTTGGCTCGAATCCAATTGCATCATGGCGCGGTACATATCGATGATTTCATCGTTAATCTGAATCAGAACATCTTGATTTTCTTGTAAGTTGACCAGGTTCAATAACAGGGCCTCGAGCTCATCTACCCGTAGCTTTAACTTATGCATCCTGATACGCCTAGATCGCTGACGCTCCTCGCGCTGGTTGGCAATACTGACCACCAATAGCGAAAGCACGGCGATAGTGCAAAAAATAATCAAGCTGGTCAATTCTGACTCCGCACTGTAAAAAATCCAAAAAAACTCAAAACTAAATTTAATGTACCCAGTGGGTTATCGGCCAGCGAAATCTTAACTTTATAAGAAAGTATATTTAGTTTAATAAAATCAATAGGTTGTGAGTGATTAATCGCACCTTAAAAAAGCCTTTAGGACGCTAGGCGTGGCGAGTAAATCGCCCCTGTCAGCAAGGTGTGCTAAAAAGTAATGACTTGACCCACTCGCTGTGAGGTTTTATATATGCGCACCCTGAGCCCTTAATGGGCAGCTGACTGTGCATTATTCGCAATAGTCTATATATAGAAACAATACTTAACCCTAGAGACCCTATATGGCCAAATCACTTGTTATTGTCGAGTCACCCGCAAAGGCAAAGACCATCAATAAATACCTAGGCAGTGATTTCGTTGTCAAATCGAGTGTTGGCCACATTCGCGACCTGCCCACTAGCGGTAGCGCGAAAGGCGCTGTAGACCCAAAAGAGCGGGCTCGCCAGGCGGCTATTACGCGCAAATTGTCACCCAAGGACAAAATTGCCCACAAAGAAGCTAAATCGCGCGAGCAATTAATCAATCGCATGGGCATAGACCCGGACAACAACTGGGCCGCGCACTATGAAATTCTACCGGGCAAAGAAAAGGTAGTCAGTGAGCTTAAGCAGTTGGCGGCGAAGGCTGATGTTATCTATCTCGCAACGGATTTGGATAGAGAGGGGGAGGCGATTGCCTGGCATTTACGCGAAGCCATTGGCGGCGACGATAGCCGTTATAAACGCGTGGTATTTAATGAAATTACCAAATCCGCGATTCAAGATGCTTTTTCCCAGCCCGGTGAGCTAGATCTGGATCGCGTTAACGCTCAGCAGGCGCGTCGCTTTCTCGATAGGGTAGTGGGTTATATGGTGTCCCCGCTGCTCTGGGAAAAGGTCGCACGCGGTTTGTCTGCCGGCCGAGTCCAATCCGTTGCCGTACGTTTGTTGGTAGAAAGGGAGCAGGAAATTCGCGCCTTTGTACCGGAAGAGTATTGGGATTTATTTGCTAACTTACTGACCAAAGACCGAGCAAAATTACGCTTTGAAGTTAAAAAATATAACGACCAAGCATTTAAGCCCCTAACGGAAGCGGACGCGCTGGTTGCTGTTAAGGCGCTTGAGGGCGCAACTTACACTGTTGCCGAGCGCGAAGATAAGCCGACCAAGTCTAGACCTTCCGCCCCTTTTATCACCTCGACTTTGCAGCAGGCGGCGAGTACACGCTTAAGCTTTAGCGTTAAGAAGACCATGATGATGGCGCAGCGTCTGTACGAGGCGGGTTATATTACCTACATGCGTACCGATTCGACCAACTTGTCTGCCGAAGCGGTAGGGCATTGCCGCGATTATATTTTAGATAACTTTGGTAAGCGCTATCTGCCTGAAACGCCCATGAGTTATGGCAGCAAGGAGGGCGCACAGGAGGCGCACGAGGCTATTCGGCCGTCAGATGTTAGTTTGATGCCCGCGCATTTAAAAGGCATGGAGCGCGACGCCGAGCGCCTCTATGGTTTGATTTGGCAGCAGTTTGTCGCCTGTCAAATGACGCCGGCAGAGTTTACTTCCAGTTCCGTGGTGGTACAGGCCGCCGGTTATGAGTTGCGCACCCGTGGTCGCGTTATTCGGTTTGATGGCTTTATGAAGGTCATGCCGGTACAGGCGAAAAAAGATGAAGACGTGGTGTTGCCGGATGTGTCGGTCGGCGAAGTCTTAAATTTAGAAAAGCTCGATCCCAATCAACATTTTACCAAGCCACCAGCGCGTTACTCGGAAGCTGCGCTGGTTAAAGAGCTGGAAAAACGTGGCATAGGCAGGCCTTCAACTTACGCGGCAATTATTTCGACAATTCAAGACCGCGGTTACGCACGGGTTGAGGCGCGGCGCTTTTTTGCCGAGAAAATGGGCGACATAGTGACCGAGCGTTTGGTTGAGAGCTTTGATGATTTAATGGCCTTCTCTTTTACTGCCGAAATGGAGCAGTCGCTCGATAAAGTGGCGCTGGGCGAGCGCGGTTGGCAGGAGGTGTTAAACGAGTTTTACCAGAACTTCTCTAAGAAGCTTGAGGCGGCCAAGAGTAAAGACGGCGGCATGCGCGCTAACGACCCAACGGATACAAATATAGCTTGCTCTAATTGTGGCCGGCACATGCAAATTCGAACCGGTTCCACCGGCGTATTTTTGGGTTGTTCGGGCTACGGTTTGCCGCCAAAAGAGCGCTGCAAAAATACCATGAACTTGGTTTCCGGCGATGAAGCTATCAGCGCCGATGATGACGAGGCGGAAACCCGCATGCTGCGGAAAAAGCGCCGCTGCAAATTATGTAAAGCAGCAATGGATAGTTACCTGCTCGATGAAACTCGAAAACTACATATCTGCGGTAACAACCCAGATTGCGCAGGATTTGAAGTGGAGCAGGGCACATTTAAGATTAAGGGCTACGACGGCCCAGTCTTGGAGTGCGATAAGTGCGGTAGTGAAATGCAGCTCAAAACCGGCCGCTTTGGCAAATATTTTGGCTGTACCAATGATAGTTGTAAAAACACACGGAAACTGTTGAAAAATGGCGAGGCGGCGCCACCGAAGATGGACCCGGTTCCTATGCCGGAGCTGATCTGCCAAAAAGTGGATGACCACTACATTCTGCGCGACGGTGCTGCAGGCTTGTTTTTGGCGGCGAGCCAATTCCCTAAGAACCGAGAAACACGTGCGCCTTTGTTGTCGGAATTGATGCCCCACAAAGCCGAAATAGACCCCAAATACACCTTTTTGTTTTCTGCGCCGTTAGCGGACGAGGAGGGTAATCCCAGCATTGTGCGCTTTAACCGAAAAGAAAAAGTTCACTATGTGCAGACGGAGGTGGAGGGCAAGGCTTCTGGCTGGAAAGCGGTGTATGAAGGTGGTAAATGGTTGATTGATGCCGCTAAAAAGCCAAAGGCGAAAAAAGCGGCAGCCAAAAAACCAGCCAAGAAAAAGTCTTCCTAGTGAGCTATTCGCAGAACTTGGTAAATCAGCAACTGGCATGGTGCTCAACCTTGGTTGAGCACTTCAAGGCTGAGTCCGCACCCTGGTTAAAAGAGGCGTTACTACAATCCTTGACCTGGCATCTACAGGTTGCTTACAGCGCCTTCTTGCAAGAGTTGGCAGAGAGCCAACGCCTGGCCTGCGAGCGCTCAAGTTCAATCGTGACCGTAATTAACGCTATCCCAAGCGGTAGAGGCTGCCCGGCGGAGTTTGAAGAATTAAAAGCCTTGGAGATGAATGACTCATGGCTTTCTAGTTTGCTTGCTCGCGCCACTAGCCCGGCAGCTATAGCAATAGATTCTGGCGTTAATCAGCCGCACAATCTAATTGCAGTTTCAGGTGTAGGTTCGTGGAATCTTGCCGAGGCGCAGGCAGTTCTGTTGGCGCTACGGCAATTGATTGAGCGAAATCGTGCCCTTGGTCAAGAGTACTAAGTGGCGAGAAGTCAAATTCAAATGCTGGTAGAATAGCAATTCAAGCTGTTTTGGGAGTTGTTATGTCCTCAGATCTATATGAAATCATCGAATTATCAACAGGTGAAATCGCGCTACGTCGTGCAAGTGAGGATGGCGAACCCTTGGTGGTGATTAAATTCTCTGAGGAGTCTATGCATTTTCTCAAAGAGGGTAAGTATGAAGTCGCCAAAGCCATGATCGAAGCGGGCATGGAGGCGGCGGGCGAGCTTGCGGTGGAATCCTTAGAGACAGAGGTCCAGTCGATAGATGCCGCAGGTGCCGAACAAAAAACGATTCACTAAATTAAGTGGCTAAGTGCCGTTAAGTGCGCAGAGCACTATTAAGATGACGTAGCTCAGGCTCATGATTTAGAGCTACTTCAGTGCTCTCCTTAAGTATTTAAGTACCTTAAGTTCCTAGCGGCTTCTGACCAGCACAACACGACAATCGCCTTCGTCGGCTGCCTGCTCTAATTCGCGAATGACAGTCTGCGTTTGTACGCCCAGCTCTGCTATGACTGTGTGGCTGGTACCGTTGGCGACAGCTTCCCAGGTCATCCACAGCGCGTCGTTAACGTGCTGGGCCTGAATAACCCGAATCGTGTTTACGTTAACCCCTTGTTCCTTGAGCCAACGCTGGGATACGGCCTTATCGCTGATGATGGTAACCCAGCGATCTTTGTGCTGGTTGCTTAGGTACTGCAACATGGGTAGCAGCAGGGTGTGTTGTTCGGCGTTGGGTACGACTAGCTCGGTTAAGCGCGTGCTTCTACAGCGCTCTACTGCCGGGGCTTTACGAGCAAGAGGTTGATTATGCGTGTGTGCAGCGATATTCATTAGTGCTTGCCTCTTCTTAAAACGCCGACACTGAGCCCTTCTATGGCAAAAGACTGGGATTTTAGATCCACTTCGATGACATCAAACTCTTCATTTTCTGGATGTAGTTTTATCGATGACGTACCTCTGCGGTGCTCGAAGCGTTTAACGGTTACGTCTTCATCGATACGTGCAACCACCACATCGCCTGTTCTCGCTTCCGTGGTGCGGTGAACGGCTAATAGGTCGCCATCTAAAATGCCGATATTTTTCATGCTCATACCGTGCACACGGAGCAGGTAGTCGGCGCTTGGGCTGAAGAAGGATGCTGGAATTTCACAATACTCTTCAATATTCTCTTCCGCCAAAATCGGATTGCCTGCCGCAACGCGGCCGATCAATGGAATACCGGTTTCGGATTCGGGTAGGCGAATGCCTCTAGAAGCGCCCGCCACCATTTCAATCGCACCCTTACGTGCTAGGGCTTTGAGGTGCTCCTCAGCGGCATTGGCCGACTTAAAACCGAGCTCCTGCGCTATCTCGGCACGAGTAGGCGGATAGCCGGTTTCGTCGATGGCGCGTTTCACTAGCTCAAGCACTTCTTGTTGTCTGGCGGTGAGTTTGATCATAGCGGTTCCCTGAGTCTGTTTTTTTATACAGTTGCTGTGATTATATACAGTAAAATTGTTTCGGCAAGCGCTTAAATCTCTCAGCTATACTTTAATTGCCGATTGAATTGGTAATTTATTGAAATTTAAGGAGTTTTTATGCTTGACGCAAAAATGCCTGAGGCTTGGCGCGTACTGCGTATACAGTCTGAATTAGTAGATGGTATTGAGCAGCTGATAAAAGTTAGGGGCGCTGTGACTGTTTTTGGCAGCGCCCGCACCCCTCCGGAGCACCCATACTATAAGGCCGCAGAGACGCTTGGGCGATTATTTGCCGAGAGCGGTATTCCGGTCATCACCGGCGGTGGCCCCGGCATTATGGAGGCATCGAACAAGGGCGCGAAGATGGCCGGTGGAGATTCCGTCGGACTCAATATCACCTTGCCCATGGAGCAGGACCCCAACCCTTATCAAACCATTAGCCTGACGTTTCGTTACTTTTTCGTGCGCAAGTTTATGTTCGTTAAACACGCCATCGGGTTTGTGATTATGCCCGGCGGCTTTGGCACCTTAGATGAGCTGTTTGAAGCCTTAACCTTGGTGCAAACAGGGAAGGTTGAGCCTTTTCCCATCGTATTAGTCGACAAGGGCTATTGGAAAGGTTTAGTCACTTGGCTAACAAGCACCATGCTGGCCGATGGAAATATCAATGCGCTGGATATGAAGTTGATTCAATTGGTGGATACGCCCCAAGAGGCCGTCGACATTATTAAGGCCCACGTGGTTAAAAAGTCGGCTCAGGCTGCTCATTGACAGCAAGCGACTCGGGATTTGCCTCTGTTCGGGCGCAGGCGGTCCTGAATTTAGCTAGGTATATGATTTCTTGACAGTTTGTTCATGTAAACGTATGTTCGGTGGCTGAACTAGCCTTCGATAATAGAGCCTTTATCATGTCTGAAACAGATACCGTCGCCCGTATTCTTGACGCGGCTGAGGCATTATTTGCCGAGCGCGGATTCGCGGAAACCTCCCTCCGAACTATAACCAGCACCGCCGGTGTTAATCTCGCCGCGGTCAATTACCATTTCGGCTCGAAGAAAGAGCTAATCCAAGCGGTGTTCGCACGTTTTTTGACTCCTTTCTGTCAAGAGCTGGAGCGCTCCTTGGTGAAGTTGATTGAGCGCAAAGGCAGCGACTTAACGCCTGAAGATTTGCTCGATTGTTTGTTTTCTACGATTTGCGACGGCTCGGAAGAGGGTAGTTATGCAGCGCAGCGTTTTATGCGCTTATTGGGCTTGGCTTACGCACAATCACAGGGTCATATTCGCCGCTTTATTATTGCTCGATATCACAAGTATTATCAGCACTTCACTAGTTTATTGCTCAAGGCAGCACCGGGCATAGACCCGGTGACTTTCTATTGGCGGTTATATTTTATGCTTGGAGCGACAATTTTTACCTTGTCGAGCTTTGATTCTATTAGCGAGATTCTAAAAGAGGATTTCGGTTTGGACAGCACGCTAACAGGTACGACGCAAATGATGGTGCCCGCGCTTTCGGGTATGTTCAACGTTAAGTAAATTTCGGTTTTCAATCATTAAGGCAAGATACGAATGGCACTGGGTGTAGTCATGGTG
Source organism: Simiduia curdlanivorans (assembly GCF_030409605.1). Lineage (NCBI taxonomy): Bacteria > Pseudomonadati > Pseudomonadota > Gammaproteobacteria > Cellvibrionales > Cellvibrionaceae > Simiduia > Simiduia curdlanivorans. The sequence continues at coordinate 2,792,984 of NZ_JAUFQG010000004.1, forward strand.
GACATTGAGGGTCGCTCTCTCAATGATGAGGATAGGCAGTTGTTGGCTCATCCGCAGGTAGGAGGGGTCATACTCTTCACGAGAAATTTTGAATCTCTCGCGCAACTACAGCAATTGGTTTTATCCATACGCGAATGCAAACCTAATATTATTATTGCGGTGGATCACGAAGGTGGTCGAGTGCAGCGCTTTCGCGAGGGTTTTTCCCGCATTCCAGCCATGCAAAGTTTTTTAGCGAGTTTTAGGCGAGACGCCGAGTCGACTCTCGAGGAGGTGCGGCAAATTGGCTGGTTGATGGCAAGCGAATTGTTAGCTTGCGATATCGACATAAGCTTTGCGCCAGTGCTCGATGTGGATGAGAATAATTGCAAGATTATTGCAAATCGTTCTTTTTCGCCGCGCCCGGACGAAGTGGTTGTTCTTGCCGGCGCGTTTATTCGGGGTATGCACGAGGCAGGGATGGCCGTTACCGGTAAACACTACCCGGGCCACGGTTCAGTCACGGGTGATAGTCACTTGGTGCAGCCCGTGGATCATCGGCCCTTAGCGCAAATACAGCACCACGACCTTATCCCTTTTACTCAACTGATTGATCAGTTAGATGCATTAATGCCGGCGCACATTGTGTTTCCAGAAGTTGATCATTTGCCGGTGGGCTTTTCAAGCAAGTGGCTGCAGGAAAAATTGCGCCAGCAATTGCAATTCGACGGCGTCATTTTTAGCGACGATTTATCCATGGCTGGTGCCGAAAGTGCAGGTGACTTCACTGCTCGAGCAGAGCTCGCCCTGGCCGCCGGGTGCGATATGGTGTTGGTATGCAATGATCGCGCTGCCGCGCTGCAGGTGGTCGAACATTTGGCCAAGCAATCGGTGTTGCCAAACAAGCGTATTTCACGCATGAGAATGCGCAAACGCGTGCATTGGGATGATTTACGTCGTGATGCTCGCTGGCAGCAGGTGGTCAGCTTATTACCTATTGAAGCAATGGTTTAACTAAAGAGGATATTGTTGGGCTCATGGAAAGTTTTTTAGCAGCTGTTAGCAGTCTAGTGTCCAGTGAAAGCGCTTGGATGGTTCAGGTGTTTTCCATCGTTATTATTACGCTACTGGTTGCATTTGTGGTGCGGCGTGTGTTGCGAAAGCTGGTGCGATTAGCCGGTGCCACGAAAAGTGTATGGGACGACGCATTGTATCTATCGGCGCAAAAACCGCTCGAATGGGTGTTCTGGCTGGTGGGTTTAAGTTGGGCTGCCGAAATAGTGCAGAACACCTCTGATTCCGATATTTTTGATTTGGTTGCACCGGTGCGCGAGGCCGGCATTATTGTGCTGTTAACGTGGTTTGTGGTCGGCTTTATCAAGCGCGCCGAGCACAATTTAATGGACCCTGAGTTCATGGATGCCCCGGTCGACGAAACCACCGTTATGGCGCTGGGTAAGTTGCTGCGGCTCTCGGTAATCATCACGGCGGTTCTAGTCGGCCTGCAGACCTTTGGCTATAGCATCTCTGGCGTGCTTGCATTTGGCGGCATTGGTGGTATTGCTGTAGGCTTTGCCGCTAAAGATTTGTTGGCCAATTTTTTCGGCGGCTTAATGATCTATTTAGATAGGCCTTTCGCCGTCGGTGACTGGGTCAGATCACCGGATAAAACCATTGAGGGTACGGTTGAGCATATTGGCTGGCGTTTAACCCGTATTCGCACCTTTGATAAGCGCCCGCTTTATGTCCCCAACGCCGTATTTACTCAAATTGCGGTAGAAAACCCGTCCAGAATGTTGAACCGCCGCATCTATGAAACGGTGGGTATTCGCTATGACGATGCCGACCACATGGATGCTATTGTCAGAGATGTAGAGGCGATGTTGCGTGCGCACCCCGATATTGATACCAACCAAACCCTAATCGTTAATTTCAATACTTTCGCGCCGTCCTCACTTGATTTCTTTATTTATACCTTTACCAAAACCATCAATTGGGTAGAGTTCCATAAAATAAAACAGGATATCCTACTGAAAGTTTTAGAGATTGTTCGCGCCCACGGCGCTCAGTGCGCTTTCCCAACCACGACCTTACATGTGCCAGAAACAGTTGCCTGTGAGCTAAGGTCTGATGCGGGCGCGCAAGCTAAGTGAGTGCAGACGTTGTTCCAGAGAAAGCGATGTTGCTGGTTGATCAAGCGGCACTTGAGTGTGCATTGACGCGCTTGGCGGATGAGCTTAATGCCAGCTTCAATCACGCAGCAGACGCAGTTGTCGTTTTAACGGTGATGAATGGCGCCATGGTATTTGCGGGCCAACTGATTCCCAAACTTCAATTCCCCGTTATCTGTGATTATTTACATGCGACCCGTTACGATAGCGCCAATAAAACCGGTGAGTTGAGCTGGAAAGTCCGGCCATCGGTGCAATTGTTTGGCCGTACTGTCATCGTGCTCGATGATATTCTCGATCAGGGTGTTACCTGTGCAGCCATCAAAGCTTTTTGTGAAGCCGCGGGTGCTGCGCAGGTGACCTTCGTCGTGATGGTGGCTAAGCCCAGTGGGTGCAGACGCGTCAGTTTCGAGGCGGATTTTGTGGGTTTACCCATTCCCGATCATTTTGTTTTCGGAATGGGTATGGATTATTCCGGCCTGTATCGTAATTTGCCCGCCATTTATTTCATGCCTAAGGAAGAGTTTTAGTATGTTGGCGGTCATTGGCGGCAGTGGTTGGGAGACCTGGTCAAGCTTTCAGGCCAGCCGCGACATGTCAGTCGATACCCCTTATGGTGCGACCAGCGCTGTTATTCAGCTTGGTACTATTAACCATCAGCCCGTTGCATTTTTGTCCCGTCATGGCCCAGCCCATAATCTTGCACCGCACCAAATTAACTATCGAGCCAACATATGGGCTTTAAAAGCGCTGGGAGTTACGCGCATCTTGGCGATAAATGCGGTAGGTGGGATACATGCGTCCATGGGCCCCGAAGCGCTAATTGTGCCCGACCAGATCATTGATTATACCTGGGGTAGGGCGCACAGTTTTTGGTCTGACCAGGTAATGCATGTGGATTTTTCCAAGCCATTTGAGGGTGCTTTGCGTCGCCAGCTGGTCGCACTTTCGCAAAGTCGCCGGCTGGGGTTGATCGATTTTGGTGTTTATGGCTGCACTCAAGGGCCGAGGTTGGAAAGCGCCGCCGAGATTCAGCGCTTGAAACGCGATGGTTGTGATTTGGTGGGTATGACCGCTATGCCGGAAGCGAGTTTGGCGCGCGAGTTAAACGTGGATTATGCCAGTTTGTGTATTTCGGTGAACTGGGCTGCGGGGCTGAGTGAACAATGTATTACGATGGATGCTATTTTCGCCATATTGAATGAAACTCGGCCAATGGTTCAAGGCCTCATTGAGGGCTTAGCGGCGGATTAAGGTTGAAATCGCTGGCTTACGCTAAAAATCGACAATTATTTCTTTACAGCGCTTTCATAATCGCTTAAATATAGGGGTTGCAATCGTGGGCCTAGGGGAGGTTGGCGGTTGATTGAGGCTCGGTGCTGACTAATAGCGAGAGCCTAGCGCAGCAAGTAATACACAAATAACAATAATGAGGTTGTACAACATGTCTGATCGTGAAGTTGGGGTTGTTAAATGGTTTAACAACGCCAGAGGTTATGGTTTTATTTCGTTCGGTGAAAAGCAAGAGGACGTGTTTGTTCACTACCGCAATATTCGAGGTGAGGGTTATCGCTCGCTGGCAGAAGGTCAAAATGTCGAATTCGAATTGTTGACTGGCGAAAAGGGCATGCAGGCTGAAGATGTCGTCTGTGTCTAAGTCGCACTAAAAAAACACCGGCTCAGGCCGGTGTTTTTTTATGGCTATTAAATTTCTTAGGGGTTCGGTTAGTTATTTGCTGGCGCGCCGTCGTAGGGAATAACGGTAATTAGAATGCCAATTTTTGGATGGTCAATATAGTGGACTTCGCCACTGCGCATGCGCCGAGTCTGTATTAAGGTCGCAAGGTTGGTGACAATAAACGACTTGTCCAGTATGTTTTGATAGGTGGTGTCTATGACATCATATTGATGCCATAGGTCTTGCTTGGATTTATCTAACCCGGCATTTAAATTAATTTGCGCGTCGGCTATTTGGCTTTCATTGCCGCTTGGCGGTGTGGGCACCATGGGCCATTCTTGTTGCTCTTGGCCGACGTTGTTGGCAAATTCGGAAAACCAAATATTGGTGTGCACGTGGATATAACGCGATACGCCGAATTTTATCGTGCCTGCTAGCTCTTGCTCGTTTTCGAAATGATTTCCACCGGCCAGAATAATAGCCGCGGCCTGCTCTGGGTCGACCAGCGGTTGACGCCAAGCTTCGTGAAACAATATGCGCTGGCGATTTCTTCGCTCGAGAGCACCGACGGTTTCGTTGAGGTTACGCAGTTCTACAGGTAATTTTACAAAAGCTTGTGTCTGCAATATTTCGTTAATCATCTCCGGGCTGAGCGGCTCCTCACCGGCGAGCGCTACATCGGTATTGGCGTTGTTATCGGCCTCTTGGCTGGCTACTGAATCCAGCTGGCCTGCTAGGTTAGCGCTGTGTTTACTTAGGCTTGCTTCTTCAACACTTTGAAGCTGTTGCGTGTGCTCGCCGTAGCTGAGTGTAATATCTTTGCGAAAGGTTTCTTGGCTGGCGGCTAATTGCGCATTTTCAGGTTGGGTAAAAACCGCGACTTCAACTTGATACCATTTGCCTTCAGCGTTTTGCTGTGCAAGTGCCAACGAGGTTAGCGCAGAACAGGCTATGAAAAGCGCGCTGTGGCGCAGGTAGGTGGTAAGGTTTGCTAACATATTGAAGCCTTTTGTTGCTTGCGCTAGATGTATTCGCAATGGCTAATGCCATCAATTAGTCGCTGTACGCGTGTCAGTTTGGTCTATGAGACGGCACTAAACTGGCCATTAACTGCTCTGTTGTACTTAATCTCTGCTCGCTGGTTTCCATATCATGCAAGAATTTGAAGCTGCTGGCGCCTGCGAGTTGGTATTTTTGTGGTTGAGTTTGCACCATTTTAATGATGCTAAGTGGGTCCACATTGGGCTCCTTGGCAAACTCCAGTTTTCCACCATTGGGGCCGGCTTCTACTTTAAGTATGCCTAAATTCTCCGCCTTAAGTTTGATGCTCGTGGTTCTAAACAGGTTCTTTATTGGATCTGGTAGCAAGCCAAATCTGTCGATCATTTCCACTTGCAGCTCTCTCAGCGCTTGGTCGTCACTGGCGTTGGCAATGCGTTTATACATTATCAGCCGGGTGTGTACATCGGGCAAATAGTCGTCTGGGATGAGGGCGGGAATGCGAAGATTGACTTCCACTGCAGTGCCAAGTGGGGCATCTAGGTCGGGTTGTTGGCCCGATTGGATGGCCTTAACGGCGCGGTTGAGCATATCCATATACATGCTAAAGCCTACGGCCTCAATTTGACCACTTTGTTCATCGCCGAGTAGTTCACCGGTGCCGCGAATTTCCATGTCGTGCGTTGCAAGGGTGAAGCCGGCGCCTAAGGTATCCGCTTGGCCGATCGCTTCCAAGCGTTTTATCGCATCCTTGGTTAAGCTTTTCGGGTTCGGTGTCATCAAGTAGGCGTAGGCTTGATGGTGCGATCGGCCGACGCGGCCGCGCAGTTGATGCAATTGCGCTAAGCCGAATTTATCGGCCCGATCAATAATGATGGTGTTGGCGCTGGGTACGTCGATCCCGGTTTCGATGATGGTGGTGGCAACCAGCAAATTGAAGCGGCGGTGATAAAAATCTGCCATGACCTTTTCGAGGTCGCGTTCGCGCATCTGTCCGTGGCCAATACCGATGCGGGCTTCTGGCACTAAAGCTTGTAAATCCCGGGCGACTTTCTCGATACTTTTGACTTCATTGTGGACGTAATACACCTGACCGCCGCGCAATAGTTCGCGCAAAATAGCTTCTTTGGTCAAGGCTTCATCGGACGGGCGAATGAAGGTTTTAATGGATAGTCGCTTTGACGGCGGCGTGGCAATAATGGAGAGGTCGCGTATGCCGGCCATGCTCATGTTGAGTGTGCGCGGTATCGGTGTCGCCGTTAGGGTTAGAATATCTACTTCCGAGCGAATGGATTTTAACGCTTCTTTTTGTCGAACTCCGAAGCGGTGCTCTTCGTCGATAATGAGTAAGCCAAGGGCTTTGTAATTGAAGTCCGGCTGCAGCAATTTGTGGGTGCCAACAATAATATCCACCTTGCCGTCTTTCAGCTTATCGGCAATGGCGTCGATTTCCTTGCCGGATTTAAAGCGCGAAACAACTTCAATATTAACAGGCCAATCGGCGAAGCGATCTTTAAAGCTCTCGTAGTGTTGTTGCGCCAGTAGTGTTGTTGGCACCAGCATGGCAACTTGTTTACCACTTTGAACCGCAATGAAAGCCGCGCGCATAGCCACTTCCGTTTTGCCAAAACCTACATCGCCACACACCAATCTATCCATGGGTGTTTTGGCCAGCATGTCTTTGCGCACGTTGTTGATGGCCTGTTCTTGGTCGGGTGTTTCCTCAAACGGGAATGAGGCCGAGAAGGCCTCGTAGGCTTGGCCTGGGTCTTTAAAGGCAAAACCTTTACGGGCGGCCCGGCGGGCGTAAATATCGAGCAGTTCGGCTGCCGTATCGCGTACTTTTTCGGCTGCCTTGCGCTTGGCCTTTTCCCAAACGTCGCTACCGAGTTTGTGTAGCGGGGCTAGGTTTTCTTCGGCGCCGGAATAGCGGCTGATGAGGTGTAGGCTAGCAACCGGGACGTAGAGTTTCGCTTGGTTGGCATAGTTGAGCTGTAAAAATTCTTGCGTTTGCCCGTCCAAATCGATGGTGGTTAAGCCTTGGTAGCGGCCAACACCGTGGTCGATATGCACCACCGGTGAGCCAATGCTTAGTTCGGTGAGATTCTTAAAAGCGAGGTCGCTGTCTTGGCTGGTCTTTCTGCGCCGCCGTTGCTGTACGCGTTCACCGAACAGTTGGCTCTCGGTGATGATGGCGAGGTTGGGCGAGGTGAGTTGCATGCCTCTATCTAACGCCGCCACGGTGATGTTAAGTTGTTCGCCGCTGCCGAGAAATTCTGACCAGTTGTCGCAACTGCTGGGTGATATATCAATTTTGCGCAACAGTTCTTGCAGTATTTCTCGTCGCCCGGCTGACTCAACAGCGAACAATACCTTAGTGGGCTTGTCGCGCAGGTAATTGCTTAAGGCGAGGAGTGGTGTTTCAGCTTTTGCGTCCACCGGCACGGCGGGTGGGGCAATGGCCGGTAAGGCATTGGTGTCGCCTGTGCCTAACTCGGTGCGCGGCAGGCTGTTAATTTTATTAAATAGCTCGTTCGTGGGCAGAAAAATTTCGTTCGGCGCCAGCAGCGGGCGCTCTGGGTCTACTTTTCTGCTCTCGTAGCGGCTCGAGACTTCTCGCCAAAACCGATCGGCGAGCGGATTTAAACCGTCGAAGGTAATGAGTCGCGTGTGAGACGGCAGGTAATCAAATAATGTGGCGCACTGTTCAAAGAATAGCGGCAAATAATATTCGATACCCGAGGGCGCTATGCCGTCGCATATGTCGCGATAAACGGGGCAGGCTTTATGGTCGACATCAAAGCGCTCGTGCCAGCGCACGCGAAATTCACTGATGGCGGCCTTGGTGAAGGGGAATTCCCGCGCTGGCAGCAGCTCAATACTCTCCACTTGAGCTTCGGTGCGCTGTGTCTCCGGGTCGAAGGTGCGCAGGCTTTCGATTTCGTCGTCGAATAGATCGATGCGCAGGGGCCATTCGCTGCCGGCAGGGTAGACATCCATGAGCGAGCCGCGAATGGCAAATTCACCGTGCTCGAACACTGTGTCTACGCGATGGTAACCGGTGGCCTCCAGTAACCGCGCTTGTTCATTCAGGTCGAATCGTTGGCCCTTTTTCAGTATCAGGGTGTTGCCGCTGACAAAAGATTGCGGCGGTAGCCGGTACATCAGGGTGGTGAGCGGCGCAACTAAGATGCTTTTAACGGCGGTGGGAAGCCGGTAGAGCGCGCGCATGCGCTCGGAGACGATATCTTGGTGCGGGCTGAAGGTGTCGTAGGGTAGGGTTTCCCAGTCTGGCAACGAGAGTACTTGGCTGTCTGCCTCGCAGAAGAATGTGAGCTCGTCGTGAAGTTGGTGCGCGCTGGCGGAATCGGGAGTGATCACGACGATAAGGCCGGGGTGTTGTTTTGCCGCTAAGGCAATCGACAGTGCCGTTGCCGCACCGGGCAGGTTGCCCCAGCGTTGGTTGAATTTTGTTGAGTCAGAAAGGCTAGGGGTTAGCCCCCTTAGTGCATTCGCAATATCCATGGACACCAAAGATTCAATGGCCCATTGGTTGGGCTGTGAGGCGACAAAAAGCCGCTATTGTAGCGGCTTTGTTGCGCTCTGGCAGCCCCGGATTGGGAATAGTGGTTATAGGGGGTAATTCTCGCGCTGAATCTTGCGCGCCTAAGGGCAAGACAGGATAATGGCCGGCCTCTATTAATAGAGATAAGTGATTTTATTAAGCTTGCCAAAAGAGCCGGCGAAACGGTGTGGTGTTGTCCATACTGAAACTTTACTTAGACTTTATAAAAGGTGCATATCCGTGAATCGTCCTAAGCCCGTTGATTTCTTCAAGGACTGGAAAGAGCGTGAAGCGCTCGCCGAGGCCATGATCCCCATGGTTGGCAAGCTCAATCGCGAACAGAATGTTGGTATTTACATCTACGGCCGCCCGCTGGTGAATAGCTCTGTTATCGACATTATGAAGACCCATCGTTTTGTCCGTCAGGTTGAGGAAAACGAGCTTTCTGAGTTTGAAACCTTCCCCATATTAAAAGCCATCTGCAGCCTCGATTTGGGCCGTGCCCATATCGATATTGGCCAGCTGACCGTGAAGTACATGCGCGACTCGCGCGGCCTGTCGGTGGATGATTTTGTCATCAGCGAATTAAAAAACGCCATCGGCTCAGAATTTAAACCGCTGCCTCAGTGTCAGGACGTAGTGCTCTATGGTTTTGGTCGTATCGGTCGCCTAGTGGCCCGTCTGCTGGTCGAGAAGGCCGGAAGTGGCGATGTGCTGCGTTTGCGCGCTATCGTAGTGCGCAAGAGTGGCTTATCCAATGATCTGGAAAAGCGGGCATCGCTTTTGCGTCGCGACTCCATTCACGGTCAGTTCAAAGGCACCATTCGCGTCGATGAAGAAACCCAAAGCTTGGTTTGTAACGGCAATGTCATCAAGATGATCTATGCCAACAGCCCGTCTGAGGTGGATTACACCGCTTATGGTATCAATAACGCCCTGATCGTAGATAACACCGGTGTCTGGCGCGACGAGGCCGGCTTAAGCCAGCATTTGAAATCCAAGGGCGCGGCTAAGGTCATGCTGACCGCGCCCGGTAAAGGCGATATTAAGAATATCGTTTACGGTATTAATAACAGCGCCATCACGCCGGAAGATACGATTGTATCGGCGGCTTCCTGCACCACCAATGCCATTGTGCCGGTGCTGAAAGCGGTAATGGATAAGTACGGCGTACAGCACGGCCATGTGGAAACGGTTCACTCCTACACTAACGATCAAAATTTGATCGATAACTTCCACAAGGGTGAGCGCCGCGGTCGCAGTGCGCCGTTGAATATGGTGTTGACCGAGACCGGCGCGGCAAAGGCCGTTGCTAAAGCCTTACCGAGTTTGGCGGGCAAGTTAACCGGTAATGCGATTCGTGTGCCTACGCCGAACGTGTCTATGGCTATTCTGAACTTAGTGCTCGATAAAGAAGTTACTAAGGACGAGCTGAATCACTACATGCGCGAAGTCGCCTTGCACTCGCCGCTGCAGCAGCAAATCGATTACACCAATTCCACAGAAGTGGTTTCGACGGATTTTGTTGGCTCGCGCCACGCCTGTGTTTTCGATGGTGTGGCAACTATTGCCGATGGCAAGAATGTGGTGCTTTACTGCTGGTACGATAACGAATTTGGTTATAGCTGCCAGGTGGTGCGCTGTTTAGAGGATATGGCGGGTGTTAAGTACGATATCTATCCAAAGCTCTAAGTGCTAAGTGAAAATCCCGCCCAGGCGGGATTTTTTTTATGTCAAATGCTTGTTTGCCTAAAAAATGTGCATTTTGAGTGGGATAAGCTGTAACAGCCTGAGAAATCAGGTTTTTTTATTCTTATTTGTGGGCATAAAAGGGGCATAGCGCTGGCAAGTCATCAGACGGCTCTTTATAATTGCCGCCGTTTACCTTAACCGAATGTGTTTTTGGTCCTTTCGTCTAAACTACAACGGTGTTTTGTGGTGGATTATAAGGGGACGTAAGGGCAGTTAAGTCAGCCCAACGCATTGGCAGAGCATTTTTTGAGGGTCGGGCTCCCGGCTTTCGCAGTGATTTCAAACTACTAAGTAATTAGGCAGGACGTATGATCAAGATCCGTCGGGGATTGGATTTACCTATATCCGGTGCTCCCGAGCAGACCATTCATGACGCCCCTAAAGCCAGGTCAGTTGCAGTTCTAGGCGTGGATTACCACGGCATGAAACCGACTATGGCGGTAAAGGAAGGCGACAAGGTCAAGCTTGGGCAGCTGCTGTTTAGCGACAAGAAAACCGAAGGCGTGCGCTATACAGCGCCAGCCGCAGGTACGATTGCTGCGATAAATCGCGGTGAAAAGCGCGTATTGCAGTCTGTTGTTATAGACGTGGAAGGCGATGAGGCCGAGCAGTTCGAGCGCTATGCGCCCTCTGAATTTGCTGGTTTAAGCGCTGACGCCGTGCAGAATAATCTGGTTAACGCCGGGTTGTGGACTGCACTGCGCACCCGTCCATTCAGCAAAGTCCCTGCTCTTGGCTCGCGTCCTGCTTCTATCTTCGTAACCGCCATGGACACCAATCCATTGGCCGCAGACCCAGCGCTGATTATTGCCGAGCACGCCGAAGCCTTCGCTCAGGGTTTAACGCTGTTGTCGCGTTTAACCGAAGGTCAGGTGCACGTCTGTAAAGCGGCTGGTAGCTCTGTCACCGCCGCCGGTGATCGTATTGCGGTACATGAGTTTGGCGGTGTTCACCCCGCCGGTAATGCCGGTACTCATATTCACTTTATCGACCCAGTGAGCGTGAAGAAAACCGTTTGGACTATTGGCTATCAAGATGTGATTGCCATTGCCAAGCTGTTTGCTACCGGCACCTTGTTTACCGATCGCGTTATTTCGCTTGCAGGCCCGCAGGTCGCGCAGCCGCGCCTGGTGCGCACGCGCCTTGGCGCGAACTTAGACGAGCTAACAGCAGGGCAGATGAAAGACGGTGAGAACCGTATCGTGTCGGGCTCTGTTTTTGGCGGCCGTACTTCTCGCGGTGCCTACGCTTATTTAGGCCGCTATCACCAGCAGGTAAGTGTATTGGCTGAGGGGCGCGATCGTCCTTTCCTGCATTACCTACGCGCTGGCTTTAACATGTTTTCTACAACCGGCATTTATATCTCTAAGTTGCTCGGTGGTAGTAAAAAGTATGATTTCACCACAACCACCGCCGGTAGCGAGCGCGCCATGGTGCCGATTGGTACCTATGAACGCATTATGCCGCTGGATATCCTTCCTACCCACTTACTGCGCGCCATTATTGTTGGCGACACCGACATGGCGCAAAAATTGGGCGCGTTAGAGTTAGATGAAGATGATGTGGCCCTGTGTACCTATGTTTGCCCAGGCAAATATGAATACGGTCCTATCCTGCGCGATAATTTAACCCGTATTGAGAAGGAGGGCTAAGGCATGAAATTTTTACGTAATTGGTTCGACAGCCTTGAGCCGCACTTCCACAAGGGTGGAAAGTTTGAAAGCTGGTACGCACTTTACGAGGCGGTAGATACAGGTCTGTTCCGTCCCGCGGACGTGACTAAAACCACTTCTCATGTGCGCGACGGCATTGACCTGAAACGCATTATGATTACCGTTTGGGCCTGTACTTTTCCGGCCATGTTCTACGGTATGTACAACCTAGGGTGGCAAGCCAATACCGCCATGGCGGATTTAGGCATCGCTGCCGTTGAAGGCTGGCGTGGTGGTTTGATCGAATTGTTCGCCGGCTATTCAGCCGACAGCATTTGGGACAACATGATTCACGGTGCTGCTTACTTCCTGCCCATCTACATGACGGTATTCGTTGTTGGTGGCTTCTGGGAAGTCTTGTTTGCTATGAAACGTGGCCACGAAGTGAACGAAGGTTTCTTCGTGACCTCTATCTTGTTTGCGCTGATTTGCCCGCCAGATATTCCCTTGTGGCAAGCGGCTCTGGGTATTTCCTTTGGTGTGGTAATAGCCAAAGAAGTATTCGGTGGAACGGGTAAAAACTTCTTGAACCCCGCCTTGGCTGGTCGTGCTTTCTTGTTCTTTGCCTATCCAGCGTCTATGTCTGGTGATCAGGTGTGGACTGCAGTCGACGGTTTCAGTGGCGCGACGGCTTTATCGGTAGCTTATACCGATGGTATGACGGCTTTGAGCAGCCAATTAACCTGGCTCGATGCTTTCTACGGTCATATGCAGGGCTCAATTGGTGAAGTGTCAACACTGGCCATTTTAATTGGCGGCGTGGTGTTAGTGGCTTGCAAAATTGCTTCGCTGCGCATCATTACCGGTGTTATGGCGGGCATGATGGCAACGTCTTTCCTATTTAACGTGCTGGGCAACCCAGAATCAAACCCGATGATGGCTATGCCTTGGTATTGGCATCTTGTTGTGGGTGGTTTTGCCTTTGGTATGGTGTTTATGGCCACCGATCCGGTGTCTGCATCCATGACTGAAACAGGCAAGCTTTGGTTCGGTGCTTTGATTGGTTTCATGGTGGTTATTATTCGCGTGGTTAATCCTGCTTTCCCAGAAGGCATGATGTTGGCGATTTTGTTCGCTAACTTGTTCGCCCCGCTGATTGATCACTTTGTTGTTCAGGCAAACGTTAAGCGGAGGTTGGCACGTGGCTAATAAAGAATCGACTCAAAGAACGCTTATCGTTGCATTGTTGTTATGTGTGGTTTGTTCCGTTGTTGTTGCTACTGCAGCGGTGATGTTGAAGCCCATGCAAACAGCGAACAAAGCGTTGGATTTCAAGCGTAATATTTTAGCTGCAGCTGGTTTGATGGAAGAGGGCAAAACAGTTGATGAACTGTTTTCCCAAGTAACCACTAAATTGGTTGATTTAGACACCGGTAAATTTACTGATGCTGTTGACGTTGATACTTATGATCAGCGCAAAGCTTCAAAAGATCCGGCTCGTTCTGAAAAGCTTTCATCTGAGCAAGATATTGCCAAAATTGGTAGCCGTGTAAATATCGCCAAAGTGTATTTGGTGGAAAAGAACGGCGCTATTGACAAGGTGATTCTACCGATTAAAGGCTACGGCCTGTGGTCCACGCTCTATGGCTTTATGGCGCTAGAAGCTGACCTCAATACAGTGGCTGGTTTGGGTTTTTACGAGCACGGTGAAACGCCTGGTCTAGGTGGTGAAGTTGATAATCCAAAGTGGAAGAGCTTGTGGGTCGGTAAAGAAGTTTACGCCAACGGTTCAGTTGCCATTGAAGTTATTAAAGGTAATGCCGCCGCCGGAGACTCTCATAAAATTGATGGCCTATCTGGCGCTACATTAACCAGCCGTGGTGTTGATTACTTGGTTAAATTTTGGATGGGCGAAAGCGGCTATGCTGGCTTTCTTGCCAATCTTAAGAATGGGGAGGCTTAATCCATGAAGACCAAAGATCTTCTGTTTAAACCGGTCATTGAGAACAACCCAATTGCCTTGCAAATTCTGGGTATTTGTTCCGCGCTCGCCGTTACCAGTTCACTGAAAGTGACCCTAGTAATGTGTGTTGCTTTGACATTGGTTACAGCGTTTTCAAACTTCTTTGTTGCCATAGTGCGTAACTACATTCCCAACAGCATTCGGATCATCGTGCAGATGACAATTATCGCGTCCTTGGTAATTGTTGTAGACCAGATTCTAAAGGCTGTGGCTTACGATATCAGTAAGCAATTGTCGGTGTTTGTTGGCCTGATCATTACCAACTGTATCGTGATGGGTCGCGCCGAAGCCTTTGCTATGAAAAACCCGCCGCTGCCGAGTTTCGTTGACGGTTTAGGTAACGGTTTAGGTTATAGCGCACTGCTTATTATCCTCGGTGTGATTCGTGAACTGTTTGGTTCAGGTTCTCTCTTAGGCTATAAGATTCTTCCTTTGGTTACTGATGGCGGTTGGTATGTTTCCAACGGCTTGTTGCTGTTGCCACCAAGTGCTTTCTTCCTAATAGGTTTGATTATCTGGGGTTTGCGCTCTTGGAAAACTAATCAGGTGGAAACAGAAGAGTTTAAAATTTGCGCCAATACTAAAGCGCAGGAGGCTTGATAAATGGAAGCGTTTATTAGTTTGTTTATACGCTCGATTTTTATCGAGAACATGGCCTTGGCCTTCTTTTTGGGGATGTGTACTTTCTTAGCTATTTCTAAGAAGGTTGAAGCGGCCCTTGGCTTGGGTATTGCGGTAGTTGTTGTGCTGGCGATTACTGTACCGGTTAACAACTTGCTGTATACCTATCTACTGAAAGATGGCGCACTAATTTGGTTGGGCGAAGATTTCGCGACGGTGGATTTGAGCTTTTTAGGCTTGATTACCTACATCGGCGTCATTGCTGCCATAGTCCAGATTATGGAAATGGTGCTAGATAAATACGTGCCAGCGCTGTACAACGCACTCGGCGTGTTTTTGCCCTTGATTACTGTGAACTGCGCCATCATGGGTGCGTCATTGTTTATGGTTGAGCGCGATTACAACTTCGCAGAAAGTGCCGTGTTTGGTATCGGTTCCGGCGTCGGTTGGGCCTTGGCCATTACCGCGCTAGCTGGAATTCGCGAAAAAATGAAGTACAGCGATGTGCCAGAAGGCTTACGTGGCCTTGGCATTACCTTTATCACCGTTGGCTTAATGTCGCTTGGCTTTATGTCATTCGGCGGCATAGATCTGTAATCGAGGTAAGGACCTAACATGGACATTACAATTGTAGCGGGTGTCGTCATGTTTACGGTGATCGTGCTTATGCTCGTCGCTGTGATCTTGAGTGCCCGCGCTAAATTAGTAAATTCAGGCGATGTCACTATCGTTGTGAATGAAGAAAAAACAATTACCGTTCCCGCGGGCGGTAAGCTGCTTCAAACGTTAGCCGGCAGTGGCTTATTCCTGCCGTCTGCCTGTGGTGGCGGCGGTAGCTGTGCTCAGTGTAAGTGTGTCGTACTAGAAGGTGGTGGCGAAATGCTGCCAACGGAAGAGTCACATTTTACTAAGCGTGAAGCGAAAGAAGGTTGGCGTTTATCCTGCCAAACACCGGTTAAGCAAGACATGAAGGTTCACGTTGAAGAAGACGTGTTCGGTGTTAAGCAGTGGGAGTGTACGGTTGAATCAAACCCTAACGTAGCGACCTTTATTAAAGAGTTAACGCTGCGTTTGCCTGAAGGCGAAAGTGTTGATTTTCGCGCTGGTGGCTATGTTCAATTGGAAGCGCCGGCGCACCATGTAAAATTTTCTGACTTTGACATTGAAGAAAAATTTCGTGGCGACTGGGAGCATTTTGGCTTCTTTAAGCTGGAGTCTAAGGTAACTGAGCCAGTTATCCGCGCTTACTCTATGGCGAATTACCCTGATGAAAAAGGTGTGGTCAAATTCAATATTCGTATTGCGACACCACCACCGCGCACACAGGGTTTGCCACCAGGGCAAATGTCTTCTTACGTTTTCAGTTTGAAGCCCGGTGATAAGATTACCGTCTATGGTCCCTTTGGCGAGTTCTTTGCCAAGAAAACCGAGGCGGAAATGGTGTTTATCGGCGGCGGTGCTGGCATGGCGCCAATGCGTTCGCACATTTTCGATCAACTGCGTCGATTGAAGAGCAAGCGTAAGATGTCGTTCTGGTATGGCGCTCGTTCATTGCGAGAGCTCTTCTACAAAGAAGATTACGATATGTTGGCGGCAGAGAATGACAACTTTAAATGGCATATTGCCTTGTCGGACCCGCAGCCCGAAGATGATTGGAATGGCTTAACCGGCTTTATTCACAATGTATTGTTTGAGCAGTATTTACGCGATCACGAAGCGCCGGAAGACTGCGAATTCTACATGTGCGGCCCGCCAATGATGAACCAAGCTGTTATCAAAATGCTGAAAGATTTAGGTGTTGAAGATGACAATATTATGCTTGATGACTTCGGTGGTTAAGTTGTTGTTTTTGCGTATTATTAAAGCGAGGGCGCTTCGGCGCACCTCGTTTTTGTTTTTCTGTGCCGTGCTTTTTTCAGTCTTGTCTTGCGCGCCAGCCCCTTCACCTCAAGTCAAAATTACTGGCCCAACAATGGGCACCAGTTACCATGTCACTGTTGTTGCAGATGGTGTTGACGGTGATGCGCTAAAAGCGCAAATCGATGCAGTGCTGTTAAAAATCAATCAGCAAATGTCGACCTATGATCCTGAATCCGAATTAATGCACTTTAATAACTCGGCGCCAGGCAAGTCTTTTAGGCTTTCGCCAGAGTTGGCTTTTGTGTTATCTGAAAGTCAGCGGATCAACGCGTTAACCCATGGTGCTTTTGATGTTACCGTGGGCCCTTTGGTCAACCGCTGGGGCTTCGGTCCTGAGGAAGAGGGCGTTATTCCTGACGCTGAAGAGCTGGCGACGATTATGCAGAATGTCGGCGCTCAGTGGCTGAGGATTTCTGACGATGGAAGGCAGGCGGTTCGCCAGCGGCCAATTTATATCGACCTGTCAGCTATTGCCAAAGGCTTTGGTGTCGACCAAGTAGCCGAGTTGTTGCGCGACAATGGTTACGCTAATTACTTGGTTGAAATTGGTGGGGAGCTTCGAGTAGAAGGGCACAATGCCTTAGGTTTGCCTTGGCGTATTGCCATCGAGCGGCCGAGTTTGGCACCCGGTTCGGTTCAGGCGGCGATCGGCCTGCTTAACCGCTCTGTAGCCACATCGGGCAGCTACCGTAACTTTCGCGATGTGGATGGCAAGCGTTATTCTCATACGATTGATCCTACTACTGGTGCACCGGTGACGCACAACTTGGTTTCGGTGACTGTGATTGCAGACACATGCGCGGAAGCTGATGCCTTTGCAACGGGGTTTAGCGTCATGGGGCCAGAGGCATCCTTGGACTATGCCGAATCCAATGATATGGCCATATTTCTGCTCGCTGAAATTGATGGTCGTGTGGTCGAGCGCTGGTCTTCTGCGTTTAATCAATATATAGATAAGTAGCTACTTTGAAACTGAATTATCAGAGGTGTTTAAGATGGGCACATTAATTATTACATTCGTCGTGCTTGGCTTGGTTGTCATTGCCATGTCGGTGGGTGTTTTGCTTGGGCGTAAACCTATCAGTGGCTCATGTGGTGGTATGGCTGCTTTAGGCATGGACGTTGCCTGCGATATATGTAAGGGCGATAAATCAAAATGTGATTCGGAAGAGGTGGATAGTGCCGATCAGAATTACGAATTAGCAGTTGATGCCACTAAAAAATAGCGTCAATGTTTTTATTAGGTTTGTTGGAGTAGAAAATGCCGAAGAAAAATCACTATGACGTATTGGTGATTGGTGCCGGACCTGGTGGTGAAGGTACGGCGATGGCCGCTGCTAAAGCAGGCAAAAAGGTAGGGGTTATTGAGAATCGAGCAGGCGTAGGTGGTGCCTGTGTGCATAAAGGCACTATTCCTTCAAAATCTTTGCGTCATGTTGTTAAGCAAGTCATACGACATAAAATTAACCCCTTATTTCGGGCAACTGGGGATGCCCATAGTTTTAGTTATCCGAAAATTTTGGCGGAAGCTAGCCGCGTTATTCCTCGCTATGTGGATTTGCATACGGATTTTTATACCCGTAATCGCGCCACCATTCACATAGGAGAAGCCAGCTTTGTCGATGCAAATACGCTGTCGGTGAAATTTTCTGATGGTGCAAAAGAGCGTTTGACGGCTGATACCATTGTCATCGCGACAGGGTCCAGACCTTATCGTCCAGCGGATATTGATTTTAATCACGCCCGTATTTACGACAGTGACACCATTTTAGATATGAAGCATACGCCGCGCTCGTTAATTATTTATGGTGCTGGCGTCATCGGTTGTGAGTACGCGTCGATCTTTTCCGGTCTAGGTATTAAAGTTGATTTGATTAATAGCCGCGAACATCTGCTGACCTTTTTAGACGATGAGATATGTGATGCCCTGAGTTATCACTTGCGCGACATGGGTGTTACGGTGCGACACGGCGAAGAATATGATTCTGTTGAAACCAGCGATCGTGGCGTTACGCTGAAGCTGAAATCCGGCAAGCGAATTCACGGGGATGCGCTGCTTTGGTCTAACGGCCGCACCGGTAATACGGATTCATTGGCGTTGGAAAAAATTGGCCTGAAAGCGGATGGGCGAGGGCAGTTGAAAGTAAACGATTTATACCAAACAGATATCGAACACATCTATGCTGTTGGCGATGTTATTGGTTGGCCGAGTTTGGCCAGTGCTTCATACGACCAGGGTCGGTCGGCTGCGTCCAATATTCTCGGCCAAGAAAGCCGTTACGTTTCCGACGCCCCAACCGGCATTTACACGCTGCCTGAGATTAGCTCCATCGGCAAAACCGAAAATGAATTAACCGCCGCGCGTATTCCCTACGAGGTGGGCCGTGCATTCTTTAAAAATACTGCGCGCGCGCAAATCAGCGGCGAGAAAGTAGGCGTGTTAAAAATATTGTTTAATGTGGATACCTTGGAGATATTAGGGATACATTGCTTCGGCGCAGAAGCCTCAGAGATTATCCACATCGGTCAGGCGATTATGAGCCAAAAGGGCGAGGCCAATACCTTAGCCTATTTTGTCAACACAACCTTTAACTACCCAACCATGGCAGAGGCCTACAGAACGGCCGCGTTAGATGGTTTGAATCGCGTCCAAAAAGTGTAATTTTTGATCTGCATGGCGATTGTCCCCGCCATGCAGATTGAATGCTAATGGGTCAATTGCTGGGTGTTTGGTATTGTGCTTTGGGCTTGTGCCGGAGCACGCTATGGATAACACGATCACCTTCGAAATAAACAATGTAGTTATCGTATTCCCAACGGGTTATCGGTGGCTGGCCGGTTGCATCATGCTTAACCGCCGCTGCACCGTGCTCCGACTCCACTTGAGTCATGGTTAAGCCTTTCTTGGGTAAGTTCAGCCCGTTAATGCCTTGGTTACCTATGGGGATTGCGATTTCTTCCGCGAGCGTTAGGGGCGCTAAAATGAGCAGTAGCAATAAAGA
This sequence comes from Simiduia curdlanivorans, assembly GCF_030409605.1. Lineage (NCBI taxonomy): Bacteria > Pseudomonadati > Pseudomonadota > Gammaproteobacteria > Cellvibrionales > Cellvibrionaceae > Simiduia > Simiduia curdlanivorans. The sequence goes on from NZ_JAUFQG010000004.1 coordinate 2,812,346, forward strand.
TAGCAGCTTCATGGATTCGTCCTTTAGGGTGACGCTGGTTTGCGTTGGCTGGCAAGTATATGCCGAGCGATAATGGATTTGTCGCCATCTGAGATATCTCTGAACCGTGCGGCTACTAGATATTGCTTGCCTCTTTGCTCAGTTCTCAGCACTTCTGCGAAAGTAAATATACTATACCCCCCTGATAGGAATGTCATTGCTAGTGCTAGTTGTGCGCCTTTGTAGGGAGCTTTTTCTAAGCTGAAAGCTATGCCATCTTCACTTAGACTCACGGGTGCGACGGGGCTATTGGCGTTTTGCTGTGTGAACAGATAGTTAGCCAGCAGGTTCAGGCGCTTATCTTGAATTTTCAGTGCTGCCTGCACGGCCGAGTGCGCCTCTAAATTAATTTTAGATAGCTCTCGACCGAGCTTGCTGAACTCGTTGAGTAACTGGAGATTGGCGCTTTCGGGAAACAGTGCTGCCGGATTGGACTGCTGTATTTGATGTTTGTCGACGGGTTTAACCTTGAGTAATATGTCGTCATCAATTCTGTAATAACTTCGCTGTTCTTTACCTTGTGCCATGGTGGTGGCCTCTTTGTGTTTTTTTCTTCGCGGGTGCCCTTGAGTCGAGGTCGGCCTTGTTCAGTGCGCTTTATATCGTTGAGAATCTATCTGTCAACTAACTACGCCGTTGCTGGCTTCTCTTAACTTCCCACCCTTGTTTGTACAGAGTACCTCAGGTTTAATGCTTGCATGAATTATATGCCTTTATTTATCGGTCTGCGTTACATTCGAGCGCGCCGTCGCAACCAGTTTATCTCGTTTCTCAGTGGTTTTTCGATGCTGGGCATGTTGCTGGGTGTTGCCGCGCTGATTATTGTGCTATCGGTGATGAATGGTTTCGATAGGGAGTTGAAAGGGCGAATTCTGTCTGCTGTACCACACGGTTCGCTATCAGACCCTGCCGGCCTGTCAGATTGGCAGGGATTAGGGCAGGCGGCTTTATCTTCGCCGCATGTAATCGCCTTTGCGCCCTACGTAGAAGGCTTTGCCATGGTAGGTTTTGGGCGCGCACTTCAGGCAGTGTCGTTTGTGGGCGTCGATCCAGGGTTGGAAACTGGCGTATCTGAAGTTGCCGATCACATGATGATGGGGCAGCTTACCGATTTGCAAGAAGGGGATTTTGGTATCGTCTTAGGCCGATTGCTAGCGCGGCAGCTGGCGGTTGTGCCGGGTGATAAAGTGATGTTGACTTTACCTCAGCTTAATATCACGCCCGCAGGCGTGTTCCCCCGAGTTAAGCGCTTTACCGTGACCGCCATTTTTGAGGTGGGTGCGCAAGTTGATCAATCTTTGGTGCTGATGCACATATCGGATGCCCAGCGCTTGTTGCGCAAAGGCAATCTTGTCGACGGTGTTCACGTCAAGGTCGATGATATTTTTACTGCGGGCGCCATTTTGCAGGCTTTGAAGCCGCAGCTGCCTTTAACGATTAAGGTTAAGGATTGGAGCCAAACCCAGGGCAGTTTGTTTCAGGCGATAAAAATGGAAAAAATAGTCATCACGGTTTTATTGATGATTATTGTCTTGGTGGCGGCCTTTAATATTGTTACAAGCTTGGTATTGATGGTGGCGGATAAACGCGCTGATATAGCCGTCCTCCGCACCTTAGGTTTAACCGCGCGCGATGTGTTGGCCATTTTTATGGTGCAGGGCAGTACCGTTGGTATTATTGGAATATTCTTTGGCGTTATTATCGGCTCTGTTGCTGGAATTTATATTGGGCCTTTAGTGCAGTGGTTCGAGTCAGTTAGCGGGCTACATATGTTTGACCCCTCAGTATATTTTATTAGCCATCTTCCTTCTTACTGGATGCTATCAGATGTGCTTCTCGTGGCCTCAGTCGGGGTTGTATTAAGTTTGGTGGCGAGTCTGTACCCTGCCTACCGAGCATCCAAAATTGAGCCTGCGGAGACGCTGCGTTATGAATAGCATGAATCCTGTTTTGTCGTGTATCAACTTAAAGAAGGACTATGCACAGGGCTCCATAGCCGTCGAAGTATTAAAAGGGGTTAACCTATCGGTTGTTCCGGGTGAGCGAATTGCGATTGTCGGTTCTTCCGGTTCGGGTAAATCCACCTTATTGAATTTGTTAGGTGGGTTGGATTCACCCAGTGCGGGTGACGTGTCCTTGGCCGGCCACAGTTTCAGCGGTTTGGCGGATAATCAGCGTGGCAAGTTGCGCAATCAGCATTTAGGTTTCGTCTATCAGTTTCATCATCTCCTACCTGAATTTTCCGCGCAGGAGAATGTAGAAATGCCCTTGCGTATTGCGCGTCGTTCTGCGGGTGAATACGTCGCCCGAGCGCAGCATCTTTTGAATCAAGTTGGTTTGTCTCATCGCTTTGAGCATAAGCCTTCAGAGCTGTCTGGGGGCGAGCGCCAGCGTGTGGCCATTGCTCGAGCTCTGGCGATGAATCCGGGTTGTGTTTTGATGGATGAGCCAACAGGTAATTTGGACAGCGACAATGCGGAGGCGGTGCAAAAACTCATGCTGGACCTCAGTGAGCAGCACCAAATTGCGTTCGTTGTTGTTACCCATGATTTGCAGCTCGCCGAGCGCATGGACCGGGTTTATTCATTGGATAAGGGCGTGTTAACTGAGCGGTCTAGCAAACATGATTAGTCGTTTTCCCTTAGCGCTATTTATTGGCTTGCGCTATACCGGGAGCAGGCGACGTAATCAACTGGTGAGTTTTATATCGCTTATCTCTATGGCGGGCCTTGCCATGGGTGTTGCGTTGCTCCTTATTGTACTTTCGGTGATGAATGGATTCGATAAAGAGTTGCGCGAGCGAATTCTTGGGGTTATGCCCCAAGCTACTGTTTTTCATAGGGATGGCATTGAAGATTGGAGCCGCTATCAAAAGCATTTCGAAGCCCACAAAAATGTATTGGCTGGCGCGCCCTTTGTGCAACTTCAGGGCTTGATGAGTTTAGGTGCGGGTGTTGCTCCGGTAAATGTTTACGGTGTAGATGCGGATGCTGAACAGCGCGTGTCTCGCCTGAATGAATTTATTAAGCACACCACTCTTGATCAGCTTGCGGACGATCAAATTTTGCTGGGCAGTGGTGTAGCAAACCAAATTCAAGCGCAAATTGGCGATCAGGTTTCTCTCATTATCCCAGATAAAAACGAAGCCACGACCCTACCTAGAATTGGTGTCTTTGTGTTTGCGGGCATCGTCGATACCGGTACTGAGGTGGATAATGCCTTAGCTATTACCACGCTACAAGGTGCTGCACCTTTATCAGAGTTTTCCAGCAAAGTGAGCGGCATACGCTTGAAGCTCAACGATCTATTTAGTGCCCGACAAGTGATCCGGGACTTGATGCAGGAATTAAGCTTTGGTTTTTATGGGTCTGAATGGTCGCGCAGTCACGGCAATATTTTCCAAGCGGTTCAAATGTCTCGACAGTTGGTTGGCTTGTTACTTTTTCTTATTATTGCGATCGCCGCTTTTAATGTCGTCTCTACCTTAATTATGGTTGTGGTCGATAAACAGGGACAGATTGCTATTCTTCGCAGTCAGGGGGCAAGTCGGTTTGACATTCTCTGCATATTCACCGTGCAAGGCGGGATGATTGGCGTTGTCGGTACGGCTATTGGCCTAGTTCTGGGTGTGGCGGGCTCCTTCGTGGTAACAGATTTAGTTGCTTGGGTTGAACGTTTTTTTGATGTCCATTTTCTCGCCTCGGATGTGTACCCGGTGAGCTATCTACCCAGTGACTTTCGAGTGTCTGATTGCGTTAACGTTGGTTTGACGGCGGTATTGATGAGTTTTGTTGCCACGCTTTATCCCGCCTGGCGCGCCAGCCGAGTGGAGCCGGCCGAGGCGCTGAGATTTGATCATTAAAATCCGTTAGCACAGACGCTTGTACTAACGGAATTCATTGGTTCAGAGGGGGAGCTAATTTCAAAGGGTAGCCAATGAACTGGGCTGTGTTTGAAGGTTGTTTTTTGCTTAGCTAACCGTTAAACGCTAGGGTTGCTGCTTTCTTTTCAGTCTATCTTCTATGCGCTTTTGCCACGTTTTACTAACGTTCCAGCGCCACAACTGGTTAATAATCAAAAACGACAGGCAGGCAAAAAACAAAGCGCAAATAAGCGAACCTAACAGTAGGGGCGGTAGTAGAAAGCTTAGTTCTGAGGTGATCCACTCGATCGATAGTTCGAAATGAAAGGGTCTGTGCGGCGCATTCAATATCCATAGGCCGAGCTTGTAGCAGGCGTAAAACATGGCCGGCATCGTAACCGGGTTGCTGATCCATACCAGTGCCGCACTAATGGGCAGGTTGGCGCGAAACCACAGGGCGCACAGTGCGGCTAAGCCCATTTGCCCAGGGATGGGTAAAAAGCAAATGAATATACCCACGAAAAAAGCGCGAGATACCGATGTTCGGTTTAGATGGAATAAGTTTGGGTCGTGCAAAACAGTGCCCAGAAACTGCAGCGAGGCATGATTTCTGACTTTAGCTGGGTCGGGCATCCAGCGTTTTAGCAACTTCTTTGCCATCCACCATTCCAGTGCGGTTTATCTTGGCGCGCATTATGCCCAAATACCTAGCCTCAAGCCAGAGCTCTAAAAGATATCGGTTCCAATGGGGCATTTAGGATGACAGAGCGCAGCGGTGTGCCTTCCCCACTGGCCGGTGTCGTAAGGCCGGCCAGTCGGGGGCTTAGTGGGGTAGATGCGGAGCGTTTGTACCAGAGGCCTCTGGTTCGGGGGCTGGTTTCGCTTCTGCGAGCGGCTTTCGTGGTTTAGGTTGAGACTTTTCTGTTAAATCGTTGGCAAGTTGTAGGCGCTCTCTGACACTCACCGTTTCCTTGTGATCTTCTAGTAACTCGGTGATTTGCTTGTTGCGCGTGGCAATCTGCTGTTGCAGGTCCTGAATCTCTTTTTCCAGCTGTGTATTCTTGTTGAGCAGCCGCTCTTCTTTGTCGTTGGCATCGGCAATAATGTCGTCAACGCTAATTTGAGTCGACTCAAGGGTCTGCTTAACCACCGAAACTACCACTTCCATATTATCTGACGGCAGCTTACGCATGAGGCTAATGGCGTCTTCAATGCCGTAAGACACGGCCTTGCGGGCTGATTTTACGGTCGCTTGAGTTTTGTTGGGTAGCTCTGGTTCAAAGTAGTCTTCGTTTAGGTCAAGACTGCTGGGTAAACCAGGGCTTTCAAGCAGTTCACTTGAGGTGTCATCGTCATTATTTCTGGAAAAAAGGCCCATAGCGAACTACTCCTGTATGTTAGGTTTTCAAGGCATATAAAAGAGTAGTTGAAAGAAGTCTTTTATATACTAATCATTGATAATACTAGCCCGCCCTTATATGCAATTTAGTTATAAGTATGGCTTGCTCTTGGGTCTAAGCAAGCTTGGCGGTGATCCGGTTTAGACATAAGTCGAATAGCGATACTTAAGTGCCTGCAGTATTGTGTAAAAAACAAGCAAAACAAGGGCTTAGTGCTGTGTTCCCCGGTTAAAATAGCAGCCTTGCTTGAGTAGGTTGATAGCAGCGTGTATCGTATGCGCCCACGATAAGGGTGCAGCATTAATAGTTGGTGTGATTAAGTGCCCAACACAAGCGAGATGAGAACTGTAGGAGCGAGCAAGATATGCGCGTTATTCTTTTGGGTGCCCCAGGTGCCGGTAAAGGCACACAAGCAAAGTATATAATGGAGCAATTTGGGATACCTCAAATCTCAACGGGCGATATGCTGCGGGCGGCGGTAAAAGCGGGCTCTCCGCTTGGACTAAAAGTAAAGGATATTATGTCCTCCGGTGGTTTAGTGTCAGACGACATTATTATTGCCCTGGTTAAAGAGCGAATTGAACAGCCAGATTGTGCCAAGGGTTTTTTGTTTGATGGGTTTCCGCGTACAATTCCTCAAGCTGAAGCGATGGTTTCGGCTAATGTAGATATTGATTATGTACTGGAAATTGATGTGGCTGACGAGGAAATTGTTGCTCGTTTAAGTGGTCGACGCGTGCATGAAGCATCCGGTCGCGTTTATCACACTATCTATAATCCCCCGAAAGTTGAGGGTAAAGATGATGAAACGGGTGATGCACTCGTACAGCGCCCGGACGATCAAGAGGAAACGGTGCGCAAACGCTTAGGTCTTTATCACGATCAAACTAAACCATTAGTTGGTTTTTATGCTGCACGACAGGCTAGCACGGGTGTTAAATGCCATAAAATTCCAGGTGTTGGTAGTGTGGAAGAGATCCGCCAGCGAGTGCTTGACGTATTAAAGTAGTCGTTTCTGGTATGAAAACACCCGCTTAGGCGGGTGTTTTTTTATGTGTCTTTAAAAGTGAGAATTGAGCATGAAATCCTCCGATGCGGTTATATTAATTAACTTGGGTACACCAGAGCGTGCCGACGCAAAAAGTGTTCGTAAATTTTTGCGAGAGTTTTTATGGGACCCGCGTGTGGTAGAAATTCCACGACTACTTTGGTGGCCCATCTTGAATGGTATTATCCTACCCTTCAGACCCAAGCGCGTTGCTCATGCATATCAATCGATTTGGACTGACCAAGGTTCGCCGTTAAAAGTCATTACCGAGCGTTTGGCTGACAAGTTACAGGCTACATTGTCCCGCGATCAGGGCGCAGCGGCGCCAAAAATTGTTTGTGCCTATTCTTACGGCAAACAATCAATTGCCAAGCAGGTTCAATCGCTCTCGAGCCAAGGTTACGATCGTTTCTTGCTGCTTCCTCTCTATCCACAGTACTCAGCAACAACTACCGGCTCGGTTTATGATCAGTGGGCCGAAATTATTCGAAGCCATAGAGACATTCCGGATATCCGCATCCACAAATCCTATTCTGCACGCCCTGATTTCATCGCCGGTCTTGTGCAAAGTATCCAAGCCCATTGGCAAGCGCAGGGTCGCTCGGAGAAATTGCTGTTTTCTTTTCACGGTATTCCCCAGCGCAATGTTGATTTGGGCGATCCCTATGAGGCTCAGTGTTTACAAACGGCTAGAGATGTTGCCGATAGTCTTGGTTTAGAGTCCGCTCAATGGCAAGTGAGTTTTCAGTCAAGGTTAGGAAAGGCGGAGTGGTTAAAACCCTATACTGATAAATTACTTGCGCAATGGGGCGCTGAGTCAGTGGAGAGCGTGGATGTGATATGCCCAGCTTTTTCGATTGATTGCTTAGAAACCTTGGAGGAAATTCAGGTAGAAAATCGGGATCTATTTTTAGCGAGTGGTGGCAAAGCGTACCATTACATTCCCTGTTTGAATGATTCTGATGCTCAAGTTTTTCTATTGAGCAATATCGTGTTGGAGAGCTTTGCTTAGCCAAATTCGTTTCAATATTGTGATTTTTTTCCAAAAACAATCGTATTTTTCATTTTTTTCCTGCTTTTGCCCGTTTTTTGATTAAAAAACGGGCAAAAAACTCGCATATTCTGATTTTCTTTCTTAATATCAATGCGATACCAATGTAATTTCAATTTGCACTGGTGTTATGCGCGATCTTGCGCTGAAAACGTGTAATAACAATCCGATTGTTCAAATCATGTTCCAGGAGATGACACATGGCACGAGTAGCAAAGAAATCAGCCGCCAAACGCGGCGCAAAAAAAACCGCCGTTAAAAAGGCAAAGGTCGCGAAAGTGGTTCGTGCACCTAAAGTGGTATCGCCGGCAATGGCAAAAGCTCAGGCAGCAGTGGATCAAATGGCAAAGGCGATAGCCGCGCAAGCCAAAAAGGTAGCTGCAGCGAAAAAGAAGTCTGCGGCAGCTAAGAAGAAGTCTGCAAAATCCGGTAAAGCGGGTGATAAGCGCTCAGCTGTATCAGCTGCTAATGCCGCAGCGAAGCTTGCAACCAGTATGCAGACAGCACGTGCAAAACTCTCTGATGCTAAGTCTAAATTGGCTGTATTGAAGTCAGAAGCTAAGGCTCAGGCAAGAGTTGCCGCAGCCATGGCGAAGGTTGAGCAGTTAAAAGCGAGCTTGGCGGCTAAAGCTGAAAAAGATCGCGCTAAGGCGGTAGCAACCTATGCCGCGAAGTGGGAAAAGAAACGTGCCGCAGCCGATGCTAAAAAGGTGAAGGCAACCGCTAAGAAGGTTAAGGCTAAGTTAGCTGCGATCGAGAAGAAGGCAAAGGCTAAGGCGAAAGCAGCGGCGAAGAAAGCGGCGGCTAAAGCCAGTGCGGCAGCGAAAAAGGCGGCCGCAAAAGCTAAGGTAGCGGCTAAGAAGGCGGCAGCGAGAGAAAAGGCTGCGGCTCGTAAGGCGGCTGCGAAAGCAAAAGCTGCAGCAAAAAGAGAAATGAAAAAGGCTAAGCCAAAGCCAAAAAAGGCTAAAAAGGCAAAGGCCAAAAAAGCAGTCGCGGCTAAGCCGCGCAAGGCGGCAGCCAAGAAGAAGCGCACCAAAGCTAAGCGCTAATCAACGTCTGCCGTTCAATCAAATCCCCCTGATATAGGGGGATTTTTTTTGGGTGTTATTCCACTAGTTTTCTGGGAAAATACGGGTTTTTTGCTCCGAAGATTATCCATGGCCAACTATTTAGCATTAGACACATCTTCCAATGCCTGCTCCGTGGCGCTGTGCCTAGGAGAAACGCGTTTTCAACAGTTCGAATTGGCGCCAAGAGGCCATATGCAGCGCCTGCTGCCCATGGTCGACAGTGTGTTAGCGCAAGCGGGTATTAGCTTAACGCAACTCGATGGCATTGCCTTTGGCTGTGGGCCTGGGTCTTTTACCGGGCTTAGGGTCGCGACGGGAGTCGTACAGGGTATGGCCTACGCGATTGACCTGCCCGTGATTCCCATTTCGAGCTTGGCTGTGTTGGCTCAAGGCTTCGCTCGGCGCCATCCGAATTTTACTGGCGTTTTAGGTGTTGCCGTCGATGCGCGCATGGATGAAGTTTACGCGGCCCGCTACAGGATTGAAAAACAAGTGGCGCAAGTCGTAGGCGACGAGGCGGTAATAGCGGTCACACAGGTAATGCAGGAAGTTTTAGCGACCATCGACGCTGGCTGCGGCAGCGGTTGGGGTTTGGAGCCTTTGCGCCAGCAATGTCCCACAGCCTTAATAGTCGATGTCGAGCCGGACGCCCAGGATCTGCTCGATTTAGTGTTAACCGGCGCTTACCCAGCCGTCGGTGCAGCCGCGGCGCGGCCGGTGTATTTACGCAATAGTATTACGTGGCAAAAGCGACAGCGCATCCGGTCGGCATCGCTTTAGACTCGGTCATCCAATTAATGACTAGGCGTTGCCTTACTCATTTTAATTACTAACTGAAATGGAGTTTATGTGGAACTATTACAGGTTCTGTTGTTGTCGTTAATACAGGGATTTACTGAATTTTTGCCGATATCGAGCTCAGCACATTTAATTCTGCCTAGCCAGCTATTGGGTTGGCAGGATCAGGGCTTGGCTTTTGACGTGGCGGTACATTTCGGTACCTTGCTGGCCGTGGTGGCCTATTTTCGCAAGGATTTAACACTGCTACTCGCCGGTTGGTTTGGTTCATTGCGGGGCAATCGCAGTCACGAAAGCGATTTGGTTTGGCTGATCGGCTTCGCCACTGTTCCCGCCGGATTAGCCGGGCTCTTAGGCAGTGATTTTATCGAGGCAAATCTTCGCTCTGCATGGGTTATCGCCTGGGCGACTATTGGCTTCGGTATTCTCTTAGGCGTTGCCGATAAATGCGGCCAAGGAGAAAAAACACTGCTCAATATGACCTTTAAGTTTGCGATGGTGATCGGCTTGGCACAGGCTTTGGCGCTTATTCCGGGTACTTCGCGCTCGGGTATAACCATGACGGCGGCGCTGCTATTAGGCTTTTCTCGGGTTGAGTCCGCGCGTTTTTCATTTTTGTTGTCCATACCCATTATCGCTTTAAGCGCCGCTTACTTGAGTTTTAAATTGATGGGCGAGGCGGGTGTTGATTGGGCGCATATGGGCTTAGGGTTTATTTTATCTTGCCTAAGTGCCTATGCTTGTATCTTCTTTTTTATGCAGTTGATTAGCCGTATGGGCATGATGCCTTTTGTGATTTATCGCATGTTGCTTGGTGGTGTTTTGTTGTTTTTATTTTGGCAGATTTAGAGGGCAGGGCTGTGAACCTAGCATTTGTTGGTTTAGGCGTTATGGGTTATCCCATGGCTGGACATTTAGTAAAGGCTGGACATCAAGTTTGCGTATATAACCGCACGGCGTCAAAGGCGCAAAGTTGGGCCGATGCCTTTGGCGGCCGATTTGAGCTCACGCCAAAATTAGCGGCAGAAAATGCCGACATTGTTTTCGTTTGTGTGGGCAATGACGATGATTTGCGCTCGGTGGTATTAGGGGACGAGGGTCTGCTCGCCGGCATGAGGCCGGGCACTTATTTAGTGGACCACACCACGGCATCGGCACAAGTAGCCCGAGAGCTTTCTGCCTTAGCCGCGCTACAACAGGTTGCTTTTTTAGACGCGCCTGTTTCTGGCGGTCAAGCGGGCGCGGAAAATGGCCAGTTAACGGTGATGGTTGGCGGCGATGATCTCGCCTTTGGCCATGTAGAACCGGTTATTCAAGTCTTTGCTAAGTCAGTGAAATTGCTGGGGCCTTCGGGTAGTGGTCAGTTGTGTAAAATGGTAAATCAAATTTGCATTGCCGGCTTGGTTCAAGGCCTAGCGGAAGGTTTGCACTTTGCTCAGTCTGCGGGTTTGGATGCCGCAGCTGTGGTCGAGGTAATATCGAAAGGCGCGGCTCAATCTTGGCAAATGGATAATCGCTATAAAACCATGTTGAAGGGCGAATATAACCATGGCTTTGCCGTCGATTGGATGCGCAAAGATTTGGCTATCGTATTAGATGAAGCAAAAAATAACGGTGCCCGCCTGCCGGTAACCGCGCTGGTTGATCAGTTTTATGGTGAGGTTCAAGATATGGGCGGGCAGCGCTGGGATACGTCGAGTCTCTTAGCGCGGCTCGAGCAGCATAAGCGGCGTTAACCGACCCCAACTGGAATGACATAAGGAAGGGTGACATGGCAAAGGTACTTGGTTTAGGCGGCGTATTTTTCAAGGCGCCAGACCCGCAGGCATTGATTGCTTGGTATAACCAACATTTGGGCACCGAGATGAATGAGTGGGGCGCCCAATTTCCCATCCAGCAACTACCGGCTGGTGCCTATGGCGTGTTTTCACCGTTTAAGGAGAGCACCGATTATTTTGCACCTAGCACGCAAAATTACATGATCAACCTCGTCGTTGATGATGTAGATGGCTGTCTCGCTAGGGTGCGAGCTGCCGGCGCGGTGGTTATGCCGGACATTGAAACCTCAGAATACGGCACCTTTGGCTGGTTTATTGATCCAGCTGGAAACAAAATTGAATTGTGGCAGCCACCTGCTGTTTAACCATTAAGCAAATATGCACCAACACATGAGTCGTTATGAGTAATCTAGCTGTAATAACTAAGTTGATTGATTTTCTGAAGTCGTCGCCGACACCTTTTCATGCGGTAGACAGCATGAAGAAACGCTTGTTGTCGGCAGGTTTTTGCGAGTTAAAAGAGGGCGATGCGTGGCAGTTTGAGGTCGGTGGAAAATATTTTATAACCCGGAACAACTCGAGCATTATTGCGTATATTCACGGCAAGCAAATTGCGGAGCAGGGCATTCATATGGTGGGTGCCCATACCGATAGCCCTTGTTTAAAGGTTAAGCCCAACCCGGTGGTCAATTCGCAGAGCTATTTACAGTTGGGGGTTGAGGTGTATGGCGGCGTTTTACTGGCGCCTTGGTTTGATCGCGACCTCTCCTTAGCCGGTCGAGTCAATTATTTGGATAGTCAGGGTAGCCGCAGATCGGCCTTGGTGGACTTTAAAAAGCCCATCGCGATTGTACCCAGTTTGGCTATTCACTTAGATCGAGAGGTAAATAAAAGCCGAAGTATTAACCCTCAAACGGATATTCCTCCGGTATTGGCGCAACTTGCCAGCGCTGAAGCTGGGTTTGATTTTAAAGCGCTACTCGCCGGGCAGTTAGCTGCGGAGGGTGTGGCGGACTGCGCCAGTGTGCTGGATTACGAATTATCTTTTTACGATACCCAGCCGGCTGCCTTGGTAGGCTTGCAGGAGCAGTTTTTTGTTGGCGCGAGGCTCGATAATCTGCTCAGCTGCTTTGTCGGCTTAGAGGCTATGTTGGCGTCTGGGTCGGATTATGCTCAAATATTGATCTGCAACGACCACGAGGAAGTGGGTAGCCTGTCGGCGTGTGGTGCTCAGGGGCCCATGCTGCGCCAGTTTTTGGAGCGTTTGATCCCGGATGTAGAACTGAGAAACCGGGTTGTGGATCGATCAATAATGATTTCGGCGGATAACGCCCACGGCATACACCCAAATTATGCTGATAAGCACGAGCAGAATCATGGCCCCCTGTTGAACAAAGGTCCGGTTATTAAAGTAAATGCGAACCAGCGCTACGCAACTAACAGTGAAACCAGTGCATACTTCCGCCACCTTTGTCAGCAGGTCAATGCCCCAGTTCAAGCCTTCGTGGTGCGAACGGATATGGCCTGTGGAAGTACCATAGGCCCCATTACGGCGGCCGAAATCGGTGTCAAAACCTTGGATGTCGGCATGCCCACTTGGGGTATGCACTCTATAAGGGAAACAGCCGGTACAACCGACATGCTCGACCTTATTAAGGTTTTGCAGAGACATTATTCAACGCGCTAACTCGATGTATATCTGGAGTAACAATGTCATTCGATCTAACGGCACTTGCCAAATTTGAACCCTTTTGCGGCTTGAGCGAAGAATATCTCCAGCGTCTCATGGATCATTTGGAACTGTTTGAGTTAGAGCGCGGCACGCTAGTGTTTAAGCGCGGTAAGCCGTTGCCTGAAAGTTACTATCTGGTGTCCGGTATGGTGGATTTGATTGCCGCAGATTTTGAGTCTGAAGTGATCGAAGCCAATACGGCGCGCGCCTGCCAGCCGTTAAATCTACAGTCGCCGTCGCCTGTTTCTGCGGTGGCAAAAGAATCTGTGGTGGTGTTTCGCATTGATAAAGAGTTTATCGATTTGGTACTCGCCTATACGGAATCCACTGGCGAAGAGGCCGAAGCTGTTGTCGCTGGTGAGGAGCCGCACGATTGGATGAGCGGCCTACTCGAGTCGCCGCTGTTTAATAAAGTACCACCGGCAAATTTGCAGCAATTGTTTGCCAAGTTTGAGTGGCAGGAATTCGAAGTAGGCGACGTGTTAATACAAGAGGGCGATCAGGGTGATTATTTTTACGTTCTGGAAAAGGGCCGTTTAGCGGTTGAGTCGCGCGGTCAAAAGCTCGATGTGGTATTGAAGCCGGGTAATTATTTTGGCGAGGAAGCGCTTGTGGGCGATGCGGTGCGCAATGCATCGGTGATTGCCCAAACCAACGGTGGGGTTATGCGTCTCACCAAGGAGGACTTTCGGGTGTTGTTACAAGAGCCCATCCTCACTACGGTAGATTTGAAAGCCTGGGGTCAGCTGGAAAAGAAAGGCGGCTTTAAGTTGGTCGATGTTCGCCTGCCCATGGAGTACAAGTGCGGCCATGTGGCCGGCGCTATCAATTTACCCTTAGGTGGTTTGCGCAGCCGCTTGTCTCGGTTAGAAAAAGAGTTTAATTACTTGGTTACCGCCGACGGTGGTCGTCGAGCCGAGGTGGCCGCTTATCTTTTTAATCAGGCCGGTCTCGAGTGCTCTATTTTAACCTGCGCCGCTGAACTCTATTAAATTTTGGTGCGCGTTTTATTGCTGTCTGCTTATCACGCGCCTAGTCATGCCTACTGGGCTCAGGGCTTACAGGAAACTTTTCCACACTGGCACTGGCAGTTAATTTCACTGCCAGCGCGCTATTTTAATTGGCGTATACGGGGCAACGCACTGCACATCGCCTACGAATATCAAGACCTTCTGGTACAGCAATACGACCTTATAATTGCCACTTCCATGACAGACTTGGCTGGTCTACGAAGCTTGTGCCCGCAGCTCGCAGCCATTCCCAGCATTTTATATTTCCACGAGAATCAATTTTCCTACCCGGGTAACGAGGTGCAATCGAACCGCGTTGAACCGCAAATGATGACCCTGTTCAGCGCCTTAACGGCGACTCGCCTAGTGTTTAATTCTCACTACAACCGCGAGACTTTTTTTGCTGGCTTGGGGCAACTATTAAAGAAATTACCTGATTGTGTACCCGCGAATTTACTGGCTTCGTTAACGGCTAAAGCCGATGTCTTGCCCGTGCCGCTCGCCGATCAGGCCTTTGAGTTAGATTGCCATAAGTCGGGCAAACCCAGTTTTATTTGGAATCACCGCTGGGAGCACGATAAGGCACCCGAACGGCTATTAGCGGCGCTAAAACTTTTGACTCAAACACAGCGGGACTTTAGTTTGCATGTGGTGGGACAGCAGTTTAGATCCCAGCCATCCTGTTTTACCGAACTCCAGCAGCTATTGCAGGCGACCGATACCGTGGGTGCTTGGGGCTTTCAGGAAAGTCGCGAAACCTATAATCATTTACTGGCCTCTAGCCATGCGGTAATTTCTACCGCGCTGCATGACTTTCAGGGCTTGGCGGTGTTGGAAGCGGTGGCGGCTGGCTGTATTCCCTTGGTACCGAAGCGGCTGGCTTACCCTGAATGGTTTCCCGACGCGGGTTATGGGAGTTATGAAACAGATGCCGGTTTAGAGGCGCAAGCGCTGGCGGAGGCCATGCTGGCGGTCATTGACGGTGCTGGCCAGCCTTGCCCTGATGTTAGCAGTATGAGTCGAACCGCACAGGCACCAGCCTACGAGCGCTTAATCTTATCGGTCGCAGGTCATTAGTGTCCACGTGTTTAACTGCTCGGTCATTTGCAGGTATCATACGCGCCTTTATAGATGCAGCTAGGTTGGCCAGATGAGTAAGCAAAGAATATTGACCGGTATCACCACCACGGGTACACCCCATCTGGGGAATTACGTGGGCGCCATACGTCCAGCCATCGAAGCCAGTCACGATAGCAATAACCTGTCGTTCTATTTTTTAGCGGATTTTCACGCGCTGATTAAATGCCATGATCCGGCGCTCGTGCATCAATCCACCCGTGAAATTGCGGCGACTTGGCTGGCGCTTGGCTTGAATACCGATAACGTGGTTTTTTATCGTCAGTCCGATGTACCCGAAATCCCTGAACTTTGCTGGATGCTTAACTGCATGGCCGCCAAAGGCCTGATGAACAGGGCACACGCCTACAAAGCGTCTGTGGCGGCCAATGAAGAAGCCGGCGAAGACCCTGACTTCGGCGTGACCATGGGTTTGTACAGCTACCCGGTATTAATGGCAGCGGATATTTTGATGTTTAACGCCAATAAAGTCCCGGTGGGCAAGGATCAAATTCAGCACGTTGAAATGGCGCGAGATATTGCCGCCCGTTTTAACCACCATTACGGTACTCACTTTGTCTTGCCCGAGGCCAGTGTTGACGATGACGTAGCGGTTTTACAAGGCCTAGATGGTCGTAAGATGAGCAAGAGTTACGGCAATACCATCCCGTTATTTTTGGATGAAAAGCCGCTGAAAAAACATATCAACAAAGTAAAAACCAATTTACTCGAACCCGGTGACCCGAAGGATACCGCCGACTCGACGGTGTTCCAGCTGTGGCAAGCATTTGCAACGCCGGAGCAAACCCAATACATGCGCGAGCAGTTTGCTGCGGGTATCGCCTGGGGTGAAGCGAAGAAGCAGTTGCATGAGTTGATTAATGGCCAGTTGTGCGAGGCGCGAGAAAAATATACTGAGCTTTTAGCAAATCCTGCGCACATTGAAAATGAGCTGCAAAAAGGCGCGGAAAAAGCCCGTAGCTACAGCGTGCCATTTTTGAAAGAGTTGCGCAGTGCGGTAGGCATCAAACCCATCGTATAAAGTAGCTAAAAAAAGCGCGTTGATGTCTTCAGCGCGCTTTTTTTATGGGTAAGATTTGATATGGGCGATGCCGCTAGCCATTGGAAAATAGCGCCGAGCCTAAATACTTTTCGCCGTCAGCGAGCACCCGGCAGATGGCACTGGTGAGTTTACGGAGTTCGAGTTCAGTAATGATCAGCGGCGGCATGATGTAAACAATGTTGCCAAAAGGCCTGATCCATACGCCAAGTGCCATAAAGGCCTTTTGTATTTCTGCCATAACCACCGTGTCGGTCATTTCCACCACGCCAATATTGCCCAGCACGCGCACATCGGCAACGCTGGCGTAGCTCTGACAAGGCGCTAATTCTTTTTTCAGTTGTTGTTCTATCTCGCTAACCCGGGCCTGCCAATCCTGCTCGAGTAAGAGTTTTAGGCTGGCATTGGCGGCGGCGCAGGCGAGGGGATTGCCCATGAATGTTGGCCCGTGCATGAATACGCCGGCCTCGCCATTGCAGATACCGGTGGCCACCTTATCGTTACACAGGGTTGCCGCCAAGGTCATGTAACCCCCGGTCAGGCTTTTACCTAAACATAAAATATCTGGGCTGATATTGGCGTGCTCGCAGGCAAATAATTTTCCCGTGCGGCCAAAACCGGTGGCGATCTCATCGGCGATTAATAAAACATCGTTGGCTTGGCACAGCGCTTTTACTCTGCGTAAATAATCCGGCGAGTAAAACTTCATGCCACCGGCGCCTTGCACAATGGGTTCGAGTATGACGGCGGCGAGTGTGTTGCTATGGTCTTCAATGAGTTGCTTGAAGGCTGCAATATTTTCATCGGTGCAGGGCTCGGTAAAACCGCAGGCGGGCGATGGCGCAAATAAATGACTGGGCATGACCTCGCTGAATAAATGATGCATGCCGTTGACTGGGTCGCACACAGACATGGCGCCGAAGGTGTCGCCGTGATAACCATTGCGTAGGGTTAGCATGCGAGTTTTATTCGGTTGCCCCAGCGAGCGCCAGTATTGCAGCGCCATTTTTAATGCGACTTCCACGGCCACTGAGCCAGAGTCGGCTAAAAAAACTTTATTCAAGCCGGCTGGGGTTATGCGCACCAGGGTTTTTGCCAGTTCGATGGCGGGCTCGTGAGTCAGGCCGCCAAACATCACGTGCGACATCTTATCAACTTGATCTTTAACGGCCTGATTTAATACTGGATGATTGTAGCCGTGTAACACACACCACCAACTCGACATCCCATCAATGAGCACGCGCCCATCGGCCAGCTGTAGGGACGAACCCTCGGCTCGCTCTACCAAGTAAACCGGCGGCGGGTTGTTAAAAGATGAGTAGGGGTGCCAGAGGAATTGGCGATCGGCAGTTAATAGCGCATCATGATCGATCACGGGATTTTCTACTGTTTAATGAATTTAGAGGCTTATTTTACGTGTCTAGCAACGGATTTGGCAGTGCTTTAGCGGTTTTAGGGTGTAGCTTGTTTTGTTATTGCCTATTTGGCGCAGCCTGCGCCCAGGCTGCGCCAAAATCGGTGCTTTGGGATTTTTGGCAAGCGCAAGCTGCACCGGTGCAGCTGCCGCCGGATAGGGGCTTTGCTGAATTTTTAGTGCAGTATCGCGGGCTTAATAGCGAATCTATTGCGGTAATTGACTACGCTCGCGTGACGCCGGCGGCAGCGGTTAAATTAAAATCCTTTGTGGCCAGTTATATCGCCATTGACCCTCGCGGTTTAACTAAACCAGAGCAGTTTGTTTACTGGGTCAATCTTTACAATGCGCAAATCATCATTCAGATACTTGAGGCGGATATTCCAGAATCGATCAAGGATATTCGCCCCGGGTTTGCAGGATTGTTGGCCGGCGGCCCCTGGCGTAAAACGCAATTTCATATCGCCGGGCAGGCGCTTAGTTTTAATGATATTGAACACCGTATTTTGCGGCCCATTTGGCGCGACGCGCGGGTGCACTTTGTTCTCAATTGCGCCAGTATCGGCTGCCCCGACATCCCTGCTAAGCCGCTGATGGCGGCGAATTTGGACGCTCAATTGGACGATGCTGCCAAGGCGTTTATCAATCACCAGCGGGCTGTGTTTTTGTCGGGTGACAGGCTTAAGTTGAGCAGTTTGTTTGATTGGTTCGCGAGCGATTTTGGCGCCAGTGACGTTGAGCGTATCGCCTTTTTAAATCGCTATCGCGAGCAGCCAATCGGGCCTTACCTTGATGTGCGTTATGCCTACGATTGGCGCCTTAACGCGCCTTAACGCCCCTTAGGCGGCGCGATAGCTCTGTGCCAGCATGGTGTCTACATAGTGGCTGATGAGTGCGTACTGCTCGCTGTTCATGGCAGCGAACTCGATGCTAATTTCCGTTTGCCGTTGTGGTCTGCGTAAGAAGCGAAAGCTTTTGACCTTGCCTTCGCATTTGATGCGTAGATTGCGGCTCAGCTCGAACTCAATGTTTGGAATGCGGCTGCCGCGGCTAATTTCCTTTAACTTGTCGCCATTGACGCACAGGCGCATGCCGCTAGCGGAAAGGTTTTGTAGCGAGCCAAACCAGTGTGAGCGCCACGGCGACTGTAGTTTTACCGGAAGGCAGATATCTTCATAGCCGAGCCTCGGGTGCCTGCGTCTTTGCCGATAACCTAAGGTGTCGGGCAGTGGCACAAGATAGCAGGGGCTACCGGCGATGGTTTGTTGTTCGATGATCGGCGCTGAAAACTGCAGTATTTTACCCATGTGCTGATGGGAAAAGTGCAAGATCTGGCCCGCCAGCGGCTGCGGCTGGGTGGGAAAAAGCTCGTCCAGCACCAGCACTTTTTGGCTGAAGTTAATATCCAATATTAGCGATTGAAAGCTTTCGCGCTGCTCGTCCATATGCACGGTGATCAACTGACGGCGGCTCTGTAGGTCAATCAAGGCAGCGTATTTTTGCATCAATCCCGTCAGGCTCATGTCCTGTTCGGGTTCTGTGGCGCTATCCATCTCGTCGGGGAGTCGGAATTTTTGCAGTACGGCTTGCAAAAGGCTCATGCGGCGTGCTCATTCAGGTGTCTTAAGGCTCAGGCTGCTAAGGCGCTAAGCTGTGTTGTAGGCGCTGGGCCTCGCTAGGTATAGAGCAAGCACTGTGCCAGATCCGAAGCGGCCTGTTTATGGGGGGCTGGTCAGCGCGTGGTGGTTATTTAGGCGGATGTCGGCAGGCTTTTGCCGGCTTTATTGCCTCTCAAATACTGCCCTTTGCCGTTTCCTCCTGTGAGCAAAATCCGTACAATGGCGCCCCCAAAGCGCAAGGCAAGCATCATGCATATGCAAGAGTCCGTTGAACGTAAAGATAAGTTGGAATTCAATAAGCTACAGAAGCGGCTGAGGCGCTTGGTCGGCAGCGCGATTGTAGATTTCAATATGATCGAGGCGGGCGATAAGGTGATGGTGTGCCTGTCGGGCGGCAAAGACTCCTATGCCATGCTCGATATCTTGCTTAGCTTGCAAAAAACAGCGCCTATCCATTTTGATTTGGTGGCGGTGAATTTGGATCAGAAGCAGCCGGGCTTTCCAGAGGATGTGTTGCCGCGTTACCTACGCGAACAGGGCGTCGCTTTCCACATTCTGGAAAAAGATACCTATTCGGTGGTGAAAGAAAAGATTCCCGAGGGTAAAACCACCTGCGGCCTTTGCTCGCGCCTGCGCCGTGGCACGCTGTACAGTTTTGCCGAGAAAATTGGTGCGACCAAAATTGCCCTAGGTCACCACCGCGACGATATGGTCGAGACTTTATTTCTCAACATGTTCTACGGTTCGAAATTGTCGGCTATGCCGCCTAAGTTGCGCGCTAGCGATGGCCGCAATATCGTTATTCGGCCTTTGGCCTACTGTAAAGAGTCCGATCTAGAGGCCTTCGCCGAGGCAAAATCTTTCCCGATTATTCCCTGTAACTTGTGTGGCTCACAGGAAAACTTGCAGCGTCAGAATATCAAGCAGATGTTGGCGCAGTGGGAGCGAGCGCACCCCGGGCGCATCGAACAGATATTTGGCGCCATGCAAAATATTGCACCGTCTCAGATGGCGGATCGAAACCTGTTTAATTTTGTCGATTTAACCCTTGATCGGTCGGGCGAGCGCGAAGCCTATGAATTTGATGAAGCTTCAATATCCGATTGGAGCGATGGCGAACAGGCGAAGCCGGCTGCGAGCAGCGTGGTGCAGTTTATCGACGCGGTTAATGTCTAACCCAAGATGGCCTAGCTCAAGCGGCAATATGACAGCTTCGCTGGCCAAATACTGCCTTAACCACGTCGCTAATAGTAGCGGTTGTCAGGCTTAGGTTATTTGACTCTATATACTGCCTGATCAGTAGCCAAGCTATTGCCGTAGCGTAACGGAGGTTGGTGATCAGCTCTTCGTCTGGATGGATCAGAAACGCCCGTTGCGAGGCGAGGCCCCTAACTTGCGACGCAAGATCGTGGTGGTGAATTAAATAGGTATCCCACAGGGCGCGGTGTTGGCCGGGTGTTATGCCATAGACGCCCAGCCCCGGGCCATGCTTGGGCGTTAAGTTGTCACCTAAATGGCAAGCACTTGCCGCGCTGGTTAAACATTGTTGGGCGTATTCATTGCAGTCATCGATGAGTTTTAAGGTTGGCTGGATAACCAGCTGCAGCAACTCAGACTCCGATATTCCCACTTTATGCTCCTTCGGCTAATAAGGCTTGCCGAATACTTATTCGATTTAGGTGTAGTTTGGATTGACGCTAAAATCCAGAAAATGAATGGCTAAGCCGGCGCACTTGTCTTGCTTGTAGCGCTATTGCACCGCCGTTCGGCGCCACTTAACTCGTCAAATTCCTGCCAGATTCTATAAATTTTCGCGCCTCCTAGGATTTGTAACAAAAAACATGCCGAAAAATGTCGCGTTTTTTAGCGGGGAAAGGTAGTGATTTTCACTGGTGTTGTTTCAGCTAGGCAGGGCTAGGGCTTCTGGTAGCGCACCGGTACTTCCAGGGTTTCTTTAACTTGTTCCATAACCACATAACTTGTGCACTCCTGAACCCCTGGCAGCGTCAGTAAGGTTTCGCCATAAAATTGCCGATAGGCCGCCATATCCGCAACCCGAGCTTTAATGAGATAGTCAAAATTCCCCGAGACGAGGTAGCATTCCTGTATTTCAGGCAGGCTGGCTGCGGCTTTGCGGAAATCGTCAAAAATATCTTGGGACGAGCGGTTGAGGCTTATTTGCACAAATACCACCAGTGCCGCGTCCAAAAACTCCGGGTTTACCAGCGCGGCATAGCCTTGGATGACGCCATCACGCTCGAGCCGCTTTACCCTTTCCATGCAGGGTGTAGCGCTCAGACCGACCTGCCGAGAGAGATCGGCATAGGAGGTTCTGCCGCTTTTCTGTAGCACTCTAATAATATTTTTATCGATAGTGCTGAGTTCTTTAGCGCGTTTTTTCATGTTGTCTGCCACTAACCTCTGTAATTGTTAAGTTTCAGTAGTTGAATCAACTGCTATTAATGATTTTGTAGGTGATTTCACTGTTACATTGCAATAATAGCCAAGGAATCACCTGTTGGGCCTGACTATACTTCGCAACATCAACAACCACAAGGATCGCGCCTTAGAGTGCGGCCTAGCGAGAGAAAAGGTGATTTATGCGTATTGGTGTCCCTAAAGAAATTAAGAACCATGAGTACCGAATTGGTTTGACCCCAGCCGGTGTTAAAGAGTTGGTGATGAACGGCCACGACGTGATGGTTGAAAATAATGGCGGTGCAGCCATTGGATTTGAGAATGATCAATACCTCGCTGCTGGCGCGACCATCATCGACAGCGCCGAAGAAATTTTCGCGAAAGCTGAGATGATCATTAAAGTTAAAGAGCCCCAGCCGAATGAGTGTCGCATGCTCAGAGAAGGTCAGGTTCTGTTTACTTACCTCCACCTAGCGCCGGACCCACAGCAAACCGAGCTGTTAGTGGCGTCGGGTGCTACCTGCATTGCCTACGAGACAGTTACCGATCCACGTGGCGGTTTGCCTTTGTTGGCGCCTATGTCGGAAGTGGCAGGGCGTATGTCGATTCAGGCCGGCGCACATCATTTAGAAAAAGCTCAGGGCGGGCTGGGTGCGTTGTTAGGTGGTGTGCCGGGCGTAGCACCCGCCAAAGTACTTATTATTGGCGGCGGTGTTGTCGGCACGCAAGCAGCGCGCATGGCTGTTGGTATGGGTGCGGATGTGACGATCTTAGATCGCTCTCTACCGCGTTTACGTCAATTAGACACCGAGTTTGATGGCCGTTTGCGCACCGTGTATTCCACCGTAGATGCCTTGGAGCAATATGCACTGGAGGCCGAGTTAGTGATCGGCGCCGTATTGATCCCCGGTGCCGCCGCCCCGAAATTATTAACACGGGATATGATCTCGCGTATGAAGAAGGGCGCTGTTGTCGTTGATGTGGCGATCGACCAAGGTGGCTGTTTCGAAACCTCAAAGGCCACCACCCATCAAGACCCAACCTATGTTGTCGATGACGTGGTTCACTACTGTGTGGCGAATATGCCTGGTGGTGTTGCGCGTACGTCAACTATCGCACTGACCAATGCAACTTTGCCATTTGCTGTAGCACTTGCTAATAAAGGCGCTAAGAAAGCCCTGTTGGACGATGCTCATTTAATGAACGGTTTGAATGTGCATGCTGGTAAGGTGACTTATCAAGCTGTTGCTGAGGTGCTGGGTTACGCTTATGTTGCGCCAACCGAGGCCTTGAACGCTTAGGTTTACTCAAATCTGTGAGACTTTGCGTAGATCTTTCGCAAACCGCCCTAAGGGGCGGTTTTTTTTGCTTATAACTTTCTGTTAGCACTTTGTCAGATGACATTAGGGCGGCTACGCTTAGCACAGGGCTTTATATAGCTCCGTTGCAGTGCGCTTATTGATTAGCTGAGAAAGGGTTCAAAAAATCGCCAGAGTGAATCAAGTTTTAACGGATCATGCCTTTAAGGGGATTTCCTTTCGCCTAGCAAAGGTGGGCGTCATCTTGGCCTTTATTTTAGGCCTGGCGATGAGTTCGGTGCAGCTTTATCTCGATTTAAAGGGCCATGAAGAATCCTTGGAGAGTTTGATTCAACGGGTCATTGAGGTGACCACTCCGCCCGCAGCCCGCGCTGTTCACACACTCGATGACGACCTGTCACTCGAAGTGGTCAATGGCTTACTAGCTTATGATTTTGTCTATGAGGTGACTATTGCCGATGAATTAGGTAGCGTTCTTGCCACTGGCAGCAAGCCGCGGCAGGTCAGTTCCACTCGCTGGATTACGGCATTTATCGCCGAAGATAGTCGCGTTTATACCGCCCGCCTAAGTATCCCCGGCTATGGCGACAGTGTCGCCGGCACCATTCGTTTTACCGTAGACATAGATGTGGTTTTAGCGCCGTTTTTCAATCGATCAGGGTTGATTCTCGGTGCCGGTATGTTGCGCAACACCTTGCTGGTGTTGTTTCTGTTTTTTGCTTTTCACTTGATGTTGACGCGCCCGCTAATACAGCTGGTTAGGGAAATGTCCAGTATCGATTTAGATAAGCCGGGCCAATCGCGCATTAAATACCCAACCGATCATCGCGACGATGAGCTAGGTGAGCTGGTTACCACAACGAATAAGCTGTTGGATTTAATGGAGTTGTCGCTCGCTAAGCGCCGAGCGGTCGAGTTGGCACTGCGCCGAAGTGAAGAGCATATTCGTCAAATTATCGATAGTTTACCGGTGATGGTGGGGGCGCGGAATAAAGAAGGCAATTATATCTTTGCCAATAAAGCGCTCGCCGATTTTGTCGGTAAAACCACGGCCGAGATGCAAAATTGCCATGTCAGTGATTTATTAACCTTCTATTTAAATGATGTTAGCCGGCTTGTCGAAATAGATTGCAGTGTGATCGATGGCGAGGTGGCCAGCGAGGTTTTGGAGGAAAATTTTCGCTCTATCGATGGTAAGCCTGTTTATCTGCAAACCTATATTATGCCAATTGATTTTTACGATGAACGAGTGGCGCTAATTGTTTCCACGGATATATCCGAGCGCAAGCAAGCGCAATTCAAAATGGAATTCATGGCCTATCATGATGCCCTGACAAATTTACCGAACAGGGTGCATCTTGTTGAGCGCTTAGAGCATGAACTACGACGCGCTAAGCGGCATGGTTATCATGGCGCTGTGTTATTTATTGACCTCGATCACTTCAAAACAATTAATGATTCACTCGGTCACCCGGTTGGCGATGAGGTGTTAAAGCAAGTGGCCGATCGTCTGCAGCGCTCGGTGCGGGAAGAGGATTTAGTCGCTCGCTTAAGTGGCGATGAGTTCGTGGTTGTGCTCACGGTGCTCGATCAAGACCTTTCTGTGGCGGCGCTTAAGGCTGCTGAAATAGGTGAAAAAATTCGCGCTAAAATTTCAGAGCCGTATATGTACGATGAAATGGAACTGCGCGTCAGTGGCAGTGTGGGCGTGGTGGTTTATCCCGACGCCGACAGTAGCGTGCATGAGCTTATTAAATATGCAGATACCGCCATGTACCAAGTGAAAGAGCGCGGGCGGGATGCCATTGAATTTTTTAATACCGATATGGCTGATAAGGTTAGCCAGCAGTTATTAATGGAAGGCGATCTGCACCGTGCACTTGAGGAGCAGCAATTTGAGCTCTATTACCAGCCGAAAATTGATTGTTTAACCAAGGCTGTGGTGGGTGCTGAGGCGCTCCTGCGCTGGCAACATCCGGTTAAGGGTTTTATTTCTCCGGTGGACTTTATTCCGGTGCTGGAAACCTCTGGTCTGATAGTTGATGTGGGCGCTTGGGTGTTAATTGAAGCGTGCAAAGCACTTGAATTATGGCAGTCAAAGGGGCTTTGGCGAAATGACATGCGGTTAAGTATCAATATTAGCCCGCGCCAGTTTAGACGCAAAACCTTCGTGCAAGATGTTAGTGAGGCTCTGTCTGCTCGACATATTCCGGATAATTCACTCGATATGGAAATTACGGAGGGAGTAGTCATTCAGAATGTGGATGAAACCATTAGCACCATGGCTCAATTGTCTGATATGGGTGTAAGTTTCTCGTTAGATGATTTTGGTACCGGTTACTCTTCAATAAGCTATTTGAAATCACTACCAGTCAGCACCTTAAAAATTGACAGAAGCTTTGTGCGCGATATTGTCGAAGATCAAAATGACCGCGTGTTGGTGGAAACGATTGTCACCATGGGGTGTCTGCTTGGCATGAATGTGGTGGCAGAAGGCGTGGAAGATGAAGAGCAGCTGCGGCTCTTGAAAAAATATGGTTGTCACTCTTACCAGGGTTATCTGACCAGCCCCGCGGTCCCTATAGCACAATTTGAGGGCTTTCTTACCCGTTAAAAAGTTTTGCCAGCAAAACGGGTAGAGCAGTTTCTACTCTTAAAATACGATCACCTAGGCTGATCGATTGAAAGCCTATGTCGCTTAATTTTTCCACTTCGTAATCGATAAAACCGCCCTCTGGGCCAATGGCTAAACTGGATGGCGCCTCAAGGCTTTGATCGTGAGGGCAAGCGCCACTATTATAGGGGTGAGCCACCCAATTTTTTTTACCCCGACACGCGATGCTAAGCTCATCTTCGACAAAGGGTTTAAATCGTTTTGCTAATGTCACCTTTGGTAGTAGCGTATCTTTTGCTTGTTCGAGCCCGAGGATAAGTTGCTCGTGAATTTTTTCGGCTTGCAAAAAAGGTGTTTGCCAGTAGCTTTTTTCGACCTTATAGGCGTTGATGAGGGTGATATGTTTTACCCCCATGGTTGCGGCTGTTTGAAAAATTCGCCGCAACATTTTTGGCCTAGGTAAGGCTAGTATCAGGTGCACAGGTAGTGGCTTGGGTGGTTGTTGCGACAAACTGAGCTGGGCCAGCGTTACTTGATTTTCATCGATGCCTGTAACAATGGCTTGCCCCATGCGTCCATTGATTTGGCCGATGCGCACGGAGTCGCCAATGGCTACTTTTTGTACGCTTTTTAGATGCTTCGCTCTTCGCTCCCGCAGTACCACTTGATCGTCGTGGATAAAATCATCACTATCAAGTAATAGCAGGTTCATAGATGGCAAACAGCGGTAGAGTGGCGTCCCCGAGACGATTTGAACGTCCGACCTGCCGCTTAGGAGGCGGCTGCTCTATCCAGCTGAGCTACGGGGACAGAGGCGCTAATTGTAATGAATTTCACTGAGGGCGCAATCTTTATGCACAGTTTCGCGGATAATTACTTATGTTAGACACCAAACCACTCTTGTTCCCGTCGTCTTTTCCGGCGATTTCTCGGGGTTTACTGCAAACCTTGCAAGTGAATTTGGGCTATTTGTGTAATTTAAGTTGCACCCATTGCCATGTGAACGCCGGGCCGAAACGCACGGAGTTAATGGATTTGTCGACAGTGGATTTGGTCTTGTCCTACGTGGATAGGCACGGCATTAAATGCGTTGATCTCACCGGCGGTGCGCCGGAAATGAATCCGCATTTTCGCTACTTGGTGCGCGAGCTTAAAAAGCGCGGGCTCGAGGTTATCGACCGCTGTAATTTGACGGTGTTGCTGGAGCCTGGGTTTGAGGACTTGGCGAATTTCTTGGCACAAAACGACGTGCGTATTGTGGCCAGCCTGCCTTGCTATGAGGCGAAGAATGTCGCCGAGCAGCGCGGCAAAGGTGTCTATGAATCCTCCGTTGAGGCGTTAAAAATACTCAATACATTAGGCTATGGCGAACAGGGGCATTTGAGTTTAGATTTGGTTTATAACCCTAATGGCGCCTTTCTGCCCCCGCCGCAGGCGTCCTTGGAGCAGGACTATAAGCGTGAATTAAAAGCCGCGCACGGGATTACTTTTGATCAGCTTTTAACCATTACCAATATGCCTATTAGTCGGTTTGGCAGCGTGTTGGAATCTAAGGGTAAGTTTCAATATTATTTGGCGCTGTTGAAAGATAATTTTAGTGAGCAGAATCTCGCCAGTGTTATGTGTAAAAGCCTAATTAGCGTTGATTGGCAGGGTTATGTATATGATTGTGATTTTAATCAAATGCTCGAAATGCCGTTAAAAATGGCTCTGCAAGACGCCATTGTTACTGACAAGTCGAAATTACATTTGCGCGATATTATCGAGTCAAATTTAACCGGCCAATCTATTCAAATTGCTGAGCATTGTTATGGCTGTACGGCAGGGCAGGGAAGTAGTTGTGGCGGCGCGCTCGATTAATCCGATAAGCATTATCATTCCCACTTACGGGGATATCGAACAGGTCGCTGTGCTTTTGCGCAGCTTGCAGCCATTGCGGGCGCAGGGTGCCGAATTGTTGGTTGCCAATGGTTGCGCCGAAGACGCTAATAAAGCTGCAGAATTGGCTTGGCTCGCCGATCATATTGTCAACAGCCAACCGGGCCGGGCGCGGCAAATGAATACTGCCGCTGCCATCGCGCGTGGCGAGTTTTTGTTGTTCTTGCATGCAGATTCACGGGTAACAGCGTCGCTTTTCGAGCCTTTCTTTTCACCGCAATCCATAGACTCATCTTGGGGTTTTTACCGGCTGCGCATAGAGCCCGCCGATGGCCTACTGCCCTTGGTGGCGAAACTGATAAATATTCGTTCAGGTTTAACCCACATCGCTACCGGCGACCAAGCCTTGTGGGTGCGGCGCGACTTATTTGACGCGCTGGGCGGTTACCCTGATCAAGCCTTGATGGAAGATATCGAACTTTGTGCGCGGCTAGGTAAAAACTACAAGCCAACCCACTTTTCTGGTTTTGTGATCACCTCGTCCCGGCGCTGGCAATCTAAAGGGCAGATCAGAACGATTGTTACCATGTGGTGGCTGCGCCTGCGCTATTGGTTGGGTGCTAACCCCAATCATTTGGCGGCCATTTATTATCCGCATTTAAAGCAGACTGATTGCTAAATGATTCAGAGAGATAGAGCCCGGGGCCTAATTGTTCAGTTTGCTAAAGCGCCAATTGTCGGACAAGTGAAAACCCGTTTGCACTCGGCGTTAACACCGGAAGACGCCACGGAATTGCACTGCGCCTTGGTTAAGCATAGCCACAAGGTTGTCAGCTCGCTGGTCGAGGTAAAGTGCGCCCTAGCGGTTGCGCCGCCCGAGCACGCCTTTTGGCGCGAAGCGGACTTTGCGCGAACGGCCTTGTGGTCGCAAGGGGACGGCAATTTAGGGCAGCGGATGCAGGCGTGTTTCGAACGCCAGTTGTGCGATAGCTCGATCGCTTGGGTCATTTTAATTGGCAGTGATTGTCCCGCACTGAATTCGGCTTATTTGGTCGACGCAATTAAGGCACTTGAGCAGGGGCATGAGCTTGTCTTGGGGCCAGCCACCGATGGCGGTTATGTGCTCATTGCTATGTCTTCGCCTTTCCCCGTGTTTGAGGGCGTCGATTGGGGCTCGGCTAAGGTTCTGACGCAAACCTGTGCCAAGGCGGCAGGTTTGGGCATTGCGCCTTATCTGCTGGCTCCCTTGGCAGATGTAGATCGCCCCGAGGATTTAGCTCAGCTTGGTCAATACGCTCATCTCGCTCGCTGGGCTGTGGGCGCGAGGCCTTAGCCCGTTAGCCGGAAGTCGCGGCGAATAGGGAGCTAATGCTCTGCAGTTATTCAGCTATTTCTGAGCAATTGAGGCGTTCTTTTTCGTTGACCCCTCGTTACTTTTATGCACATCACCTGAAGTTGTTCAATTAGCGTGCAAAGGCTTAAAGTCTATTCCTGCTAAAGACTTCAAAAACTCGCTAAGTTATTGATTTGCATGATTTCTCCGCCTTGGTTAACTAATCGTCAATGTGTGCCGGCGTTAGAATTAATGCGGTCTAAAGCAATCTGCTCAAGGTTTACCCCCAAACTTATCCACAGAAACTGGGGAAAACTAAGTCTCGAAATTACCGGCTTTGCTTGTTACGAGTATTCGCACTTGCAACTAACGGTAATAGCAATTGCTGCATTACTGGCTCAGTTGGTTAGAAAATACCCATGCTCAACCCCGCGGCGAGGGTCTGGCCGAGGGTTTTCGCGTTTTCAAGGTGCGCTGCCTGGATCTCGCCCTGACAGATTAGCGTTGGTATCACCTGCCTCAAGGGGTAGCCTTTGGCTATTCGCTGTATTTCTCGCTCGGCGCCTGTGCCATCGTTGCCAGCGGAAATAAACAGGGCAAAGGGTAAATTTAGTGCGTAGGCTTCTGCTGGGTAGTAGGTCCGATCGAAAAAGTCTTTGAGTGCACCGCTCATGTAGCCAAAATTTTCTGGGGTGCCAAACAGTAATCCATCGGCCCACAGGAGATCCGTCAACGAGGCCTGAAATGCCATCAATGTGCGAACTTCACACTCGCCGTCTTCGCAGGCGCCTTCGGAGACGGCGCGGGCGAGCTTTTCGGTGTTGCCACTTTGGCTGTGATAAACCAGCAGAATTCTTTTTCGTGTATTGACCATGTCAATTAAAGTTAGCTCTCGGCTGGGCATGAACTAAAATAGGGTAAACCTTAGATTGCGTTGAAACAAGGATCGTTATGCGCATCGCTCTCCTTCTATTTGCTCTGAGCCTTGGTAGTTTAGTGCTCTGGCCAAGCCTTCCATCCTTGGCTGCTCTCGCTTTATCTGCGCTATTGTTCATGGTGTTGGCGGTGCTCGGAATTACAACGCAGCGCTATCGAAGTCTTTGGCGATTGTCCGGCGCGCTGATCTTGGGTTTCTTCATTGCCGGTATTCATGGCCATTGGTTAATGGAGCGTTTACTGCCCTCAAAGTGTTCTCATCAGTTTGTTCAATTTACGGGGCGCGTTGTCGGGTTGCCCAGCTATTCGCAGCTGCGCGGCGAAAACGTTGCGCGCTTTTTAGTGGAGGTTCAAACCCTTGAGCCACAATCCTCACTCAATTGTCCGTCGCTATCGACGCTGATCGGTGCTCGCGTTCAGATGCGTTGGTATTCGGCACCTACTCAGCTTGAACCTGGCGGAGTGTGGCGCTTTGATGCCAAGCTAATGCGCCCTCGTGGTCAATCGAACCCCTATGGCTCCGACTATCAATTATCGCTGATGCAAAAAGGAATAGTTGCGTTGGGTTCTGTGACGGGTGGAGCATTTATCGGTGCTGGTAGCGAAGGGCTCTCGGGTCTTAGATTTCGTTGGCGCAGTTACTTATTGGCTGAGCAAAAGCTTAGCGATGTATCAGATGTTTTAATCGCTTTGACCATTGGCGATTCGAGCCTGTTAACCCCCTCCGTTAGAAACACTTTTCAGCGCACCGGTACCAGTCATCTAATGGCGATATCCGGTTTACATGTGGGCATTATGGCGCTTTGTGGCTATTGGTTCGGGCGAGGTATTGGTGCCTTGATTTTGTTATTAAGTTTGCGATCTACGGTCTGTATGTTTAATGGGCGCGTGATTGCCAGTTTAATGTCGTTACTTTTTGCCGGGGTCTATGCCGGGCTAAGTGGTTTTGCGCTACCCACACAGCGAGCGCTGATCATGGTGGCGTTATTTTTAGTTAGCAAGTTGGTAGCCAAACATTGGAGTTTGTTCGATGTGTGGTTGTATGCATTGGTAGTGGTATTGTTACTTAATCCACTTCAAGCGGCGGAAGCTGGCTTCTATTTGTCTTTTCTCGCTGTTTTTGTACTCG
This sequence comes from Simiduia curdlanivorans, assembly GCF_030409605.1. Lineage (NCBI taxonomy): Bacteria > Pseudomonadati > Pseudomonadota > Gammaproteobacteria > Cellvibrionales > Cellvibrionaceae > Simiduia > Simiduia curdlanivorans. The sequence continues at coordinate 2,842,970 of NZ_JAUFQG010000004.1, forward strand.
TTGTTGCCACGGCTTCGCGACGGGCTATGCAAGGCGGTATTATCGCCTTGACGCAACGCTGGATTCGCCCGCAGCTTGCGATATTTATTGGTTTATTACCCTTAAGTCTTTTTTTATTTGGTGGTTTAAGTTTAGCCAGTGTGCTAGCCAACACTGTCGCCATTCCTTGGGTTACTGTTTCGAGTGTACCTCTGGCTTTACTGAGTTTTTTGATGTGGTGTTTTGAACACCATTGGGCTGACGGGGTGTTAGCGGCGGCAGCGCTAAGTTTGCGCTGGCTACTTAATCTATTGGTTTGGATTGACTCGCATTTTTTTAATCTAGGCTGGATAGCGCTTGCGTTGACACAACCACTATTGCTGGTGATTTCAGCCTTGGCTCTCGTTTTACTATTGCCTGCACCAGCCAAGTTAAAAATATCGCTATGTGGGTTCGTGGTTGCAATAACGGTGATCGACTTGCAACTGCGCCAACATCTTGTTGCCACCGAGCGGCGGGTGACAATTTTTGATGTCGGGCAGGGCTTGGCGGTGTTGATTGAGGCGGACGGCCAGCGCTTGCTTTACGACACTGGGCCGCCCTTTGGCGAGTATACCGATGCGTTCAGTCAACTGATTTGGCCTTATTTACGTTTCCAAGGGCATGCAACGCTGGATACCTTAGTCATTAGTCATGATGACGCGGATCATGCCGGTGGCGTTGCGCGCTTGAGTGAACGTATGTCTGTGACGAGGGTGTTTGCCGGTGAGCCTCTCGGTGCTCGACAGCGTTTGGGTGCCGCTGCTGGGTCGATACAAAATTGTCATGCAGATTTGCGAATTTATTCGCTTGGCACTGGCGGTAGCTTCTTATTCCTGCCCGAGGGCGCGGCAAGCGAGGGTAATGATGCTTCCTGTGTGTTACAGATTGAGTTTCCGGAACTGCTTATTCTTTTGCCTGGTGATGTTAGTCGTGCGCGAGAGATGGCATTGCGGTGGCCCTCACCACAGGAGGGGCAGGCCTTCCGCTTGTTGGTGGTTCCCCATCACGGTAGTCAATCCTCATCGTCTTACGCGCTTTTACAGCAGTTTTCGCCAGACCTTGCAGTGGTCAGCGCCGGCTATCGAAGCCGCTATGGCCATCCCCATAGAGAAGTGCTAGGTCGCTTGGAAAGTCTGGGTGTGGAAACCGTAAACACCGCTATTGACGGTGCAATTCAGTTGCGCTGGCAGCCGAATCAGGCGGTGCAAATCTATCGCTGGCGAGAAACTGAGAAACACTTCTGGTTCGATGGCTAAACAGGCAATCTCGCTTGTGATAGAGTGTCGCCAGTCGGAGGCTGCGCCTCTATCTAGCGGGCCTCGGTTGGTAGGGGTTGGTCGTCAAGCTAATCGAGTTGCTCTGTGCGACACTCGGTTTTTAGGTTTTAGGAGCGAATAGTGTTCGAAATAGTCAAAGCCGGTGGATGGCTGATGGTCCCGATTATTTTGTGTTCAATGGCTGTGCTAGGTATCACCCTAGAGAGGCTTTGGAGCCTTAACGCCAGTAAAATAGCGCCGCGACATTTACTGTCCCAAGTCTGGGGCTGGATAAAAAACAATCAGCTGGACGCCAATAAATTAAAAGAGCTAAAGCAAAGCTCCGAGCTAGGTAAGATTTTAGCTGCTGGGCTTAGTAACTCGCGCCACGGCCGCGATATTATGCGCGACTCAATCCAAGAGGCCGCCAGTGAAGTGGTGCACAAGTTAGAGCAGTATTTGGGAGCCCTTGGCACCATCGCCGCGGTAGCTCCCTTGCTCGGTTTGCTCGGAACGGTATTTGGTATGATTGATGTTTTCACAACGATCACCTTGCAAGGTACTGGTAATGCGGGAGCCTTAGCCGGCGGTATTTCTCAGGCTTTGGTAACAACGGCAGCCGGATTGTGCGTTGCCATTCCAGCCATGGTTGCGCACCGTTATTTCACCCGAAAAGTCGACTCGCTGGTGGTGGTAATGGAACAGGAAGCCATCAAACTCGTGGACGCGCTGCACAGTGATCGTCGTGTCGAAGGCAAGGGTAATTAAGTGAGCAACGCCGTTCAGTTTAAGCGCGCTAAGCGGGAAGAAGAGTCCGTTAATTTGACGCCCCTCATCGATGTGGTGTTTTTATTATTGATCTTTTTCATGGTGTCCACCACCTTCACTAAAGAAACTCATTTGTCTATTGATTTGCCCGAAGCCAAAGGTGAGGCGGCGGAAACTCAGCCGCAACATATAGAAATTTTGATTCACGCCGATGGCAGTTACGCCATTAATGGTCAAACCTTGGTTGATAAAAAATTACCGACTTTATTGCGAGCCTTGCAAGCGGTTGGGAACGACAATACCAAAACCCCGCTTATAATTACCGCTGACGCCAATACACCACATCAATCTGTGATAACGGCTATGGACGCAGCCGGTCAGTTGGGCTTCGTGCATTTAAGTTTGACGACTCGCCGCCCAGAGGCGCAGTCAGAGTAAGCTATGTCATCGTTTATCGAGCGCGGCTGGTACGGCGACGACAAGCGCTGGTGGCCGCTGTTGATACTCCTTCTGCCCATTAGTGCTGTGCTATTTTTTATCTCCACGCTGCGCCGTGCCTGGTTAAATCGCCAAGTCGACCAGTTGGTTGAGCCGCCGGTGATTGTGGTGGGTAATATTTCATTGGGCGGCACGGGAAAAACTCCCTTGCTTGCGGCGATGATTCAATTGTTGCGCTTAAAAGGTTGGAGCCCAGGTGTGGTTAGCCGCGGTTACGGCGGCCAAAGTGTGCAGTATCCCTTGTTGGTTAGTTCTGAGGTTCCAGCCGAGCAGTGTGGCGACGAGCCAAAATTATTAGTGGATAAAACTCAGGTTCCTCTTGTGGTAGACCCAAACCGCCGTCGCGCCGTGGCACATCTACTAGCGCATTGCCATTGCGATGTTGTGTTAAGTGATGATGGCTTGCAGCATTACGCGCTTCAGCGGGATATTGAAATTGCCGTGTTAGATGGGCAGCGCGGTGTTGGTAATGGCTTTTTGTTTCCAGCAGGGCCCTTGCGCGAACCGTTCACACGACTTGCTCAGGTGGATTTCTCGGTTGTGAATATTGCCGGTCCGCTGCACCCCAGTTTGGCGCCCTTGGAGGATAAACTAGTCGATATGCGCATGGAGCCCATGGCCTTTGTGCATGTGGCAACAGGTGAACGCATCCCGTTGCAAAGTATGCCGAGCGAACAGTTGTGGCAAGTGTACTGCGGTATCGGTAACCCGCAGCGCTTCTTTATGACCCTCACCGCGCAGGGGATAAATTTCGAACCTCATATTTTCCCCGATCATCACAGTTATTCTTCGGCGGATTTTACTGGGCACGCCGATGGCTTTGTTTTAATGACCGAAAAAGATGCGGTGAAATGCCGTGATTTTGCCGGTGAACATTGGTATTACCTGGCGGTTGAAGCGCGCTTGGCGGCTGATTTTATTGATCAGCTGGATGCGCTATTGTTAAAAGTTAAAGCACGCAAAGTGATTGCTCATTAAGTTTATCGTCCTGCAAATTTTTTTTTTGAGAAGTGTTTATGTCCTTTACCGTCATTATTCCCGCTAGGTTTGCATCCACCCGTTTGCCCGGTAAGCCGCTGGCCGATATCGCCGGTAAGCCCATGATCCAACGTGTGGTCGAGCAAGCTCGCATGTGCGACGCTAAGCGTGTGGTTGTGGCCACGGACGATGCGCGCATTGCCGATGTGGTGCAGGGCTTTGGCGGCGAGTTTTGTATGACCCGTGCAGACCATGCATCCGGTACTGACAGGCTACAAGAAGTTGGGCAGCTACTGGGTTTAACCGATGCCGATATCGTGGTGAATGTGCAAGGCGATGAACCGTTAATTCCTCCCAGTGTGATTAATCAGGTTGCGAAAAATATTCACGACCACAAAGACGCCTCTGTCGCGACCCTGTGTGAACCCATTGAGCGCGCTGAAGATTTTTTTAATGCCAATATTGTCAAGTTGGTAACCGACCAAACGGGGATGGCACTGTATTTTAGCCGTGCACCTATGCCTTGGGCGAGAGACGCGTTTGCCGTTAGCAAAACTAACTTACCACCAGCGGATTTGTTTGTGCGCCATATCGGTATCTATGCCTACCGGGTAAGTTTACTGAACGCCTTCGTGAATTGGCCTCAATCGCCGTTAGAAAAGTTGGAGTCGTTAGAGCAGTTGCGCGTTCTACATTTTGGTCATCGCATTCACGTAGCGCAGGCAGTTGACGCGGTGCCAGGCGGTGTCGATACACCGGAAGATTTAGCTCGTTTGTGTCAATTGTTGAGTCAGTAACGTGACAGCAAAAGTATTGATGGTATGCCTCGGTAATATCTGTCGTTCGCCTACGGCCGAAGGTGTGTTGCGGGCGGAGCTTGCGAAGCGCGGGTTAGCTGATCGGGTCGAGGTCGATTCCGCTGGCACCGCAGCTTGGCACGTAGGTAAGAACCCAGACTCTCGAAGTATTGCTCATGCAAAAAAGCGTGCCGTGGATATTTCCAGCTGTAAAGCACGCCAGGTATTAAGTGATGATTTTCATGTGTTCGATTATGTTCTGGCTATGGATAACGCTAACTTACAGGCGTTAGCGCAGTTGCAGCCTGCGCATAGTAAAGCGACCCTCGCTTCGCTGTTATCCTTTGGTTCACTGCCTGGTTACACAGAAGTGCCAGACCCTTATTACGGTGACGGCGCTGGCTTCGAAACTGTGTTGAATTTAATTGAAGTGGCTGTCAATGGTTTAATTGACCATCTTGTTGCGCACAATTTACGGTTGCCACAATGACCTTCTGCATTTCTGAAAATATAGATTTACAGCCTTTTTGCACCTTAGCCATTCCGGCCAAAGCGCGCTTTTTTTGCGTTGCCACCTGTGTTGACGACATTCGCCAAGCTCTGGATTTTGCCCGCACCCAAGAATTGCCATTTATGGTGTTGGGCGGCGGCAGCAATGTGGTGATGAAGTCTGATTTCAGTGGCCTCGTGATACATATGGCGCTGCGTGGCATTGATTTGCAAGCGAATTTGCCGCCGGACGCCGATGCGGGTATTAATGATAAGGTTTATATTGCGGCCGCGGCGGGGGAGCCTTGGCAGGCCTTAGTTGATTTTAGTCTTGCACACGGGCTTTGGGGGTTAGAAAACCTCAATCTCATTCCCGGCACCGTGGGTGCCGCACCAATCCAGAATATTGGTGCTTACGGTGTTGAGCTCGACCAAGTTTTTTATGATCTGCAGGCGCTGCGGGTAAGTGACGGCGAGCTTGTGGTTTTCTCTAAGTCGGCCTGCGAGTTTTCTTATCGCGACAGTTTTTTTAAGCGTACTAAAGGTGAGTATATTATCGTCAGTGTACGCCTGTGCTTATCCCACAAGGGCGTCGCTAAGTTGGCCTACCCGGGTTTGGCTGATCATTTCGACCCAGTATCCCTAGGCGCACTGGTGCCCAGTGCGGTAGCCGAGCGAGTGGCTGAGCTCAGGCGCGCTAAGCTACCCGATCCTACTGTGATTCCCAATGCCGGTAGTTTTTTTCATAATCCTATTGTCGATTCTGAACAGGCGGAGCACTTGCGTTCTCTGCACCCCGATATCGTGTCTTATGCACAGGCCGATGGCCGTTATAAATTGGCCGCAGCTTGGCTGATTGATAGGGCGGGGCTCAAAGGTGAGCTCAGCGACGGCGTTGGTGTACATGCCCACCAGGCTTTGGTGTTGATCAACCCGGGGCGGCGCGAGGGTATTAACGTGCTTAACTTCGCCCGCCGAATTGCGGATCGGGTCGAGGCGCTATTTGGTGTGAGGTTAATCATTGAGCCGCAAATCTACCCTTAGAATAGAGTGTCTGCCGGACGGAGCTCTGATTTATATTCCAGACTTTTTAGTGCCAGCGCAGGCGTCTAGCTATTTTGACCAATTGCGGCAATCCCTAGCGTGGGAGCAATCTGAGATACGCCTGTATGGTAAATCCCATAAAATACCGCGCCTAAACGCTTGGTATGGCGAGCCAGGTATTCACTACCGCTATTCTGGTACTGATTTTACGGCCATCCCTTGGACGGCTGAGTTGGCCAGTATTCGAGATAGGCTGGTCGACGAGTACGACTTAACACTCAATAGCGTACTGGCGAATTATTATCGCGACGGTCAGGACGCAATGGGTTGGCATGCAGATAACGAACCTGAATTAGGCGCTGCGCCCGTGATTGCAACGGTGAGCCTTGGTGCTAAGCGAACCTTGCGCCTGCGCCATAATCGCCGCGAGCAGGCCTCGTTCGGTGTGGATCTGGCACCTGGTTCTTTGTTGATCATGGGGCCAAGCCTACAAGGGGCGTGGCAACACAGCCTGCCAAGGCGCGTAAATACTGGGCCGCGGGTGAGTTTAACGTTCAGACAAGTGGTGCACAGTCGTACCAGTTAGTCGTGAGCGAAAATGTGACAGATGTCACATTTGCTAGTCAATGAAACCCTCGGGTGATACATTACGGTGTCGGACAAGGGGCTGAACCGCTAATCTAAGGGTTGAATATGTAACCGGCTCTAGGTAAGGATAAGAAAAATAGTGCACATATCATCAATGTGCTGTCTTTGGGGACAAATATCTTGATCAAAATACTGGTAGTCGACGACCACGATTTGGTGCGTACGGGGATAGTACGTATGTTGTCGGATGTAGAGGGAATTGAGGTAGTTGGCGAAGCCGAAAGTGGTGAGGTCGCCATTAAACTCACCAAGGAATTGAATCCTACTGTCATTTTAATGGACGTAAAAATGCCTGGCATGGGTGGCCTTGAAGCGACTAAAAAGCTTCTGCATTGGCACCCTGAAGTGCGCATAGTCGCGGTTACCGCCTATGACGATGATCTTTACCCGCAGCGTTTATTGCAGGCGGGGGCGGCGGGCTATATCACCAAGGGCGCAGATCTTAAGGAAATGATCGAGGCGGTACACACAGTCGTGCGCGGCGAGATCTACATGAGCAATAATGTTGCGCGCCAGCTCGCGATGAAGAATTTTGGTGGCCGCAAGGGCGAGCAGTCGCCGTTTGAATTGTTGTCTGAGCGCGAGTTGCAAACCGCTCTGATGATTGCCAATGGTCAAAAGCCCATGGATATCGCCGCGACCTTTAATGTCAGTCCAAAAACGGTGAATACCTACAGGTATCGTATTTTTGAAAAGCTTAGTATTTCAAGTGATGTGGAATTGACTCTGTTGGCAATTAAGCACCATGTGTTAGATCCGGAGTCGGTGGTTTAAGTTGTATTCGTAAGCGTTAATTTGCGCGGCTACTTCAAATTAAAACACGCCTAATAAGATACTTTTGATAAACTAAAGCCCAAGCCCAAAAGCTTGGGCTTTGTTTTATCTGTGCGGTAAATATTGGCTAACTTTTAAACATACGTCGAGTCTATGTCAGATACAGACCTCAGTTTTGATCATAAAACCTTTCTTAAAACGCTACCGTTAACGGCGGGTGTTTATCAGATGTATGGTGAGGACGGGCATATTCTTTATGTGGGAAAAGCGAAAAATTTACGCAGCCGAGTCGCCAGTTATTTTAGGACTAGTGGCTTAACCCCTAAAACTCAGGCGCTAGTGGCACGCATTTGCACTATGCAAGTGACCCTTACAGAAACTGAAGTTGAGGCTTTGCTATTAGAGCAAAGTTTAATCAAAGCCCAGCGACCACCTTATAATATTCTCCTGCGCGACGATAAATCCTACCCCTATATTTTTATCAGTAGCCGCGATGACTACCCTAAAATAGGCGTACACCGTGGCTTGAAGCGAAAAAAGGGCGAGTACTTCGGGCCCTTTCCTGGCGCGGCTGCGGTGCATGAGAGCATTCAATTTCTGCAAAAAACCTTTCGTTTGCGCACCTGTGAAGACTCAGTATTTGCAAATCGTTCACGGCCTTGTTTACAGTATCAAATTCAACGTTGTTCTGGGCCCTGTGTGGATTTAATTAGCCCGGAAGACTACGCAGCCGATTTGCTGCATGCACAGCAATTTTTGCGCGGTAAAAGCTCGGATCTGATTGGTGTGCTGGCCGATCAAATGGAACAGGCGTCAGCTCAATTACACTTTGAGCGTGCGGCCCTGTTGCGCGATCAAATAACCTCGCTGCGCAAGGTGCAGTCAGAATCCCCGGTGGATAACCAAACCGGGGACGTGGATGTGATTGGTATTGCCTCAGATGGCGCTAAGTTGTGTGTGCACTTTTTGTTCGTGCGGCAGGGCCGTATTCAGGGCAGCAAAAGTTATTTTGTGAAATACCATTTGCAGGAAACTGAGCAGGAGTTGTTGTTGTCTTTTGTGTCTCAGTGGTATCTAGCGGGTGGCGATAGGGATTATCCGCGAGAGATAATTTTGCCGGCCGCTATTGAAGATGTGGATTTGTTGGCAACCGCTATTTCAGCGTCGGCACAAAAAAACGTGCGGCTTGTCTGGCAGGTGCGTTCTTACCGGGAGCAGTGGCAGGGCTTGGCGCAAACGGCAGCGCGCCAAAATTTGGCTTCGCACCTTGCCACTAAATCGTCTCTGTTGCAGCGCTTTGAAACCTTGCAGGAAATCTTGCAGCTGGAGTCTTTGCCAGAGCGTTTAGAGTGCTTTGATATTAGCCATAGTAGCGGCGAAAAAACGGTTGCCTCTTGTGTGGTCTTTAACCGCGAGGGCGCACTCAAGTCGGATTACCGGCGCTTTAATATTGATGGCATTACTCCGGGCGATGATTACGCGGCGATGGAGCAAGCTTTGACTCGGCGTTACACCCGGGTGCAAACGGAAGCAGGGCGCCTACCGGATCTATTGATCGTCGATGGCGGCAAGGGTCAGCTTGGCATCGCCAAAAAGGTCATGGCTGAACTCGGCTTACACGAGGTGAGGCTGTTGGGGGTTGCTAAAGGCACTACCCGTAAAGCGGGATTTGAGACCTTAATCGACGGTACGCGCGAATTTGTCTTGGATGGCCAAAATAGTGCCTTGCATTTAATTCAGTCGATTCGCGATGAGGCCCATCGCTTTGCGATTACGGGTCACAAGCAGCGTCGGGATAAAGCCCGGCGAGTCTCTAAGCTAGAAGAGATAGATGGGGTAGGGCCTAGCCGGCGCCGTGAGCTGTTGCGTTATTTTGGTGGTTTTCAAGAAATTGCGGCTGCGTCGGCCGCGGATTTGGAGAAAGTGCCGGGTATTAGTAAAAAATTAGCGGATCATATTTACACCGCACTGCATTGACGGTAACTTGCCCCATTGCAAAATTGAAGTAATAGTAGCCCATATGAATTTGGCCAACCAATTAACACTGGCGCGCATTGCATTAATCCCGCTATTTGTGGTGATATTTTATTTGCCCTATCACTGGAGCTATCCTGCAGCCGCCATTATTTTTGCCGTGGCCGCCGCCACTGATTGGCTTGATGGCTACATTGCTAGACGCTATCAGCAGGCCACAGAATTTGGCGCCTTCCTTGACCCTGTCGCAGATAAGCTCATGGTTGCGGTGGCGCTAGTGCTTCTTGTGGGCGCGCACGATAGCGCCTTACTGTCTATTGCCTCAGCGGTCATCATTGGTAGAGAAATTGTTATCTCTGCGCTTAGGGAGTGGATGGCAGAGCTGGGCAAGCGCTCTAGTGTTGCGGTTTCCTATATTGGCAAGATCAAAACCGCCGCGCAGATGTTAGCCATCGTGTTATTGCTCGCGATAGAGCCTTCGTCACACCCGGTCATGCTGGTGGTGGGTTACTTTCTGCTCTATGTGGCTGCAGGGCTGACACTTTGGTCGATGTTTATCTATTTGAAGGCGGCCTGGCCCATGATGAAGTCAAAAAGAGCTGCCTAAGTACTTGACACTGCGAGCCTGCCCCCTAGAATAGCGCGCTCTTCTGAGCCCTTGGGTAGTTTTCGAGTAGCCAGTTTTATTCGAGCTAAGTGTCAGAAAATATTGCATTTTTTACTAGTGCTCGGCTACAATGCCGGCCCTTGGCGCGATAGCAAAGCGGTTATGCCACGGATTGCAAATCCGTTGAGCCCGGTTCGACTCCGGGTCGCGCCTCCACTTTCGTTAACGGTGTTAAACCGCTAACAAAACTGTCGACAACGACAGCACCTCACAGGTAGATGATGCTCATCACCTGACTCGATGCCCGAGTGGTGAAATTGGTATACACAAGGGATTTAAAATCCCTCGACCTCACGGTCATGCCGGTTCAAGTCCGGCCTCGGGCACCATATTACGTCGATTTATGTTCCGCAAAATTTTCTCGAACAAAGCTCAAAATCCTCCGGGGACTTGAACCGGACCGGTTCACTAAATGCGACCAGCATTTAGCACAAGGAGCGATAGCGACGCAGCCCGCAGGGCGCTAATAGCCCCTAGGCTAGTAGCGTTAACCCGGCCTCGGGCACCATATTACGTCGATTTATGTTCCGCAAAATTTTCTCGAACAACGCTCAAAATCCTCCGGGGACTTGAACCGGACCGGTTCACTGCAAATCGTCTGGAACGATTTTGACAGCTTCGCTGGCCGTAGGCCGAAGTGCCTGGATGTGCGTCGTCAAATGCGACCAGTATTTAGCACAAGGAGCGATAGCGACGACAAATCGTAAGGATAACGATTTGAGCAACGATGTTGGCCGAAGGCCGAGCGACAAGGATGTTGCGAGCTCACCCCGCAGGGCGCTAATAGCCCCTAGGCTAGTAGCGTTAACCCGGCCTCGGGCACCATATTACGTCGATTTATGTTCCGCAAAATTTTCTCGAGCAAAGCTCAAAATCCTCCGGGGACTTGAACCGGACCGGTTCACTGCAAATCGTCTGGAACGATTTTGACAGCTTCGCTGGCCGTAGGCCGAAGTGCCTGTATGTGCGTCGTCAAATGCGACCAGTATTTAGCACAAGGAGCGATAGCGACGACAAATCGTAAGGATAACGATTTGAGCAACGATGTTGGCCGAAGGCCGAGCGACAAGGATGTTGCGAGCTCACCCCGCAGGGCGCTAATAGCCCCTAGGCTAGTAGCGTTAACCCGGCCTCGGGCACCATATTACGTCGATTTATGTTCCGCAAAATTTTCTCGAGCAAAGCTCAAATGCCTGCGGGGACTTGAACCGGACCGGTTCACTGCAAATCGTCTGGAACGATTTTGACAGCTTCGCTGGCTGTAGGCCGAAGTGCCTGGATGTGCGTCGTCAAATGCGACCAGTATTTAGCACAAGGAGCGATAGCGACGACAAATCGTAAGGATAACGATTTGAGCAACGATGTTGGCCGAAGGCCGAGCGACAAGGATGTTGCGAGCTCACCCCGCAGGGCGCTAATAGCCCCTAGGCTAGTAGCGTTAACCCGGCCTCGGGCACCGCTTCGCAATTCAACGTAATCTTAGTTAGCCCAATACTCCAACTAGAATGTTGCCGATACGTAGTTTGACGTCCAAACACGTCCTCTGAAATCCAGTAACAGCTAATACAAAATTTTTACCAGTTACGAAAATGGAGTGCGTGTTGGGAAAAAGAAAGGCATGCACAGGGTTACGTTTGAGCGACTTTATCGACACTATCTATTCCTTGAAAATCAATATTGGCATTTGCTCGATAGGTTGTTAAGTAAGGTCGATAATTAGCATACCAACAGGCTTATAAGGTTTGATTCACTTCCACTACTAAACAGACCTAACCCAAATACCTTTCCCGATACTCCCGCTTTCTCTCTTCCGGCGTTGTGCCGAAAATTCCCGTACATTTATGCGCGGCATGTGCATCCCATCCCCAAGGCCAGCGTTTGAAGGTGTAGGCTTTGCAGGCCGGGCAATCTCTTGTGTATGTATTGTTTGCATTGCTATCGGTGGCTTTGACCACGGCTTTTCGTTTGTTTGGCGGCTGTGGAGTTGGTGTGCTTGGTGCCTGGTAGCCATCAGGCATTTTAGGTACCCAAATCACATCGTCGGGCGGCGTGCCAAAACTATCGCGCTCGTGCACTTCAAGGGATGCAACCCAAGCGCATAGATAGGCGTCTACTTTATCGTGCATCGGTCCAATGGCTATGTCGTCAATGCAAGTATCGAGGCTCGGGTTGGGCCATCCGGTAATAGCGGCGGCTGCGTTTAATTGGTGTTCAGCAACACCCGCCTGTGATTTATGCAATGTGGCCGCTCCAAGCACGCGCGCGGTTGCCTGAGGGTAGACTTCAATACATTCAGCCAACTCACTCAAGGTTTCGAAGAGCGCAAAACCAGCGAGCATCCATAGCTGATTACTGTGCGGCAGCTTGTTGAGCTCACCGCCATTCAATAAATGTGCTTCTACCTTCCTTCGTATCGCTGTAAAGCCCGCTTTTGTAGGTGTGGTAAAACAAGATATGCCCGCCGCATCTAATGCCCGCTCAGCTAGCCGTCGCTTTTGATTCGGCTGCGTCGGTGCGCTAGGTGCATCAATGGCAATGCGTAGGGGCTTTACATCAAACGCGCGGCAGGCCCTGCAAACATAATCTCTACATTCATTGGCGAACTCGTTAAGTAACTCGTCCTGTAGTGTCATCATGTTGCCCGTGCCAATGGGCGGGCGAAAGGTCAGCTGTGTAAGTGGCAGGGGAATGAGTTGCTTGCCTTCACGGCGCACAGCCACAATGGGCAGGTGCTTGCCCTTGCGAATAGCTAAGTCAATGCCAATGAAAACGCCGTTTGAATCAGCCATTGTTGTAGGTTGCCTCTCGCCCTAGTATCGATAAAGAATGCCTCACTTTTACCTATGCCAGATCCTTACCGGCTGTAGGGTTAAGTTGGGGTAATCGCAAGCGCATGTTACGGCTTCATCCTGTCCCAAATGTCCTATACACTCAACCCCATAAAAATGTAGCGCCAGCAAGGAGTTAGCGGCCAAAATGGATAACAGGGTAGGTCATAAAACGATCAATTTTACCTGTACCTGCTGCGCAACTCGCCAGCACGCCTTATTCCGCACCCGCAACGCCAGCGCGACCATCCAAATACCTATTACACCGTCACGGCCCAGCGCCTTGGCGATCAATCTGTATAACGAGATAAAAGCATGACCCAAACCCCCAACAAACTCGCGCCCGATTCCTGGGTACTGGCCGATTTACTGCGCGGTGATTTTAAGCAGAGCCAATACGGCCGCATCATCCTGCCCTTTAACTTGTTGCGCCGGTTGGAGTGCGTATTAGCACCCACCAAAGCGGCCATGCTTGGCGACTTCTTAAAAGCCGTAGACGACGCCATCTTCGAAAGCAGCGAAGCCCACCAGAATCAGAAGTTTCAACTGCTATCAGATCCAGAAAGAGCCAAAGGTTTTGCGAAGATGGTGTTTGAGTTGTTGAGTAGGGGTAGCTGATTGTTGTGAAGGCTATGGATTTCAGATGCTTAGGGAGTGCTGCCGTGACTAAACCAGACCGAGAAGGTCTAAAGTCTTTAACTGAGCTTTGTCAGCAGGACATTAGAAACACGTTTTTACACCGATATGATCCGAGTATAGGCGACTATCGACAGACGACATTGGTGGAGCATCACGAAAATATTTCAGGCTTGTCATTGTCGGCTTTTGTGCCTGAAAGTATCGCCACGCAATACGACGTGGCTCGTAACCTCTATCAATATGCGTGGTTTGAATATCGCTTCTATGTCGAAGCCGAGGCCAAGGTGCTCACCGTTCTAGAGCTCGCACTGCGAACCAGAATAGATAGTGACGATCTAAAGGAATACATTAAAGAACGCAAAGCCCAAGCCAAGGAAACGAAAATCAGTTTCAACGCCACAAAGGGTTTAAAACTCTACATAGAATACTGCCGCGACCGGCAGCTAATAAGTGAGGATGGCTTCTCAGCAAACGAACACCTTCCGTATCGGCGCGCTAAGTGGCGATATGAGGGTGAGCTAATTAAGCGTATTACAGAGCAGGGCCTTAGTGAAGTTAATTATAACGAAGACGATATTTGCATCACAGATGAAGATCGAACCCGTAATCATCTAGAGCACCTAGTAAAAAGCATCAACAAAATCCGTAACAACTACGCGCATGGGGCAACCACACTGCATAACAGTGTCCTAGGCACGTTTGTGGATGTTAGGGATTTTATAAACCAAATGTATTCAGTATCGTACAAGTAACTTTTTCGCCAACCAAGAAATAACGTATAGATAGGAGTTGTCATGGATAGTATGAGAACCCAGCTGGCTGAACTGTTAGGTAAAACTCCTGACAAGGTCGAAGATAAAAAGGCTGTACGGATTGTATGTCCTCGTTGTAAAACTGTATTTACGTCGAGGAAGGAATTTTTGGGGCACAAGAAAAAAACTAGGCGAGCGCTGGAAAAGGAATCCGATAAGCTGCTCCGAAAGGCAAAAAGAAGGTTCCGAAAAAAACAGTTTAATAAACCAAAATTAAGCGAAATTGAGAAAAGTGAACGGGAAAGGTTGCAGCGAAGGGGGTTTAGTGAAGGCGCATTTGTACCGTCTTCAAATGTCAGGAAGGTTACAAAGTAGTTAGGCACTTGCTTGTCGGATCGTATTAATGAATTTTTTTCAAATTTTCGGGAAGAGTTGTGAAGAAACCCTCTAAAAATAATTTGGCATGGCAAATCCGTCAGAATGTGCTTCGTAGAAAGAGGCGTGTAAGGGAAAATCGGTCTGGGCGATACAGAGTAAGTATTAAAGTTTTAAAGGACAAACTTGCTGACTTGGACAGAATTGGAGTAAAGGCGACGATAACTAAGGGGAGGAAAGTGCAAGTTTATCTGCCTGAAGTTATGAATTTTTCAAGTGAGTGCGATATAACTATTGCCTATATGAATCTAATTAGGCAGCTCGCAAGCAAGCGAGGTAAAAATTTTCCTGGTAGATTAGAAAGTGTAAATTTTAATGGCTTAAGAAAAATATCAAGCTCTGCAGCTCTTGTTTTGACCGCGGAAATGTCTAAGTGGGATGACTCTTGCGCCTATTGCCTTAAGCCAAGGTTTGAGGAGTGGAGTCCCGAAATTGTCAGGAAATTTTATGAGTTAGGTTATTTCAATCTATTTAAGGGTGGTCCAAAAGAAAGTTATTTTGAAAATAAAGATTTTGATGTTTCATTGATAAAATATATTAAGCAGTCGACTTCAGCGGAAAGTAAAATAAGAGTCTTGAAAACAAGGCTTAAGTCAGACCTGCAGTCCATTATTGGTGACAGTATTGAAAAATGGACTTTTTTGCATAGTGGATTATCGGAGGCGGTTACCAACGTAACTCATCATGCGTATCCACAACCTGCCTCGTTTTTAAGCAGGGATAGAAACTGGTATCTCACTGGCGCTTTTTCTTCGCGTACAAATGAGCTGAAAGTCGTGTTCTATGATCAAGGAGTAGGAATTCCGAAGTCACTACCCAAGTCTAAAATGTGGGAGCGAGCGATTGGATACATTGCTGAACTAGGGGTGGATTTCGCTGATAGGCACGCAGATAGCGTGTTGCTTAAGGCCGCGGTAGAGATGAGTCGTACGCGAACAGACGATGAAGATCGGGGAAAAGGGTTGCAAGATCTGTTACAATTCATTCGTATGTATAGGGATGGCTATCTATCAATACTTAGTCGAAGAGGGCTATACAAATTTAGCTGCGAAAACGGTACGGAAAAAATTAAGTCAGATCGCTTCGAGTATCCAATTGAGGGTACCCTTATTATTTGGCGGGTTCAACTAAAGGGTTAGTCAAAATTATGACTTTTTACAGTATAGGTAAGCAGTTCAGCGAAGAGCCCGCTGGAAGGTATTACTCCGACGGGAAGGGCAGTGGCGAAGAGTTTAGGGAGGAGGTTCTGGTTCCTTTAATTCGAAAGCTAAAGTCAGGCGATATTTTGGAAATACGATTGGATGAAGGCGTAGAATCATACGGGTCATCATTCCTCTCTGAATCGTTTGGTGGTCTAGTGGCTCACGGTTACTTTCATTCTGAAGAGCTTCTAAGTAAATTGAAATTTTCCTACGAAGATGAGGATTTTGAATTTTATGAAAATAGAATTTTTCAATATATAAAAGAGTCGAGTTTTGATTCGAAAACATACGTTTCGTCCAAACAGAACACAAGGAAATAATAGTGGATTGTATCGACGATCTTATAGCTAAAGCCGATAGCTCTATTAATAACGCGAAAATGCAAATCGATAGGCTTCAAGACCTATTGCATGAAATTCGGTCGACCAAGATGTCATTGGGTGGCGGCGATGTAGAGCGACACCTTGAAAGCATCGCTAAATCTGTTAATGAGATTGCCGCATCTTCGCTAGTAAGTTGGTGGCAAAGCCCTCTTTTTCTTTTACTATTGGGTGCATTCGCTGCAGCCCTTGCAGCCTATCTATTTAACTGGATGCATTGGCGATACGCACGAAGGGAAGAAAAAATCGATGCTACAGCAAGAGTTTTAGCCGCATTGCTTTCTGAGATTGAAGAGTTGTCGATCAAGTATTGGTCGGCCTCAGATGTTTCCAGTGATGAAGTGATCAGGCAGGAAATAATTATAAAGTCGCGCTTTAAACTATCGATAAGTTGTTGTCAAAAACTAGAAAGTCTATCCAAGAAGGACAGAATAAATCAGGCTAGAAGAATAACGAGTCTGACAACCGAGGCATTTGATGTGGTCACTGGCGGAAGATTTGAGTCAAAGGATCGTCAAGTAGATAAAAGAGTTGCGGCAAAATCTTCTACACTTCTTTCAGCCGCAATATCTTTTTCGTCAACGATTTGAATCGGTAATGGTCTAGTTTTTTGTCCGATTAGTGTGTTGGAACAGAGTTTCGGCGTGTTAGTTGAGGATAATTGCACCTCGCCATTCAATAATGCAATCAAAATGCTACCATCGTTGATAACTTAAGGTTTGTGAAGTACTAAGGTGCCAGAACGGTTCACCTATTCGTCATTTACTTTCTAATTCAATCGGCTCTCTTTAGAATCCACTTTCACAACGTTGTAGTTTACCTATTGGAGCGAGTAGTGAGAAAGGATGCTATTTACTTAGAGCTTGAAAAAGCGGATCTGAAAACCGGTTTGGACGAAATGGTCCGTCAGGGCAAGGTGAGCCAAACAGAGGCGCTAAGAGCCCAGACTGAGGCAATCATAGAAGCCCAGAAATATGCCATCGCAAAGCGATATGGCTATACCATTCAGCCCAGTCCAAAAATCATGCGACAGTTGGTTCGTAAGAAGGCCGCTGAGGATATAAAGATACTTCGTTCCAATATGGCGGATGCTAAGCGGTATATTCCGGAAGGCGCCGATGCGCATCATATTGTCGCTTCTAACGACTTCCGGCGTCACGCCGCTATATGGGTGTTTCGAGCGCAGAAAGTGTTGCAACGCTGGGGCATAGACATCAATCATGAAGCAAACGGTGTAGCTTTGCCGGGTAGCGAATCTAAGAAGTGTACATTCTTCTCTGATTGCGAATCACCCTCGCACAAAAAGGTACACACCACGCGCTATTATGCCAACGTAGCAATGGATGTGCAGGCTAGCGGTGATAAGGATGAGTGTATTGATACGCTCTATGAAATTGGCGAAGACCTAGAAGCTGGCGTATATGGTTTCTGATATGGCTAATGCAGTTATGAAAAGTGCAATCTACAAAGTGGATTTTGATCTCGATCATTATTTACCCGTAGGTCCTACAAATATTGATGATCTGGATGGTGAGAATCTATGGGTAACGGGTGAGCCTAAAGCCACTACTTGGGTAAGTGTGCCTTTGCATTATGGCGAACCCGAACACGCCGGTATCACTGTTTCAGATATAAGCTGGCTTGGGCCTGCGTTTTTTACCTTTAACGAAAAAGCTGCGGCTGTGCTTCGTGAGTTACTGGTTAATGCTGGCGAGTTACTTGAAGCCAATATTGCTGGTGAGCGTCACTATGCCTTTAACCCTTTGTTAAAAAAGCCATGTTTAGATGTTTCCTCCTCTCAATACAATATTCGTAAGAATGGGCAAGTAGGGCGGTTATTAACTCCTGCAATTGATCCTAATAAAACAGATAAAGCTGCAGTATTTCAAACGCCGGAAACCTATCGCACCATGCTTTTCGTTTCGGGTGAATTCAAGCAAGCCTATGATAAGGCAGCGCTTACAGGGTTAGTGTTTACCGCGTGCTCTATTACTAATTAGCTTTATGCCTATAAAGCGCGATCACGATGTGTATTGTCTACGTTGCAAGTGGATTTGGCGCCGGATGAGTCTTTCCTATGCTTTAGTACTTTTCTTTATGCCCGGAAGGCGCCTGACTTTGATTTGATCTGCACGATTGTTCGATTGTTCGATTGTTCGATTGTTCGAATGTTCACTTTCACGTCTTTGTACCGAGCCTAAAAAGGTGAATAGCAGATATGCGGTCTGAGAGTGATTGCCGTGCTAATCTCCATATCTATAGCTTTAGCCTTGGTCTCAAGGTCAGGCGCAATTCTGAATAGGCACAGCAGGTGTACTCCATGAGCAACTGGAAACTGGTGATACCGTTCAATATCAAGATGCTACTAAAGACAGGCAGCGATTCGAGGCTTACGCTACTAAAAATAATGCTCAGAACGGAGTTGGAGCATCTTCAGATTGTCGGGGGGTTGTTGCACGATTTATCCTATCGAAAGGTGAATTA
Source organism: Simiduia curdlanivorans (assembly GCF_030409605.1). Taxonomy (NCBI): domain Bacteria; kingdom Pseudomonadati; phylum Pseudomonadota; class Gammaproteobacteria; order Cellvibrionales; family Cellvibrionaceae; genus Simiduia; species Simiduia curdlanivorans. The sequence goes on from NZ_JAUFQG010000004.1 coordinate 2,861,604, forward strand.
CCTGCAAGTGCGAGGGCTCCATTCGCAGGGGAGAAATTCACACAAACTAAAAACGGTGGACGATTATCGTAGAACGCTGCGCGGAGCCTACTTCCTGATGCTCTCTCTGATAGGCTTGCGCTGCCTGATTCTCGAGCGAAACAATTTTATTCAGCAAGAGCGCAAGAAGCAAAAACATACTTAAGAGTTCTCATGCGCAATAACTAATACAACTTGGATTGTTTTTGTAACTATTCTTCTGCTTTTTCTAATTTTTCTTTAGTCTCAGCTATCTGTAGTTTAACTTTCAAAACCTCTAGTTCAGATTTCAGCTTATCTTCTTCGCTTTGCGTTTTATCTGCTTTTTCTTGTTCCGTAAAAAGCTCATTTTCAGCCTTTTTAAAATTGTAAGAATTTTTAATTTGTTGAAGCTTAAAGGCATAGCTATCAACATCTTTAATCTCTTCCAACTTAGCTAATTCTTCTTGTGCATCAGCAACTTCCTTTTGCTTTTTAAGGATTCCAAGTTCAATCGATATAGGCTCTAGCTCCAAAGCACCTACAGCATCAATCATGTCTTTTTCTGCCGTTATTGCATCCTTATTTGCTGCTAATATCGCTTTTTCGCGCACTTTCTCGTAAGTTTGCATAGTCTCTAATATTGTAACTAACTCCGAAGTCCCCTTGTTTATTGCTTCTAACCCCTGAGTTGCTTGAGCGTCTGATTTTCTTTCCAGTTTTTTTAATGCTCCAGTGTTGGCATCGAATGTCAGTTGCTGTGAATTGGACTCAAACATTTTAGATCTGATTGGTATGTAAGCAATGTCTCCAAGCTGTAAAATAGGAATGCTGATGTTGCCAGCCATTTGATTGTCAATTAGCACTTGAGCGGTAACATTCCTTGCTAATCGATAAGGTATTCCATCTAGCGTTGTTACATTGTCTTTTAAAATTAAATTTTTCTTGATTAAATGTTTTTTCACTACGGACGCATCTTCGTCAAGAATAAAGTCTGCGCTCACTTTGGGAAACATCTTGTTTTCCACTCTGCATTCATCTGCATTAGCTATGCTAACACAGGAACGTAATTCAACTGTTAGAGAGGTAACGTCGACAGTAAAATTACAAGTGCTGTTATTGCTACAAGACGTCAATAATGAATCTAAGTTAACTCTTCGGGAAACAGGAACCTCTCGTACTTTTTGGCTTTCTAAAACTACCCCTCCTGAAATAGCGGCAATTTTCGCTAAGTTTCCTAAGGCTTGCACGGTAGATGTAATGATTTCAGAGGTCTTGTCAGTCGATTTTGTGTTTATTCCCGTTAGGTAGCCGGAATTGCTTAATTCAATCGTAAGTTCGGTTTCTTTTAATCCTGATTCGGTTGAGTTGATGTCGATGACAAAGCTGTTGTTATAGTCGGCAACAACTTTCGAGCTTAGTGTGATAGGAGCATCTATTTGCGCTTTATAGGTTGTGGATTTTTTTGTTTTCTTTTTTCCTTCGCTATCGACATTCCAAACTACATCTTCATAAATAGAATATTTAAAGTCAATCCATACTTCAGTTTTTGGCAAATAGAATAGTACCCCTGAACTAAGTGCATTATCATCGGATATGTATTTTTTCACTTTCATTGTAGTGCTGCATCCAACGAGCACTATTGAGCTAGTTATGATAGCTATCCATGTTTTCATTGTTATTCCCTATATATAAATGTGTTGTAGATTTGTTTGTCTCATTAAAGAAAGACAAGCTTCCTTATCTTCAAGCCCTTTCAAACTAGGTGACGCTGTCATAGTATCAATTAAATATACTTGGTCATCAGTTCCTACAATTATGTTAAGGGCATGACTTTCTGTAAACATCATACCTACAGCTGGAGGATTAATGACTTGTTGTCGAGCGTGCATCCTTTGTCGATACAGGGCGGTTAATGCACCTTTAAATTGTAAGGCATAATCATCACAATCATTTATCTCTTGCCCTAAACTTTCTACATATTGCAATAGAGGGTTGGTTTGAACTACAGCCTGAATATCTAATAGGTCTACTTGAGAATACAAGCCATCAACAATGAACATCTTTGCGTAAAAGCCATATCTTTCCTTGTCTGTAGTTAGATTTAGAGCTTTAAAAAAGTCAAAAAATCTTGAGGCTATATCCTCGTATTCCAAAATATACCTCCAATTTAAATATGGGCCACAGTGCTTTTAGGTAGGCTGATTAAGGAAATAGTCTAGATTGTTTATTAAGGATAGCAAATAGATAAAACGGTCAATTAGCTCTTCGCCCTTTAAACTAAATTCTGATATATAAATTTTTATGTTTATGATTTTTTAAGTTGTGCTCGTGGTAAGAGCAGTTGTAGGTAAGCATGCGCAACAAGCAGTTTTGTAATGCTGTTTGCTAAAGTGAGGTGCTAATCTTAGCGGCTTTTTGTTTATATGAAGGGGTGGGCGTGAGATTATGACCTCCGTCGGTTCTTGAATATCGGCCCGTTTATCCAAACGCCGAGAGGCAGCCAACCGATACCGTATGTCAGTATAAGCCAGCCAGCAATTAGGCGTGATTTTTGGGCTGCCTATCTTACCCATATTTACTCGGCATTCCCCCGCACAAAAGAGGGTTTTGTGTGATTGCGGCCTTATTAAACCTTCGCTATTTAAACTAGTAATTTCGTCGCGAACTACATTTTGCTATATTCGGTTCAAATTGATGCTCTAATGCCAGTTGGGCTTTGGGTCAGATAACAATAAGTTGTACTGAATATTGATTTACTTGTGGCTAGCGTCTATGAAGTAGTTGTGGTGCTACATATGGTGCTACATTTCAGTTTTAACTCTACAAATCTCTATATAATTCAATGGTTTACATGTTTAAGTAAGTTCCGGCCTCGGGCACCCTATTACGTCGATTTATGTTCCGCAAAATTTTCTCGAGCAAAGCTGAACTTCCTCCGGGCATTTGAAGTGTTAGCTGTGCTTTTCACATTAGCATTATCTTGAGGTCGAACGGCGGGGGCATCCGCTAAATTGCTTAAACCAAAACCTGTCTGGTTTGCGCCAAAAACCTTAGCGCTCGCTCTTCAACTTTTTGCTCTGTCAGTCGGTCTGGGCCTCTGCCATGGGGGCAGGGCAAGCTTTTTGTGGTGCCGAATAAGCGGCAAATGATGGGTCTCTCGGCATAGACCTCGCAGCCATTGCAGCCTAAATGAGGGCAGCTGAGGGCCGTCAGTGCGGCTTCGTGGGTTGCTTCGCTTTTTATAGGTAGTCTGGCCATTTCTTCGCTCGACGTGGTGACTGGCCCGCAGCAGTCATGGCAGCCTGGAATGCATTCGAAGCTTGGAATGCGCTGTCTTAAATAGTGAAGTGTTCTGTCGTTGCGAGTCATTGTTAAGTCTCAGAATGCTTCTGTTGCATCGTTTTCTTCACTATGCGGACGCTGCTCGAAGTTGTTTGGGCGAAAATGAGTTAGGTTGTAACCCAAACGGAATCTTAGTTGCACGCTGAGCACTGATTTTGTCATCAGCTTTTCTTTACGAATTCCGACTTCAACATCATCGGACCTATTTTATCGACGCGGCAATCGATGTTGTGATCACCGTCGACAATTCTATTGATTTTCACCTTGGTGCCAATCTTAATAACCATTGAGCTGGATTTGACTTTCAGATCTTTGATCAAGGTGGCATTGTCGCCCTCAAATAAATCATTGCCGTTGGCGTCTTTAACGCTAATCTGTTGCTCGTCGGCAGCGTTAGCGTTATTTGACCATTCGTGCGCGCACTCAGGGCACACAAGCAGGGCGCCGTCTTCGTAGGCGTATTCTGATTGGCATTTTGGGCAAGGAGGTAATGACATACATATTTCTCGTGGAATGCAACTGGCAGTGTTTGTTGTTTAATCGGCTGCTTTCGAACGCTAAGGAAGCAGATTACACTGAATTTGGTTCGTAGGTCTGGCAGAGCCCAGTATTATAAGCGCTCGACCTGCCCCGTCAATCGTGGGGCTAGTTGAAAGGCTTTTGTCTGATATAGATCATGTGATTGTTGCGCTTGGATTATATTTGGTGATTGCAAAGAGGAATCTGAATGAAATTTGTAGAATTAGTACCGGCATCCGCCTATAGCGATGCGATAGAGGCGCTTTCTAGTTCGGAGAAACTAGTGGTGTGCGGTTCTTTTGAAGATCGGCAATATATTGAGGATAGTCTAGCACTAGCGGTGGAGCCTGCTGATGTGATTTTGGCGCGTGCATTGAAGATAGATGTGGAGGCTTGGCTTAATGCTCGTCGGGTTGAGGTTGAAGCCGGGGCTGTCGATGACGGGGTTGCCTTAACAGACCTGTCGGGTGCATGGCCGAGTGAGACAGTTGAGCAAGCTGGCTTCTCTCTTGCGCACGATATGATGACGGGGCAGCTTCACACGCGGTTGGTTGGCGCTAGGGTAAAAGCAGATGAGGCTTGGCAAATTCCAGCGCATTTTCATTTTGGTGGCTGGAATGAGTGCCCAGCGCCAGATGTGCAGTGTGCAATTTGGCGCTATTGGCAAGCTCAGTACGGTGCACATATCGTGGCTGTTAGTAATGATGTGATCGAGGCTTATGTTGAGCGGCCACCAAAAACTGAAGCCGAAGCCATGGCGTTGGCGTGGCAGCAGTACTACTATTGCGCGGACATTGTCGATCAGGGTGTTGAGACCGTGACAAGTTTGGCTGCATCTTTGTTGGGTAATTCGGTGTGGTTTTTTTGGTGGGATTGAGTGGCTAAGGAATCGTTTCAGCGGTCATAGTTCAATGTAGACTGTTTCAAGGTGCCTCGAGTTCGTGGTTGAACCAAACTTTCGGTGCCCTGAGCATTTGCTTTTTATGTTCCTCTTCTAGAAATAAAATTCGTCGACCTCGTAATTCTGCTTGTCTTATTTCATCGCTAAAATGACGATCGAATATAGATTTTAGATCGCCATTATTGACCATCATCTCTAAGCCTTTTTGTAAGCGTTTCGCAATGCGTGGGTAACGGGGTGATACGTAGGTGTAAGTTGGTGTTGGAATATACAAGACTAGATGTGGCTCTATGGTTAGGTGCGGCATGGTGGCCTCCCTTTCTTTCACTTCGTTAAATATTTCGTGTACGCCGCGCAGCATGAAGTCAAAACGTTTATTTTCCAGCATGACAAATAGTCCTTCATAACTGGCACCGGTTACTGTGGTAAATTGGTAATTTTCCAAGTAGCTTTTGGTGCTCCAATCGTATTGTGCCCCCATTTTGAGTGCTTTCAGTTCATCGAGGGTATTTATATTTGCAAATAGTTCAATATTATCTTTGTGAATGAGTAATAAACGATAGTTTAAAATGCCCCGTCGAATCGGGATTAGGATGGGCAGGGTTAGTTCTCGCCAGAGTGGATCATCGGGCGCGAAATATACATTGATGAGTCGTCCTTCCTGAATTTCAAGCAGGGCGCGTTTTCGGTTCATGCTGGGGCCGTTTAGATTGACTTTATAGGGCCCGTATTCAGGAACCGTCAGCTGCAAGGCGTGATAAAGCACTTCATTTTTATACTCGCCGCGGGTATCTAGTGAGGATTGAGGTGTGGGCAAGGTAATGACATCCAATCCAAATGCCATGGGGCACGCCAAAAGGAGCGGTATGAGTGTGCGACTAAGTGACATACGGCCTCTTAAATCTAGCTGTGGTGATAAAGGGCTAGATATATCCGTGAGTTAGAATCGACAATACATGGGAGTATAGACTGATTCTTAAGAGGTATAACTGGTATAGTTTGCGTTTCGTTATCGACCGCAATAGGGTTTATCGTCGCCGAGGCCGCTTATCTCAAGCAAGTGGCGCGGCGCTTGCCTTTTCCCTACCCTTTGGAGGGTTTTATGTCTGCAAAAATGTTGATTATCACTGGCGGTAGCCGAGGTATAGGTAGCGCGACTATCGAGCGCTTTCAAGCTGACGGCTTTAGCGTGGTAAATCTTTCGCGCACACCCACAGCGCTTACCGGTGTTACACAAATCAATGTGGATATGAGTGATATAGGCTGGGCTAATCAGGGTGCGGCAAAATTACACGATGCAGTTCTCACGCGCATGCCATCCGGACAGGGGCGAATCGTGGTGGTACACAATGCCGGTTTGCTGGAAAAAGATTCGGTTGGCACGGTAACCGCTGAGAGCTTTGCTAATGTCATGCAGGTCAATGTTATCGCGCCAGCGCAACTAAACCAGATATTGTTGCCCATTATGGTACCTGGTTCAGCGATTGTTTATGTCGGTTCTACCCTAAGTGAAAAAGCGGTTGCCAATAGCTGTAGCTATGTCACCTCTAAGCACGCAATGGTGGGCTTGATGCGTGCAACATGCCAAGACTTGATTGGCACGGGAATTCACACGAATTGTGTGTGCCCAGGCTTTACCGATACAGAAATGCTACGTGCACATGTGGGCGGCGATCAAGGCATCCTCGACAGCATCGCTAGTGGTGTGACCTTTAACCGATTGATTCAGCCCAAGGAGATGGCTGAGGCTATCTATGTTGCCGCTACTCAGCCGGTTTTTAACGGTGCGGTGATGCATGCTAATTTGGGCCAAATAGAACGCTAAGCTAGCGCACTATTTGGTATTTAGTGTTTATCCCAGCAGTAAAATTCTTACAGAGGTATTTCGTCATCTACGCGTAGATATTGCCGCAGATAATGCACGGAAATATAGAACGGCAGTGTGTCGAGCAGTGCGACCATCATTTTAAATAAATAATTGCTGCCCATAAGTACCAGCAATTGATTTAAGGTTATGGCGCCAGCGATAAATGCGGCGCCAAAGGTAACACTGATGACCATAAAGGAATCTACGCCTTGGCTAATTAGCGTGGAAAAATTATTGCGTAGCCAAAGGTGCTTGCCTTTAGTTATGCGCTTCCAGAAATGAAATAGCTGCACGTCGCAATATTGTGCGGCGAGATAGGCCAGCATGGAGGCGAAAACGGCGCCGGATGTACAGGCAAAAATGAGCTGGAATAATTCTATCGAACCAGCAACAACTTCGCCGCTGGGTAATATCACCTCTTGCGATAGATTTAATACTTGCCAAGGCGGTAGCGCGTCGGGTTGAACTGAGGGCAAGCTGCTCGCCAACCATAGCGTGCCAATCACGAAGCCGTTCATGATCAAGCCAACGGTAACCATAAAGTTTGCGCGCTGCTTGCCGTAAATCTCACTGACAATATCGGTGCATAAAAAAGTCAGTGGATAAGGCAATACACCCACCGCTAAGGCTAAAGGGCCTAGCTCGATAAAGCGGGTGATGCCTATCACGTTGAGCAGCGTCATGGCACACAGGAAAAAGCCGGTGAGCAGTAAAAAGACTTTTTCTCGGCGCCAGTTGAGCGCTGACGTCGAAAGTTGCGCGCAATAGGTATTCGCCATTTACTGCGCAGCCTGTTGCCAGGCACAGGAGCCCCATTGCCCAGGGCCGGAAGAGACTTTCATTTCTACGCTGGCGAGATCATGGCGCTGAACAAAATCGTCGTCATGTAAAAAGCGGTCTAATAAATAGGCCGCAAAGGCTTCAACCGTGGTATTGGGGATGGGAAGTAGCTTGCAGTCAGAGCGTAAAAACACCAAGGTTTCGCCGTTCATACTGGCCTCGTGGTGATGTTCGGTTGTGACTATTTTTAAATAGGGCGAGTGTGCCGGCAACAGGGTGTATTCATCGAGCTCATCGCACAGCGCGCGAATTTTGTCCTTTAGAATTTTGTAGCTAAAGGCGAGCCCATTGCGATTGGCGGGAGAGCTAATACTTAATGACACGCGAAAATTGTGGCCGTGTAGTCGCTCTCTTTCGGTAGCTGAGAAAATTGTGAAGTGGGCGGCAGAAAACTTCATGTCTTCTTTGTTGACTTCTATGGTGGTCAGGCTGCTCATTCAATGGTCCGTCGCTGGTGGTATCCCGCCTGGGCAGGGCTGAAGAGCGCCCAGTATAGGGTGCCGATGGGGAAAATTGTACCCCGTTCCTTTGCTGATGCTATGTAGAAGAGTATGCTGACCACTTACGTACAAAGGAGACGATTGGATGATGCCTGTAGTCCTTAAAAAACTGAGTATCAATGTTGTAACCTTCTCACTTTTACTTTCCTGCGTGTTTGCCTTTGCCCAAGACGAACCCTACGCACAATCCAACGACTTAGGTGCAGTAGCCTCTGTTCACCCGCTCGCAACGCAAGCAGGTATGGACGCCTTGGCCAATGGCGGTAATGCCGTTGATGCCGCTATTGCCACAGCGCTTACCTTGGGGGTTGTGGATGGCCATAACTCGGGTATTGGCGGCGGCGCCTTTGTCTTGATACGAACCGCGAAAGGGCAATTGTTCGCCATTGATGGTCGCGAAACAGCGCCGATGGCGGCGCACCGCGATATGTATGTGGTAGACGGTGTAGCCAATACCCAACTCAGTCAAACTGGGCCCCTAGCCGCCGGCGTACCTGGCTCAATTGCCGCCTATGAGATAGCTATTGCCAAAGCTGGCGCTAAACCTTACGCCGATGTGCTTTTGCCGGCAGCAAAGCTGGCGCAAGACGGTTTCGCTATCGACAAAATATTTGCCGATCGCCTAGCGCGGTCTGCGCCGAGATTGGCGCAATTTCCCGGCAGCGCGTCTGTGTTGCTGGATGAGCAAGGCAACCCTTGGCCACGGGGCCATAAACTCGTACAGAAAGATTTAGCCGCAACCCTAAAGGCCATTGCGCGCGATGGCAGTGCTTATTTTTATAAGGGTGATTACGCCAAAGCGGTGGGTGATTGGATGGCAAAAAATGGCGGGTTACTTACTGCAAAAGATTTCGAAGCTTATGTTGCCTTGGAGCGGCAACCACTCCTAACCCAGTATCGCGGTTATACCTTGGTGGGTTTTCCTCCGCCAAGTTCTGGTGGTGTTCATACTGCGCAAATATTAGCCATGTTAGAGCGCTTTGACTTAGCCAACATGAAAGATGGTGACCGTTACCACGTGATGGGTGAGGCGATGAAATTAGCCTTTGCCGATAGAGCCCATTGGTTGGGTGACCCAGCTTTTACTAAAGTGCCGAAAGGCTTAGTGAAAGCTGAGTACCTCGATAAGCAGTCGGCCCGAATCGATCTCGATCATGCCATTGATGTATCGGGCCCAGGAATGCCTGCCGATGTGGATATTGATTTGTTTGCCAAGCACACGACGCACATTGCGGCGGCGGATAAGCTGGGTAATTGGGTTGCCATTACCACCACGGTCAATACCGACTTTGGCTCTAAGGTTATCGTGCCAGGTACGGGTGTGATATTGAATAACCAAATGGATGATTTTTCCGTACAGCCAGGTGTGCCCAATGTCTATGGGTTGGTTGGCACTGAGGCTAATAGCGTTCAGCCCGGTAAGAGGCCGCTCTCGAGTATGACGCCGACCTTGATATTGAAGGACAATAAGCCGGTGATGACTGTGGGTGCTGCAGGCGGCCCGACCATTATTACCCAAGTGGTTCAGGCCATTATCAACCATTTGGATCTAGCCTTACCCTTAAACGATGCGCTTGGTAAGAGCCGCATTCATCAGCAATGGCGGCCAGATATGCTATTTGTAGAGTCCAATTTACCGGCGGGTATTCGTCAATCGTTGGTGGTAAAAGGGCATAAATTAAAGGAAATGCCGCCCTACGGTTCTACCCAAGCTATCGCGCTCGTCGATGGAAGGTTAGTTGCCGTTGCCGAGCCCAGATTGAAAATTCGCAATGCAGAATGACGTTAGCTATTGCAGCTGGAGCCAATAACGGGGGTCGCCCAAGGGCGTTTCCTTGGGCAGGTCTGGGTTGAGTAGTTTGAAGATCCTTCTTTTATCGAGTTGCGTGCGCTTTACCACATTGATGATGCTTGGGTGATTTAAAAAAAGTTTATCGAAACTACCATCGTTGATCATGCCTTCCAAACCGCGCTCAATGCGGTTTGCCAAATCGAGGTTGTCTTGGTGCACGAAAAAGTACATGGGCGCTGGGTAGGAAAGTAATAAATACTTTTCTACCGCAAGACCTTCATTTGGGTGAGCTTCAATTTCGGCCCATGCTTCGTTAACACCACGGGGAAAGTAATTAAAGCGGCCACCTTTCAGCATATTAAAAAGCAACTCATAGTGGGGCGAGGTAAATACAATTAAGCCGTTGGCGCGCAGTATGTCTGTATCCGGCCAGTGGCTACCTTGCCCAGCCACGAGGCGAGCGAGGTCTTTAAGTGTTAATACATTTTCAAAAATATATTGTTGGCTTTCGCGAATAAGAAATACCCGCTGGCCCAATAAGCCTTTCAGAATGGGCACCCGAATCGGCTTTATCGTCGCCTCCCGGTCTTTCGACGTCATGGTCCATATGACATCTATGTTTGATCCCTCGTACAACTCCGCTATTAACCTCGCCTGAGTATAATCTTCGGTAATGGGTTGGAGCAGGATGGATTCGTTACTTTGCTTGCTGTGTTCGAGCGCGAGGCGCAGCAGTTCTACCACGTAGCTGGTGTGGCCAGAATTACTGCTTTCATTTTTTGGTATTCGAATGGTGATTGTTTTATTGGCTGGGGGCGATATTGCTTGAGTGGGGGGAGCCGCCAAGACAAGAGCGCTTGGAGCCAAAGCACCGATTGCAAGGAGAACCAGGCTTGGCAGCAAGCGAGTAGGGCGCTGTATCGCAGGTTTCAAGAAGAATAAGCCTCGCTATGCACTCTGTGATAAATCCTTGGCTGGGCATAAGTCTAGCATTTCATCGCGCTGACGGCCTACTATCTCACTTTGAGGTCACATTTGCCCTATCAACTGTCGCCAGGCGAGATCGCGCATAATTTCTTCTGAACCGCCACCGATCGCATTAACCCGAACTTCGCGATAGATGCGCTCAATGCGGTTGCCGCGAATGAAGCCTGCACCGCCAAGTATTTGCAGTGCCTCGCGGGCGCAAAACTCTAGCGTTTGTGTGGCTTGTACTTTCAACAGCGCCATATCGGCGGGCTTGCTGATCCCTTGCTTCACAGCCCAGGCAGCATTATCTAAGTAGGCTTGGGTGGCATTAATTTGGCGTAACATCTCCGCAAATTTATGGCCGATGACTTGATGTTTGATTAACGGCTTGCCGAAGGTGTTTCGCTCTGAGGCCCAAGCCCACGCATCCTCAAAGCAAATACGGGCGAATTCCAATGCGCTAGCGGTTAACCCGAGTCGCTCGTTATTAAAGTTGTGCACAATGGGTAAAAAACCTTGGTTCTCCTCGCCGATACGATGACTCACCGGGACTTGCACGTTATCGAAATATACCGTTGCGGTATCCGAACACCACCAGCCTTGCTTTTTATCGAGCTTGGTGCGGCTGACGCCGGCGCTATTTGCATCAATTAACAGCAGTGAAATGCCACCGAAGCCTTGATCGCCGGTACGTACTGCCGTGGTGAACCAGTTAGCGCGCATGCCGCCGGTAATAAACGTTTTGCTGCCGTTGACCCGATATATGTCGCCGTCGCGTTTCGCCGTGGTTTGCAACCTCGCTACGTCGGAACCCCCACTGGGTTCGGTAATGGCCAAACTAATATGCTTTTCGCCACTGAGCACTCGGGGAATAACCTCCTGCTTAAGTGGTTCTAAACCATAGTGGAGCAGCGGTGGTAAACCTATACCATGCACCATTAACGTGGCGTAAACACCGCCAGCGCCGCAGGCGGCCAGTTCTTCAGCGGCGATAATCATGTGATAAATGTCGGTGCCTTCGCTGACGCCGCCATAGGTTTCTGGAAAACCAAGTTGCAGTAACCCGATGTCGGCGGCTTGCTGCCAGAGCGTGATAGGAATTTTGCCGGCCTCTTCCCATTGCTCCACATAGGGTGTTATCCGCTGCGCAACAAATTTGCGCAACTGAGCACGCCATTGCTGATGGCTGTCATTGAGGTGAGGTGAGGCCAAGCGAATGTGATCTCGCATTTAGCTAGCCTCTTTGTGTGAGGGCTTGATGCTGGCTAGTTGGAAGCCTTGTTTAACTTGTTCGCCTTGCGCGCATGCAAAGCGGACAAAGCCCGATTCTTGTGCCTTGATTGGCATTTCCATTTTCATGGCTTCAAGAATTAACAGGGTGTCGCCACTTTCGACCTGTGTGCCGTTCTCAACTAACAATTCGACTACCATGCCATCCATGGGTGCACAACATTGGCTATTAGCGCTACTGCCTAATGATGTGGCAAGGGGATCAACTAGGCTTGCTGTAAAAGGGTTGCCGCCCAGCTGTAGAAAATAGTGGCCCCTATTCTTAAGCACAACGCTGCAATAGTCTGCATTGGCTTTTTCATTGTTAATATGAAACCTAAGCTGTGTTTCAGTTAGGGTGATATGGGTTACAGAAAACTGCTCTGCTTGTGCGCCGGCTTTTGCAATGTCAAGGCGCAGTGCGCCGTCTTTCCATCGCTTTGCATCTAAGCGGCAGTTGAATATGCAATCGTTGATTTGCCATTGCTTTTGTTGTGCGTGGCTCAGATGAGACAGTGCGGTAAAAATCGTTGGGTTGTGATTGCTCGCGAGAAAATCGAGAAGGCTGGCGGCAACAAGGGCTTGGTTAATTTCTTGCGGCTGGAACAATTCGTTCAGGCCATGTTCGGCGAGAAAGCCCGTGTGCACCTGTTCAGCTCGAAAGGCTGGGTGGTCGACGATAGTGCGCAAGTAGCCAAGGTTGTGGCCAACACCGAGGAGTGTGGTGTGATCAATTTGCTCGATTAAGTGGGCCAGGGCCTGTTCCCGTGTTTCGCCCCAAGCGATAATTTTAGCCAACATTGGATCGTACCAGTTGCTGACCAAATAGCCGTCGAACAGCATATGATCGATGCGGGTGTATGGCTGTAGATGACTTTGCCAGCGCGCAACTTTACCTGTTTGGGGTAAAAAATTTTGACTCGGGTTTTCCGCGTACAGGCGCACTTCTAGGGCGTGGCCATTGGGTGTCAATTCTGTTTGGGTTTTCGGTAGCGGTTTGCCTTCAGCCACGGCAATTTGCCAGGCGATCAGATCGACGCCAAAGACAGCTTCCGTAACCGGGTGCTCCACCTGTAACCGCGTATTCATTTCTAAGAAATAGAAACGTCCATCGCTATCCAATAAAAACTCAACGGTGCCAGCGCCTACGTAGTTACAGGATTGAGCGGCAAGCAGCGCTGCCGAGCCTAAGGCTATTCTAGTTTTTTCGTCAATCCCTGGCGCTGGTGCCTCTTCAACAACCTTTTGATGCCGGCGCTGGATGGAGCAGTCGCGCTCACCAAGATAGACAGTATTACCGAGCTGATCGGCAAATATCTGTACCTCCACGTGGCGCGGTTTGGTCAGCGCTCTTTCCAGCAGTAACTCGCCATTGCCGAAGGCGTTTTGCGCTTCACTACGGGCGCTATTGATGGCGGCGCTTAGTTGGTCTGCATGGGTGACTAGGCGCATACCCCGACCACCGCCACCCGCGGCGGCTTTCACCATAATGGGAAAGCCCATGGTGTTAGCCTGTTGAACTAAATGATCGAGGTTTTGATTGTCGCCACTGTAGCCGGCAAGCGTCGGTATGCCGGCCTCAATCATTGCCGTTTTCGCTCGGCGCTTATCGCCCATGAGTGCAATGGCTTCGGCTGAGGGGCCAATGAATATAATGTTATTGTCTGCTAGCGCTTGGGCGAAGGCAGCATTTTCCGATAGAAAGCCATAACCAGGGTGAACCGCATCGGCGCGAGTTTGCTGTGCGGCTTCGATCAAGGCATCGATGTTTAGATAGGATTGCGTCGCCGCAGCCGGGCCAATGCAGTAGCTTTCATCCGCCTGCTGAACATGCAGGGCGTCTGCGTCTGCCTCGCTGAAAACGGCAATGGTCTTTATACCTAGCTGTCGCGCCGTACGAATAATACGGCAGGCAATTTCACCCCGATTGGCGATGAGTAAACGACTAATTTTTTTATTGTGCACGTTAGTTCTCAATGCTTGTGTGAAGTTACCCAAACGGGATGGCGTTTTTCTATGAAGGCGCTGGTGCCTTCAGGACCATCACCTCGTGTTACAGCAAAGTTAAAGGCCTCGGCTGCTTCTAAGAGCTGTTGCTCCAACTCGGCATGCTTTGCCTCGCCTAGCCGTGATAAATTGACCAATAATTTTTTGGTCGCGCGCACCGCTTTGGGCGAGCAGGTTTGGATGGCGTGCAACTCTGTTTGCAGTAGTTGGCCCAGCGCCTCGCTGTCCTCTGCCACTTGATCGACCAAACCCAGCGTTAGTGCTTCAGCCGCAAGCAATTTTCTTGCGGTTAATGCCAAACGGCGAGTTTGATTCAGGCCAATGCGCTCAGCGACAAAGGGAGCAATTTGTGCCGGCGGTAAGCCTAATGACACTTCAGGCATGGCAAGTTTACTGCTCGCGCTACACAAGCTGATATCGGCCACGGCGGCAAAACCCAAGCCGCCGCCCATAACCGTGCCTTCGAGTAATGCGATGGTTGTACAGGGTAGGCGAGCAAACTGTACCAAGAGGCGGCCGTAACTGAGATTCAGTGCCTTAAAAGCGTCTGGATTTCCCTGCTCAAAATCTTGTGCGGCTTTTAGCATGTCGCCAAGATCGCCACCGGCGCAAAAGTGGCCGCCGGCACCCTGGATAACTAGCACTCTGACCTGTTCATCTTGCTCAATGCCAGACATAAAATTTGTCAGCTCTTCAACCATGGTTTGATTAATGGCGTTGCGAACTTGTGGGCGGTTGAGTGTGATGCGATAACCGAAAGACAAATCGTCTATCACCAGTGTTTCGTATTTTGAATCACCATAGTTCCATTCACGGGTCATGATCTAGGCCTTCGCTCGCTTGGGTAAAATACCGATTAACTTGCATATGATGCCGAGCATGATTTCATCGGCACCGCCGCCGATGGAGGTTAAGCGGAAGTCTCGGTATAGGCGATTAACAATGGATGACTCCATAAAGCCCATGCCGCCCCAAAACTGCAAGCATTTATCGGGCAGTTCGCGCGATAGACGACCGGCTTTTAGTTTCGCCATAGAGGCGAGTAGGGTGGCGTCTTGACCAGCCACATAGTTTTCGGTAGCGCGGTAAATGAGGGCTCGTAAGGCCTCAGTCTCCGTTAACATCTCTGCGAGCGTGAAGTGAATGGTTTGGTTGTTAATTAACGGTGCAGCAAAGGCATCGCGCTCGCGGGTATAGTCTATGGTGCTGTTAATGCAAAGTTCGAAGCCCTTGAGAGAGAGCGCGGCTCCAAATAACCGTTCCTCTTGGAATTGCAGCATTTGATAGAGAAAGCCGGCGCCTTCATCGCCAATGCGGAAGCGCTGTGGCACGCGCACATTATCGAAAAAAACCGGCGCAGTATCGGAGCTGCGCATACCCATTTTCTCGAGCTTCGGGCCGATACTCACCCCGGGCGTATTGCGCGGCACAATAATGAGGGATTTGTTACTGTGTGGCTTGTCGTCGCTGGTGTTGGCGAGCACACAGAAAAAGTCTGCTTGGGTGGCGTTGGTGATCCACATTTTACTGCCGTCGATAATGTAATCATCACCGTCTTTTTTAGCGCGAGTTTTGATGTTGGCAACATCTGAACCAGCACTTGGTTCAGATACCGCTATAGAAGCAACAAACTCGCCTGCAATTGCAGGGGTTAGAAATTCTTGGCGCAGTTCATCGCTGCCGTATTGCGCTAGCGCCGGTGTTGCCATCGACGTTTGCACGCCGATGGCGAGCGGTACACCGCCGCAATGAGCGGCCCCTAACTCTTCGGCTAATAGCATTTCGTAGCTGAAATCTAATCCCATGCCACCGTAGGCTTCGGGTTTGCTAATGCCAAGTAAGCCCAGTGCCGACAACTTTTTTAGCAGCTCGTGCATGGGAAATAACCCGGCTTTTTCCCACTCGTCAACATGCGGATTAATTTCTTCGCTGACAAAGCGCTGCACGCTGGTGCGCATGGCTTGGTGTTGTTCTGAAAATAGCATGAGTTTTCCCTTTGATTAGGTGCGATTTAAAAGCGCGCTACGCCAAATTTATTGTTGTTTGGATGATGGTTATCAGCTGTGTTGCAAATGTTTAGCAGTAAACCAAGAATATGCCGGGTATCTCGTGGGTCGATGATGCCGTCGTCCCACATGCGGGCGCTGCAGGCGAGGGCAGTGGAGGCTTGGTCGACAAAAGCGGCGGTATCGGTTTCGAGTTTGTTGAGCATGTCGGGATCGGCAGCGGAGCCCAGTTTTGCCTCCGTAACAATGCGCAACACCTTGCCCGCTTGCGCGCCGCCCATAACCGATGTGCGACTGTTCGGCCAAGCGAAAATAAAGCGTGGGTCAAATCCGCGCCCGCACATGGCGTAATTGCCAGCGCCGTAGGAGCCGCCGATAACAATGCTCAGTTTTGGCACCGTGGCATTGGCTACGGCCTGAATCATTTTAGAGCCGTGTTTGATAATGCCCGACTGTTCGGCCAGGGTGCCAACCATAAAGCCTGTGGTGTTGTGCAAAAATAACAGCGGTGTACGGCTCTGCTCGCACAGCTGAATAAATTGCGCCGCTTTATTGGCGCCTTGCGCGGTAATTGGGCCGTTGTTTGCGATGATGCCGATCGGCTGCCCGTAAATTCGTCCATGCCCGCACAGGGTTTGTTGATCGAATTGCGCTTTAAACTCCAAAAATTCCGATGCATCGGTTAGGCGCGCGATGATTTCGCGGGCATCAAAAGGCGTTTTGGTGTTGGCGGGTATAACACCCAGCATGTCTTCGGTGTTGTATAACGGTTCCTGCGATGCTTCTAGTTGAGCGCATTTTGGCCAATTTAAATGGCTAATAATTTCGCGCGCATAGGCAATACCCTGTGCATCATTTTCGGCGAGATATTCACCGGTCCCGGTTAGGTTCGCGTGCACATCGGTGCCACCCAAATCTTCGTCGTTGGCAATTTCACCGGTGGCGGCTTTCAACAAAGGTGGGCCAGCTAAGTACATGGTGGCTTGTTGTTTAATTAGCACCACATAATCACTCAAGCCCGGTTGATAGGCACCACCGGCGGTGGCGCTACCGTGTACCACGGTGATTTGCGGAATACCTTGGGCCGACATGCGCGCTTGGTTGGCGAAGCCTCGGCCACCGGGGGCGAAAATTTCATTGGCGTATAACAAGTTGGCGCCGCCACTTTGTGCCAGTGTGACGAAGGGCAGTTTATTTTCCATGGCGATTTGTTGCATGCGTAGGGCTTTTTCCATGCCCACCGGCGAAATAGTGCCACCTTTAACGGCGTAGTTATCTACGCGCACCATGCAGGCTACGCCGTGAATAAAGCCAACTCCGCCAATGCAGCCGCCGCCGGCACCCGAACCATCTTTATCGTCATACATTTTATAGCCGGCGAGACTTGATACTTCGATAAAGGGCGAACCGCTGTCGAGCAGTAGTGCGAGCCGCTCCCGCGGCAGTAGCATACCGCGCTGAGCGTATTTTTCGCGCTTGGCTTCTGCACTGGTGATGAGTGCGGTTTCCAGCGCGCGCACGGCGTTGAGTTGTTCCAATAAGTGTTCCGCATCGCGTTGAAAATCGGCGTGCTGTGGATTCAATTTAGATTCAATAGCGGGCATCGTTAAGCGTCTCCCGTTTCACTAGCATCGGCATCGCGTAACATCGCTGGTAATTCGGCGCGGTGAAAACCATTGTAAGGGCTTGTGTTAACGGCGGCACCTTTGGGCAAGGGCCAAATGGCGGCCGCTGAGCCCATAGAGGAGCCGCCATCCACGCGCAGTGTTTGGCCATTCATAAAGGCGGCTCCGGGACTTAATAAAAAGCAAATAACGGAACTGATCTCGGCTTCGAAGGCTAAGCGTTTTAGCGGCACATTTTCTTTAACGCCTTTTATCAGCGCTTGAAAGTGAGGGTCGTAGGTATCGAAGCCGCTGGACGCGACCCAGCCGGGCGCCACGGCATTTACCCGCACGCCGAAATAACCCCACTCCCAGGCCGCGGTTTTGGTGAGGTTTTCCATGCCCGCGCGCGCCGCGCCCGAATGTCCCATGGCGGGCATGCCGTTTAAGTTGTCGGCGGTGATATTGACGATGGCGCCGCCGTGCTTTTGCATGCTTTGCTTATAGACTTCGCGCGCCATTAAAAAACCACCCACCAGATTTGAGCGCACCACAGCTTCAAAACCTTTTAGCGATATCATTTCTAAGGGCGCGGGAAATTGACCGCCGGCGTTGTTGACTAAGCCATGTATCACCGGGTGCTTTGCCACTATGTCGGCAATGGCTTGGGTAACGGCTGCTTCGTCGCGAATATCGAAACTGAAAGATTCTGCACTGCCGCCATCGGAGCGAATTTCGTCCAATACCTTGTCGAGTTTTTCCTGCTTTCTGCCGGTAATAATGACGTGCGCGCCGAGTGCAGCCAGCTCGTGCGCCGTGCAGCGGCCAATGCCGCTACCGCCGCCGGTGACGATGATGACTTGGCCAGAAAAAAGCCCGGGTTTTAAAATCGATTGATAGCTTTCGGATGCGGTTGTCATGGCGTTGCCTTATAGAAAAATTTCGCGAGCTTGACTGGGTGTTGCGATTTTACGGCCGGCCAGTTCAGCAATGTTGACCAGTGCCGAGATGAGTTCGCCATTGTTTGCAGCGCGCTCGCCATTTGGAAGATAGAAGGTATCTTCGAGCCCCGTGCGCAAGTGGCCGCCTAGCTCAGCGGCCTTTTGATGTACCGGCCAAATCTCTTCGCGCCCGATAAGGGTCGTCTGCCAGGGGTTTGAGCTAGGCAGGTACTTCAGTAATAAACTGAGTAATTCGGTGTCGGCGGGCATGCCGGAATCCACGCCCATGACAAAATTGAAGCTGGCACGGTCAATCATGCCAACTTTTTGGTACATCCCCACCGAGCGAACGATGCCCACATCAAAGCATTCAAATTCTGGCCGGGTATTGGTTTGTTGCATGACGGCGAGCAGCTCTTCAATTTTCGAGACGGTGTTCTCGAACAGCATGGGCGGCCACGCCCAGGTACCGTCTCTTTTTGCTTTTAGGTAGTTAAGGCTGCCGGCGTTGCAGGCAGCTATTTCCGGTTGGCACCTTTCTAGGCAGGCGATTGGACCGGTTTGATCTCGGCCGATGGTGCCGGTGGAAAAATTCATGATAACACCGGGGCAGGCGGCACGTATGGCATCGCTAATTTCCGCCGCCACCTCTGGCTCCCAGCTCGGTAGGTGGCCACAGTTTGGCGCTTGGCTACGAAAGTGTACGTGCATGACGCTGGCGCCGGCCTCGAAGGCCTGGCGGGCCGCATCGGCCATTTGGCTCGCTGTCACGGGAACTGGGTGTTGGGCTGGGTTGGTGAGCACGCCGGTTAATGCGCAGGTGACAACGGCGATATCGGGGTTTGTCATGGTGCTTGTCCCTTTTCAGTGGCGCAGTAAATGGCCATATGTTGCGCCTTAGTTGAGGCGATTTACCAAGCGTTGATTAAACACGGGTAGACCTTACCAAGCAAGCGCTTGGTTGACAATATCTTACGGTTGCTGTCTAGTACTTTTTTTATTATTTCTAGCCTAAGGTTTTGCTCTATGTGGGCTCGCCGCAGAGGTTGATAGGAGTCTAGGTGAATCAGCGCGTTTTGAAGGATGAGGCTTCCGCCAAGGGCAAGGTGCTACGCGCCGCCGCTGTACTATTTCGCGAAAAAGGCTTCGCGCGCACGACGGTTCGCGATATTGCGGCGGAGGTGGGCATTTTATCGGGGAGCTTGTTCCACCATTTTCCCAATAAAGAGGCGATTCTGGCGCAGCTTATGGAAGAGCTGATTTTGTCAGTCGAGGAGGAGATGGATAACCAATTACACGGGGTAGCCGATAGTAAGCGGCGCTTGGCTGTTTTAGTCACTTGTGAATTGAGCGCCATTCACGCCCAGACGGGAACGGGTTTTAGTATTTTAATGACCGAGTGGCGTTCCTTAGGCAAGGTGAATCAAGCCCATATTTTGAGCTTGCGCAATCGTTACGAACAGCGTTGGTTGGACTGCTTGCGCGCCTTAAAGGCCGATGGCTTAATGCCCATCGATCCAGCCTTGGCGCGCAATTTTATTCGCGGCGCAGCGATGGAAACCTGGCATTGGTACAACCCGAAAGGCGCCATGGGGCTGAGCAGTTTGGCTGAGGAACTGGTGAATTTGGTCAGCCGTTAACGGCTTGGTTGACATCAAAGGGTGATGAGCTTCAGGCGTCCTAAACTTAGCGCTTGTCCAAATAGGGGGTTAGTCTATATTGTGGCAACAATAACAAAGTTGAATAAGGGCCCGTTATGGAGCTTTGGGCAAGTTTTCCGCCACTGACCTTGGCTTTATTGGCGCTGATTGCGCTACTGTCTATCTACTTCGTCGGCCCCGGCTATAACAGCCACAGCGCCACACAATCCCCCGCCATTCTCACCAGTATGGGTATCTTCGGTACCTTTTTAGGTGTTGCGCTGGGTTTACTGCAATTTGATACGGTGAATATCAGCGCCAGCGTGCCGCAACTTATCGACGGTTTAAAAACCGCGTTTTGGACTTCTATCGCTGGTTTGCTCGGCGCTCTGAGTGTGAAAATGCGGCATTTGTTTGCGCTCATGGGGCAACGTCGAAAGCAGGAAACCTACCACACCGCCACAGTGACAGATCTAGCAAATTTGTTGACCGATATTCACCAAAGCCTCACCGATGTGGACGCTAAGGGATTGCGCGCGGAAATCGTCGCCTTGAAACAGTCGGAAGCTGATGGGCTCAAGGCCATGCATCAGCAATTGAAGCTGTATCAAACCGAAATGGCGGAAGCGAATGCCAAAGCGTTAGTATCGGCGCTGGAAAAGGTGATGCGCGATTTTAATGCGGAAATTAACACCCAGTACGGCGAAAATTTCCGCGAGTTAAATGCTGCCGTGGGCAAGATGTTGTTGTGGCAGGAAAATTATAAACGCGAGTTAGAGGAGCTTTTAGCTGGCCAAAGCGCCAACGGCAAACTTCTAGACAAGGCCGCAGAGGCCTATCGGGAAATGGTTGGCCATGCCGACGTGTTTAATCAAGTGTCGCAATCCTTAGGGCAGATGCTCGCCGGAACTAAGGCGCAGTCTGAGCAGATGGCGAGCTATTTAGAGCACTTGGCCAACGTCTCAGAGCGCGCTGCTCAGGGCTTACCGGATTTGGGTGCGCGTATTGATAGCCTGACCACAGAGCTTTCAACTTCTGTGAGCCGCAATCAACGGCAGATCAGCGAGGCATTATCGCAGTCTCTAAATGGCCTAACCACCAGCTCTCAGCAAGTGCACGAGAGTTTGGCGGTGTTGGCGCAAAATGCCGATGCGCGCATGGCGGAGCACCTAGGAAAAATTCAAAAAGGCTTGGAAGAAGAATTAGTCACGGCATTGAAAACCTTTGGTTATCAGATGACGTCGCTCTCAGAAAAATTCGTTAACGATTATGCCCCATTAACCGAAAGGTTGCGGCAACTCATACTCTTGGCAGAAAAATTAGGCCCACAAGATGCTAAACCCCAACAGCGAGCTCGAGTCACCGCCGAGTAATGCCGTAGAGCAAGAAGAGCACTGGGTCTCCGTCAGCGATTTGATGGGTGGGCTGATGATGGTGTTTTTGCTGATCTCGGTTATTTATATGGTGCAGTTGGAAATCGAATCGCGAAAAATTAAAGATGTCGCGATCTTGTACGATCGTTTGCGCACTCAGCTTTATCAAGATTTGTTGGCCGAATTTGGCGACGATTTACCGCGCTGGGGCGCCGAGTTAGACCCAGACTTAAGCGTTCGCTTTCTAAACACAGAATTATTATTTGAGCGCGGAGAGTCTGATTTAAACCCCGCATTCTCCGATATTCTGGCAGACTTTTTTCCGCGCTATGTCGCAATACTCACGCGCGACAAATACCGCAACGATATTTTAGAGGTGCGCATAGAAGGCCATACCTCCAGCGATTGGGGTCGAGATGTTAACGAGGAGGATGCCTACATTCGCAACATGGCATTGTCGCAAGAGCGTACGCGCGCGGCATTAGGTTTTGTGTTGGCGCTGCCCAGTGTGGTGCCGGAAAGAAGCTGGTTGGTGTCGCACCTAACGGCGAATGGATTGTCGTCGTCAAAGCTCATTTTAAATGCCGATGGCCTTGAAGATGGCGCGCGATCGCGCCGAGTGGAATTTAAAGTTCGAACCGATGCCGATGGGCGAATCGCCACCATCTTGCAGGATGTGCACTAGTGGATTTGCCAGATTTTAGTCAATTCGAGCCGTTTTTAATGCTGCGCCGGAAAATGGGTGCACAGCGCTTAGGTAGTTTTGAATTTTTTGATCCAAAGCTGCATTTAACGGCGCAAGAGCGGTTGGTATTGTTGCGCCAGGGCATTTTGCTGCCCGTGACGGCGCTGCGGAAATTAACCGATGCCACCATCGCGTTTAAAAATGCGCGGGTTCTAGTTTGGCCTGAAACTGATGCCTTAACTACGGTTTATCATTTAAGTTGGTGCGATCAGTTTCCGGTAGACGCGCGTTTGCGAGCCGGGGTGCAAATAGGGCGCTTAGCCAACGCCCGGGTCTGCCAAGCCTGTTTAGATTTGCTGCAATACGAAGGTCACAATTCTCATCGGCACCGGCACGATGCTTATTATGAGAAGGTGCGAGCCGAATTCGATGTGCGTGCGTTTTTTGGGCGCTATCCCCATTACCCGGTGAAGTAAGGCGCTACTGGATAGGGGCTTCAAGCGCCGCCATTTGTGCTTCGTAAAAGGCGGTAATATCTTCGATTTTGCTACGCTGGGCGGTGCGGCGATCTCGCTGGGTACGGCGTTTACGGTGATAGAGGTCTAAGTCTAGGTTGGCGCATCGATCTTGTTCAACGCGTCGATTACCCTTGCGGCGCTCGACAAAGAGCGGAGAGTTGCGAGATGGTGCTGTAGCTGACATTGCATGGGCCTTCGGAGATTATTGATTTTATTTGTCGTCCCTCAGTGCCAATGCCTGCGAATGTCCATTCGGTGGCGGCGTATATCCTAACGTGTTTTAGGTGCCAGTCTAGTACCTAAGTCTCACTTTGTGCAGATCAATTACCGTCAACTTCTGGGTATTTCATCGTTATAATGGTGTTTTTCTCAGGGCTGCTCTCTATGCAAAAACAAGAAATGATCGTGGGCTTGCTCACGAAGGCGCTTGCGCCGCTGCATTTATCGGTGGAAAACGAAAGTCACATGCATAACGTGCCGCCCGGTTCCGAATCACATTTCAAGGTACAAATAGTGTCCGATGCCTTTACCGGTAAGCGCATGGTGCAGCAGCATCAGCTGGTCTATGCCGCGATGGGTGGGATGATGGCGCAGATTCACGCCTTGGCGTTGCACACCCTGGCGCCCGACCAGTGGCATGGCCAAGCTGCCGAGGCTTCGCCGAACTGCATGGGTGGTAGTAAGGGCGCCTAGCCTAGGGATTCACTGAGCTTGATGGTTGTGCGGTTTTTGTTCAATCACTACAATGCCGCCTGTTTTTACTTACTGGTACTGCTTGCATGTCTGTTGTCGTTTGCGCTTTGTATAAATTTGTATCTTTGCCAGATTTTAAGGCCCGTCGTGAGCCGCTCTATGACGAAATGGAGCGCCTTGGGGTTAAGGGCACCTTGCTACTGGCGGCTGAGGGTATAAATGGCACTGTGGCGGGCACTCGGCAGGCGATTGACGGGCTATTGAGCTATCTAAAGGCTCAGCCTCCCTTTGCTGCCTTGGATTACAAGGAGTCCTTTGAGCAAGAAATGCCTTTCTATCGCACCAAGGTCAAGCTCAAAAAAGAGATAGTGACCATGGGGATAGAGGGTATTGACCCGCTGCGCGTGGTTGGCTCCTATGTGGAGCCAGAGGCTTGGAACGCGTTGATTAGCGACCCTGAGGTTACGCTGGTGGATACTCGTAATTACTATGAGTACCAAGTGGGCAGCTTTAAGGGCGCCCTTGACCCGAATACCGAGAGCTTTCGCGATTTCCCTGAATACGTAAAAAACCATCTAGATCCGGCCAAAAACAAGAAGGTGGCGATGTTTTGCACCGGCGGTATTCGCTGCGAAAAATCGACGGCGCTATTGAAGGAGCAAGGGTTTGAGGAGGTTTATCACCTCAAGGGTGGGATATTAAATTATCTGGAAAAGGTACCCGCCGATGAGAGCCTTTGGCAGGGCGAGTGCTACGTTTTCGATAACCGCGTCACCGTCAATCATGCCTTAGAGAAAGGTACCTATGACCTCTGCCACGGCTGTCGTCACCCGATTACCGAAGCGGATAAGTTGTCGCCCTTGTTTCAGCAGGGCATCAGCTGTGCTCGATGTCACGATCAATTAACGTCTGAGCAGCGTCTGCGTTTCGAAGAGCGTCAACGCCAAATTGAACTGGCAAAACAGCGTAATGAAGTGCATATAGGCCGCGCGCCTACTGAGCGTCAACGAAAATCTCAGCAGCGCGCGAAGTAGGAGTAGGGGGGTGCCTGGCAGTGCTAGGGTAGTGTGCAAGCTATCGCAGAGTCGTAATGAAGGCTTGATAACCTAGTCCTTCAGGCGCGGGTTGGTCTAAATAGGCCGCGCTGTTTGGCTAGTATCTGGTTGGGGCTGAGATCTACCGCACGTAAACTTAGTCTAACGTCTAGTACCCTAGCCGGTATCAAATATGATCTAATGCTCAACTTTGCAGGGCTCGATGGGTGTTTCATTTTCCAATAGGTAGTATGGGGCGGTGGTAAGCAGCCCAGTATTTGTGAAAAGGTAGATGTTTTAATGGATTTTAACGAGTGGACACTGGCTCCTGACGGACGTTCAGCCAGTCATAGCTGTGGTTTTACCTTGTCTGTCGAGGGTAACCCTCGCGATCCACAGGGCGTAAACCCAGGGCGGTTTCCGGCTGATCTGAGCATCATCGATCAAGCGCGTCTGCTAAGGCATGGTGTTGAAGCTATAACCAAGGCGGCCCAGCGCCCCGCGAGTGTAAAGCCCAAGCCACTGGCTGGTGTGAAGCCCGCGCCTGATCGACCAGTCTTATCGATCAAAAGAAATAATACAGATACAGAAACGCCAGCGTAAGCTGGCGTTTTTGGTTCATTTACCCGTTTTAGCGCGACGTAATCATGTGGCCTTTTAGCAGCAGCATGTTCTTGTGGTTGTCGACTAAGGTAAAAAGGGTATAAAACTTGGTTTGAGCGACATGGGTATCATCTGCACTGCCTGGCGCTGCTAGCGTACCTTGGGTCGCGTAGGTGACACCTTTCATGAGTGAATCCAGTTCGGAGGTCACGCCATCTATGGCGTCAAAGATACCATTAGTTGTTTTATCATCCTTGAATACACGGCCTTTGCCCGTTGCAGCGATGTAGTTGTCGCACTCAGTCAGCCAGTCTTTACGCTGCTCCAAAAAGTTTTTGGTGTTGCGCATACCGCGCTTACGCGTGGTGTCTAAGTGTGATTCGGTATAGCTTTGCAGGCTTTTCATCGTGCTGGTCATGAATTCGCCACTAATACCGTCGCAATACTTCCATGTTAAGTACTTTGGGAATTCTGTGCCTAGCTTCTTTTCAGCCGCTTCTTTTTTACACATTTCATCACAGGCATAAGCCCCTTGTGCGAGGCAGAGACCTAAAAGTCCGAAGGTTAAAATGAGTTTTTTCATGATTAGCCGCCATCTTTATTATTCTTTCGCGTTATTTCCGCGCTACGTATTGTGTATACGTCAAGTATAAGAGCTTGTCAATGGGTTGTTTTGTGACCAATGCGTCAAGCTTTGTGTGAGCTGGTACCGTTTAAACTTGCAACTAAGGGCTTAGTTGGCGTTTGAGTACCAGCTGCGCTGCAGTTGGTACTCCGGTATAGCTTGTGTTTCGGCTAAATCGCGTCGGACTTTTCGCCGCCCAATGCCTCAGCGAGCTTAGGTAGGAAAGCGCGAAGGCTCAGCAGCATGAGGTTGAATTCGCTGTCGATCAGGGCCTGTGAGTCAGCGCCGCTGGCTTGGGCTTCCTGCTTTAGGTCGTCGCCGAAGTTTAGGCGTTTTACGTGACCCTCTTGGGTAAGCACAAAATTCAGCTGCTCTTGCCATTGCAGAGCCAGCTGCACCACTTGCTTGCCCGCGGTGATGTGGCTTTGGATTTCCTCGCACAGTAAGTCGTGGCGGCGGCATTTGAAAATTGCACCATCGTCGCCCGATTCTCGCAGCTCGCACTCGGCACCCAGTGCCCAGCCCTCCGGCATCGCTTCGCCATTAACCCATTGGGTCATGAGTACGGCAGGGGATAGGTTGTATTGGGTTAAACTTAAGGGCAGGCTACCCACGGATTGACGCAGCAAGGATATTAGCTCCTCTGCGCGGGCAGGGCTGGCGGCGTCGACGATAATGACACCGGCTTTGGCATCGATCAGTGCGTGGGTGCGGCGACTTTTACGCAGCGCTTTCGGCATACATTCAAACAGAATTTCTTCTTTTAATTGATCTTTTTCTTTACGGTAGACGCGGCGTTCTTCCGCAGCCTCTATTTGCCCCGCCTTTTCCTCAACCATCTCCCTGATCACGGCCGCTGGAATCACTTTTTCTTCTTTCCTGAGGGTGACCAGTGCAGCCTGTTGCGCGACCAAGGTGAGTTCTTCGCTGAATTTACCTAAGGGTGGTACCCAGCCCAATTTGAACAATTCTTGTTGCGAGCAGGGGGTAAACGCCTGTTCCTCAAGTGTTTTAGAGAGTGTAGACAAATCGAGGCTGAATCCATCGTTAATACGATAGATTTGTAAATTTTTAAACCACATGGTGACTGTTCCGGTTACATCAAATTCAAAGTAGGGGATTTAGTGATGGCGACACCAAAAATGTAACAAATGGTACAAAGTGCGGCGAGCCAGCTGGTCAGTTGCGAAGGTCGCGTTTTGGCAAATTTAAAGGCAAGCAAACCAAGCCCGATGTAAATCAAGAGGGCTGTGATTTTTGCCAAAATCCAAGGGTGCTGAAGCGGGTTCCAGTGATAGGTTAGGAGTAGCGCGACCGCAGACCCGAGTAGCAGGGTATCGTTAACGTGGGGCAATATTTTGGTTAGCTTTGCTTGAAATAGGGGAGAGCCCTTCAGCAACCAAATGCCTCGGAGTATAAAGCCGATAAGTGACAATAACGCAAAGGTTGCGTGCAGGTGTTTTAACATAAGCATGGGTTAAACCTTAAGCGCTTTTTTTATGAGAGTTTCTATCTGGGGGTCGAAAGTGATGGTTAAGGCTGCTTGATGGCCTGATTCCGACATCTTTCGCCAGGTTTTTTGGATGATACTGATCAGCTTTTCTTCGTCATGTTTGCTGGCAAAATCTGCTAAGTAAAATTCGAGAAACACCAGGCAGGCGACATCTTCAAGTATCTGGGTGTTGGGGTTGGATTTTAGGTTCTCTTTTTTTAGCAGAGAGGAGACCTCATCAATCAAGCTCGCCTCGAGCTTGTGCTCTGACAAAATTTTTGCCGTGACTTGGGCATGGTGTTTGGCAAGGTCGGTGCGCCAGCGGTGGTAGCCCGGCCGATCCATGGGGTAAGCGCTGCGGGCTAGGTGCCAGCGTTCGATGTGTTGCGCCCGCGTCGCGATAATCAGCGCAAACGACGGGCTATGGCAAAAGGCCGCTAGGCGTTCATTCATGCGCACGCCATACAACTGCGCAGCACCTAAGGTTTTCGAATGGTGCTCAACTTGTTGAGGATCTTTGCTATTGCGCTGATCAATGTCGGCTAGGACACTAGCTAATACTTCAGGGTTCAATGTAAGTGCTCAGTGGCTGGAAGAGGCGCTGGCCTTCAAGAGATCGAGATCTTTCACGTCAATCTCTTTTTTATCGACCTCAATGACGCCGAGCTTTTGTAAACGGCTAAAAACGCGGCTTACTGTTTCAACAGTTAGGCCAAGGAAGCTACCGATATCGGCACGCGACATAGATAGACGAAAGCGAGTGCCGGACAGTTGACGACGTTGATGGCGCGAGGAAATGCTTAGCAATAGCGATGCGACCCGCTCTTCGGCGGTATTTTTGCTGAGCAGTGTCACCAGTTGTTGCTCGTGGGTAATCTCTCGGCTCATTAGCTGAAAAAAATGGTTCTGTAACGAGGGTAACTTAAGGCTGAGCTCGGTCATTTGCGTGAAAGGGATTTCGCACACGGCGCTGGTTTCCAATGCAATGGCGGAATTCGTGTGCTTGCTATGGCCTATACCATCCAAGCCCATGACTTCACCGGGCAAAAAGAAGCCGGTTATTTGTTCTTCGCCGGTATCGCTGAGTGTGAGTGATTTAATGCTGCCAGATCGCACCGCGTATACAGACGAAAATACGTCGCCGGCACGAAACAGATAATCGCCTTTTTGCAGCGGGCGCCCGCGCTTGACGATGCTGTCAATCTTTTCAATATCATCAATGTGCACGCTTATCGGTAAGCAAATGGAGCTTAACCGACAATCACCGCAGGTTACGGCATTGTTGTGTGGGCAAGTGGCATGTTGTGCTGAAGACATCGCGGTGAGCCAAGGTAAGAAATAGGTCGCCCCTGATTATAACGGCGACCTGTTCATTTCGATACCCACAAAGGGT
Organism: Simiduia curdlanivorans; assembly: GCF_030409605.1. Classification (NCBI taxonomy): domain Bacteria; kingdom Pseudomonadati; phylum Pseudomonadota; class Gammaproteobacteria; order Cellvibrionales; family Cellvibrionaceae; genus Simiduia; species Simiduia curdlanivorans. The sequence goes on from NZ_JAUFQG010000004.1 coordinate 2,890,217, forward strand.
AAGTTGTTAGCTCTTTCAATTTTTACAGTGCTAGGCCGCGTTAGCTGGGGAAGCTGAATTGGGCAGACTCCCTCAGGCCGCCGGCGGGCCAGCGCTGGGTAATGGTTTTACGGCGGGTGTAAAAGCGCACGGCATCCGGGCCATAGGCGCTCAGGTCGCCAAATAACGAACGTTTCCAGCCACCGAAGCTGTGGAATGCCATAGGTACCGGCAAGGGGATGTTAATGCCCACCATGCCAACTTGAATATGGTCACTGAAGTAGCGCGCCGCTTCGCCGTCGCGAGTAAAAATACAGGTGCCATTGCCGTACTCGTGGGCATTAATGATATCCATGGCTTCTTGCATCGACTTGGCTCTTACCACGCAGAGCACCGGGCCGAAAATTTCGTCCGTGTAAATGCTCATCTCGGTGCTGACTTTGTCGAATAAGCAGGGGCCCAAAAAGTAGCCATGCTCGTGGCCTGGTACCGTCAGGCCGCGGCCATCCACAACCAGTTCAGCGCCTGCGGCAACGCCAGCATCCACATAGCCTTGTACCTTGTTGCGGTGCGCGCCGGTGATCAACGGCCCCATATCGTTACTATTGTCGCTGCCGACACCGGTTTTAATATTCGCCATAGCGGCTTTAAGCCCATTCACTAGCTGGTCGGCGCAGGCGTCGCCGACGGCAACGGCGACAGAGATTGCCATGCAGCGCTCGCCACAGGAGCCGTAGGCAGCGCCTATGAGCGAGCTGATGACATTATCCATGTCGGCATCGGGCATGACGATGGCGTGGTTCTTTGCGCCGCCTAAGGCTTGAACACGCTTGCCGTGCCGCGTGCCTTCGCTGTAAACGTATTCGGCGATGGGAGTCGAGCCAACAAAGCTCACGGCTTGGATACGAGGGTCGGTGAGTAGGGTATCGACAGATTCTTTATCGCCGTTAACGAGGTTGAGCACGCCCTTGGGTAGACCGGCTTCTTGTGCTAACTCGACGATGCGTTTGACCGAACTGGGGTCGCGCTCGGACGGTTTAAGTACTACGGTATTGCCGCAAACAACGGCCATGGGCCACATCCAGAGCGGCACCATGGCGGGGAAGTTAAAGGGCGTAATGGCCGCCACAACACCTAAGGGTTGGAATTCGCTCCACGAATCAATGGCGGGGCCGGCGTTTTTGCTGTGTTCGCCTTTTAACAATTCTGGCGCCGCTGTGGCGTACTCGACATTCTCGATACCGCGCTGCAATTCACCCAGTGCATCGTTTAGTACCTTGCCGTGCTCGGCGGTTATCAGCGCGCAAATTTCATCGGCATGGGCCTCGAGTAGCTCTTTAAATTTGTACATCACGCGCGCGCGTTTTAGCGGCGGGGTATTGCGCCACGCGGGAAAGGCCTCCTGTGCGGCTTGAATGGCGAGCTCTACTGTGGCCTTGTCGGCCAGCTCCACGTCGTAGCTCGAGCTACCCGTGGCTGGGTTGTAAATGGCCTGCCGGCGGGTGCCGCCGCTTACGGCTTCGCCGTTAATGATGTGTCCGATGCTAGTCATGATTTTTCTGTTCCTTAACGTGAATTCAATGAGTGTGTCGACAGCGGCTTATTTTTCGCTAAGGCTATCGGACAGGGCGCTGATTAAGGTGTCGATTTCCTGCTTTTCGGTGATAAAAGGCAGGCCGAGCTGAAGGGTGTCGCCACCGTAGCGCACGTAAAAGCCTTTATCCCACATCTTCATAGCGACTTCATAAGGTCGTTTGGCCGGTTCGCCTGGGTAAGGCGCCAAGGTCAGTGCGCCGGCAAAGCCGTAGTTTCGAATGCCGGCCACATGGGGCTTGCCTTGCAGTTGGTGTAGTTGGGTTTCGAAGTAGGGCGCGAGGCTCGCAACCCGGTCGACCAATTGATCCTTAACTAACAGGTCGAGCGCGGCGATGCCCGCGGCGCAGGCTAGGGGGTGGGCCGAATAGGTGTAGCCGTGCGGGAACTCTAAAAGGTACTCAGGGCCACCGGCCTCCATGAAGGTTTGGTAGATCTCGGCCTTAGCGACCACAGCGCCCATGGGCACTGCGCCGTTAGTCATTTGCTTGGCGATATTAAGTATATCGGGCGTGACGCTAAAAGCCTCGGCGCCGGTCATGGCACCACAGCGCCCAAAGGCGGTAATCACTTCGTCGAAAATAAGCAGGATATTGTGTTGGTCGCAAATCTCTCTCAGCCGCTGTAAGTAGCCAATGGGCGGAATAATGACCCCGGCTGAGCCGGCAAATGGCTCGACAATCACTGCCGCAATATTGGAAGCGTCGTGCAATGCGATTATCTCGAGTAAATCATCGGCCAGCTCGGCGCCCTGTTTGGGCATGCCTTTTTGGAAGGGCTGATCCTTTAACAACGTGTGCGGCAGGTGATCGCTGGCAATGAGATCGCCGAACAAGGCGCGATTGGCGCCGATGCCGCCGACGCTAATGCCGCCGTAATTGACACCGTGGTAACCCTTGGCGCGGCCGATGAGGCGGGTTTTGCCGGGCATGCCTTTTTTGCGCCAGTAGGCCCTAGCCATTTTTAGCGAGGTGTCGGCACTTTCTGAGCCGGAGCCGGTAAAAAACACATAATCTAAGCCGGCCGGCATCAGGTCGACAATTTTGTTGGCCAGCTCGAAAGATAGCTCGTGGCCGAATTGGAAAGCCGGGCTGTAGTCGAGGGTTTTCGCCTGCTTGGCGATGGCGTCGCTAATTTCGCTGCGGCAATGGCCGAGGCCGCAAGTCCAAAGACCGGACAGGCCATCGAATATTTTTCTGCCGCGATCATCGGTAAAGTAGGCGCCCTCGGCGCTGGCAATCATGCGTGGATTCTTCTTGAAGGATCGGTTGGCGGAAAATGGCATCCAATGGGCATCTAAACGATTACGCATGACCAATTACTCTGGCTGATTAGGGAATGGCGCTACTCTAGCGATCTTGTTATGTTGTATAAATATCAATGTATCGTATTAAAGTGTGCTGTTTATGAAACAAAAGGCGTGGTTGGGCCAGCTCAGTGACCCGGATTTACGGTTGCTGCGGGTGTTTAAGGTGGTGGTTGAAAGTGGCGGTATTTCCGCGGCTGAGTTGGAACTGAATATCGGCCGCTCGACGATTAGCCGCCACGTTAAGGACTTGGAGCTGCGTTTAGGCTTGTCGTTGTGTCGGCGCGGGCGCAGTGGCTTTGCGCTAACGGCAGAGGGGCGCAAGGTGTATCAATCGGCGCTGCGCTTGATGGGCTCATTGGATGAGTTTCGCGGCGATGTAAACGATATTCGCAGGCGCTTAACCGGCAATTTGACTTTGGCCCTGTTTGACAAAATGGCCACTAACCCCAAGTGTCGGTTACATCAGGCCATTGCTTTGTTTGCCGAGCAGGCGCCGGATGTCAGTATCGAAATGTTCGTTGAGCCATTAAATGAAATTGAGCGTGGCGTTATTGAAGGGCGGTTTCAGTGTGGTGTGATACCGAGTCATCGAACCTCGGCAAGTTTGTCTTATCGGCCTTTGTTTGATGAATCGATGTTTCTTTATTGTGGCAATTTGCACCCCTTGTCTAGTCGAGCGGGCGAGGCGATAGACGCGGCAACATTGCTGCAGTGTCAATACGCTGGTTTAGGCTATCACTCGCCTAATATGGAACAGGCGCGAACCTTAGGGTTAATGCGCGCGGCTACCGCCTATGACCAAGAGGCGATTGTGCACTTGTTATTGTCGGGTGTTTTTATTGGCTACTTACCCGATCATTACGCCCAGGCTTTAGTGGCTGAAGGTCGGTTGGCTAAATTAAATCACCCAAAATTTAGCTATATGTGCGAATTTGAAGCGATATGGCGAACCTCACCAAAACCCTCGCGCTTGCTAGATTTATTTTTAACTTGTCTCGCCAAAGCGCATGAATAGCGCGCATAAAAAAATCCCGGCGTTTCTGGGGGAGAGCGCCGGGCCAAGACCATTAGGAGTGAAACATAAAGGATAAAATCCTAGAAACCAGCTATTCGCATAGCTACCGGTTCCACATTGCACGTTGGGGATTGCGTCGCCGGTATGTTTAAGTATTGTTTAGCTTTTGCGTTTCGCCAGTGAGTTTTTTCGGCCTGTTAAACAAATTTGGACTAGTTAGCGGTGTCTAATGGTTGAATCGGACATATTCCCTTAGGTTGTCTTATAAGCCATGGAAAAGTTAGATCAAAACACCGCTTCATCATATTTTTACGGGCCGCGCGCGCCTTTAGGCTGGCTCCTAAGCTCAATCGGCTGCTCAAGTTAATAAGTTGATTAATTTAATAGATGGCTGAGCGCGTCAGCTGCTTGGCCGAGACGTTTGGCCGTTTTAGAGCGTATAACACTGTTGTGCGGTTTTGCGGTCAAGCTGCCCAGTTCTGTGGTGGCGAGCCGGAAGTCGCTGCAGATAACTTCGTAGGGTAGGTTGTGGTCTTGCACGCTGAGTTTGTTTAGTTCGGACATTTCTTGGTGTATGGCGTTTATCAAGTTGTAGAAGTGATCTTTACCTTCAAGGCTGGATGCTTCCCAATAGGCGTCATCTAAGCAACCCAAAAGCTCTTCCAAGGTTACGATGGCGTCTGAAATACACATGCTGGTCATACACGGCTCCTAATACCCAAATGGTGACTTATTTGAGTATAGGAGCCATCAGCACAATTGCTGGGATTAACGGGGCTCGATTGGGCGAATTAGCCCTTCTTGCATGGTGGATGCCACTAATTTGCCATCACGGTTGTAGATTAGTCCTCGGTTAAGCCCGCGCGCACCACCGGCCCAAGGGCTGTCGGTGCTATAGAGCAGCCAATCATCGACCCTAAAATCCGCGTGAAACCACATGGCATGATCAATGCTCGCCGGCATGAGCTTGGGCGACATGATGGAGGTTGGGTGGGGCAAGGTTGAGGTTGCCATCAGGCCGATATCGCTGGCATAGGCGAGGGCGGCACAGTGCAGGATAGGGTCATTGGGCAAACCCGACACAGCGCGCATCCAAAACTGGCTATAGGGCGCTAGCGCTTTGTCGGAGAAATACATTTCGGGGCTGGCCGAGCGCAACTCGAAAAACATGCCGTGAGCATCGGGTGTGTCGATTTTGGCGCCCGGGTTGGACTTGATAAAGCTGGTGCTCTCCAGCTCTTCGGGGCTGGGGGGCGTGCTGTCGAGTGATATTTGATGGCTAAAACCGGGCTCTTCGATATGAAACGAACAGGCCATGTTAAAGATGGCGCGGCCCTTTTGGCGAGCTACCACCCGGCGGGTTGTGAAGCTGCCGCCATCGCGAATGGGGTCTACGTCGTAAATCACGGGGATGTCACTGACGCCTGGGCGCATAAAGTAGGCGTGTAACGAGTGCGGCCGTCGGCCCTCAACGGTGCGAGCCGCGGCCATAAGCGCTTGGCCCAATACCTGGCCACCAAAGAGGTGGTTGCGATGATTTTCCTGATGTTGGCGGGACCTGAATAGGTTCAAGTCGAGCTGTTCAATATCGAGAATGTTCAACAAGGGGTTAGTCATAAGTTGGGCAACTCTTCAGAATGGGTTTTGCGAATAGTGGGAATTGCGTCCAAGCTTAGAAACTTGGAGACTTATGCATTACTATTAGTCACAGTTATTGACCGAGAGTGTGAAGCATGGATAAAGCCCGCGAGAAAGTCCAGAAGTTCCGCCAGCGAGAGCAGCGCATCTTAGATGCCGCCTTGGCGCTATTGCTTGAACATGGCGAAGAGAAGGTCACGGTCGAGCAAATTGCAGAAACGGTCGATATTGGTAAAGGCACTATCTACAAGCACTTTACCTCTAAAGTTGAAATCTACATGCGCTTGTTGTTCGATTATGAGCAGCGCTTGGCGGAGCGCTTAAAAGATAGTTTTAAGCTGGCAGAAAATGGCGACTTTGCCGCCACGGCGCGAATTTATTTTGAAAGTCGAATCGCCGATCCTCAGCGAGACAGGTTATTTCAGCGGCTCGAAGAAAAAATTATCTCTTTGAACATGGCACCCGATGCCATCGTTCAACTGCATGCGATTCGCAACTCAACCCAAGACACCTTAAATGTGATGTTCGAGCGTCGAATTGAAGAGGGCCGGCTAAAGAAGGTGCCGCCGTATTTTTATTACGCGGCCTACTGGGCTCTAACGCAGGGCGCTGTAGAACTCTACCACTCGCGCTCTTTCCGCCCGCTGGTTGACGACATGGATGGTTTAATGAATTTCATAAAGGATATGGGGGTGCACATGGGCAACCTCGATCCGCAGCGCAATAAGTCTTAACGGCACGGAGATTGCTGTACACCTTCACTCGTGGTTTTATTTTTAGGTGTGCCTGTGAACAAGTCGCTTCAAACCTTCCTATCGGTGGGCCTGCTCAATTTTTGTGTGGGCTGCACCTTTAACCACACGCTAACCAATACCCAAGCGGTACTCACGGATTTGCAGCTTGTGTCTCGCCCGCAAATGCATGGCGGCAGAGATTGGGTGGTTCCGCGCCAAAGTCATTGGTTGGTTGCCGTGAGTGCTAGCGCGCCAGACGCCGAAACTGATCACCAAATGTCGCGCGCCTTAGCTGCCGCTTTGCGGCAAGAATTTGCCGTGGTGTCATTAACCACTGAGCGCTTAGATGTTCAGGCGGCGCTGAAAAATGCGCGCTCTAACGGCGCCAATTTCATGGTTTACCCTAAATATTTATACCGTGGTGACGGTGCCTTTAGTGTTGACGAGTGGCAAGCGGCGAAGCCAGATCAGTCTTTCGGTCGCGATAGGGTGGGCGTTCAATTGGTTGTCTACGATGTGATCAGCGCGAGAATGATCGACAGCGTAAATATTACCAATAAGGAGAGTTGGCTTCCGAGTATTAGCGCCGAACCAGATGTCTTGTTTAATGAAAGCTTTGAAAAATTTGCCCAGGGTTATGCCTATCAACGGACAGAGCGGCCCAAATAGCGATATGCTTGGGTTTAATGTTTCGAGCAGGTCTACAGATGAGCATTGAGTCGATCGAAAAGCAGCTTAAAGCAAGTAGCAAAATTCCCCCGGTGCATCAGTGGAAGCCGGCGCTGTCTGGCGATATCGATATTAGAATCGCGCGCGACGGGCGCTGGTATCACGAAGGTGATGTGATTAAGCGGGAAAAGTTAGTGCAACTTTTTGCCTCGATTCTGTGGCGCGAAAAAGGTGAATATTTCTTGCTCACGCCAGTGGAAAAATGGCGCATACAGGTCGATGAAGAGCCGTTATTAGTTATTGCTGCTGCACGGCAGGGCGAGGGCAGTAAGGCCGCGATCACCCTTAGTACCTCAACCGGGGACAATGTGTTGTTGGATCAGCAGCATCGGTTATTTGTCGATGTGAATGACCAGGGAGAACCTAGGCCCGTGGTAAGAATACGCTATGAACTGGACGCCTTAATTCACCGAAATGTTTATTATCAATTGGTGGATTGGGCTGAGCAGTCAATCGATGGCGCCTACGGTGTTTGGAGCGCTGGTGAGTTTTTTCCCTTGTCTTAGTGGATTTAGCCTAGGCCATAAAAAAGGGATTCAATGAATCCCTTTTTTATTTAACAGTTACATATTGGGGTAATTCGGCCCACCGGTGCCTTCTGGTGCCACCCAAGTGATGTTCTGCGCAGGGTCTTTAATGTCGCAGGTTTTACAGTGCACGCAGTTTTGTGCGTTGATCTGGAAGCGTTTACTCCCGTCTGGGTTATCAATGACCTCATAAACCCCGGCTGGGCAGTAGCGTTGTGCCGGCTCGTCAAATTTCGCCAAATTCACCTGAATGGGAATGTCCTTATCTTTTAGCTGCAAGTGACAAGGTTGATCTTCTTCGTGGTTGGTATTGGATAAAAATACCGATGAAAGTTTATCAAAGCTCAATTTGCCATCGGGCTTAGGGTAGACAATTTTAGGGCAGTCAGCAGCCGGCTTCAGTTGCGCATAATCGGGCGTTGGATCGGATAGGGTCCAAGGCAGTTTGCCGTTAAAAATATTGATATCGATGAAGGCATAAGCTGAGCCTAGCAGGTTGCCCCACTTGTGTTGGGCTGGCCCAAAGTTTCGCTGCGTATGCAGTTCTTTCCAGGCCCAAGAGGCCTTGTAGGCAGCTGCGTAGCTGGTTAAATCGTCACTTTGGCGATTGCCGGCCAAGGCTTCTGCAATCACTTCGGCGCCGATCATGCCAGATTTCATGGCCGTGTGGGTGCCTTTAATTTTGGCGAAGTTCAAGGTGCCAGCATTGTCGCCAACTAATAGGCCGCCAGGAAATGACATTTTGGGTTGTGATTGCAGGCCGCCTTTTACAATCGCCCGAGCGCCGTAGGAAACCCGCGCGCCGCCAGTCAGGTATTTGGCGATAACGGGGTGGTGCTTGTAGCGTTGGAACTCATCGAAGGGGCTGACATGCGGATTGCTATAGGACAGATCCGTAATTAAGCCAACTACCACTTGATTGTCTTCAATATGGTAGAGAAAACTGCCACCGGCCGAGCCGCTTTCAGACAGCGGCCAACCAGCAGTGTGTACCACGAGTCCTTGCTGGTGCTGCTCGGGTGGGATGGTCCACAGCTCTTTAATGCCGATGCCGTAGTGTTGCGGCTCTTTGCCTTCATCCAGCTTAAATTTAGCGATCAGCTGCTTGCCTAGCTGGCCGCGACAGCCCTCGGAGAAAACCGTGTATTTCGCGTGCAGCTCCATGCCTGGCATGTAGCTATCTTTTTGCTCGCCGCCGGCACTGACGCCCATATCGCCGGTGGCGATACCCTTAACGCTGCCATCGTCGTTGAATAAAATTTCCGATGCGGCAAAGCCGGGGAATATTTCCACGCCTAGCGCTTCGGCTTGTTCGGCTAACCAGCGACATAAATTGCCAAGGCTGATGATGTAATTGCCGTGGTTGTGCATGGTTTTTGGGACAAATAGCCCAGGAATTTTGAGTGCTTTCTCGGCACCCGTAAGCATATAAATATCGTCGCCCGTCACTTCTGTGTGCAGTGGCGCGCCTTTTTCTTTCCAGTCGGGAAAGAGCTCATTCAGTGCGGTGGTCTCAAATACAGCGCCGGATAGGATATGCGCGCCCACCTCAGAGCCTTTTTCGACAACACACACGCTAACTTCTGGGTTTAGTTGACGTAATCGACAGGCAGTCGACAAGCCAGCGGGGCCTGCGCCTACGATGACAACGTCATATTCCATAAATTCTCTTTCCACGGTGCTTTCCTCGTTATGCTGGCTGTATCCGGTAATTGCTACTGGATGGGTGCTTGCTTAAATCTGCATGGATTATAGTGCCCAAGTCGCGCGCTAACCAATACCGAAAATGCTCATATTAACTGCCAAAATAGGGCGAAACCCTTTGTTTTTGCAGGCCTTTTGAAAAAATTTCTGTGTCTTCCATCAGCCTCAGCTAGGCTGTTACTCGCCGTTTTGCTGTTGGCTTCGGCTTGCCTTTTAACGTCAAAAACGTCAGTATAGCGGTGTTCTCAAACGCTTGTTCGAATTTATACCGGATAATCGCGAGACAGTAAACTAGGTGAGCATGATATCGCTCATGCTTGTGTTCACATCAGAAGAGCGAATGGAAACTCCATGAAGATTCTTGTAGCTGTAAAACGCGTTGTTGATTACAACGTCAAAGTACGCGCAAAGGCAGACGGTACGGGCGCAGATATCGCCAACGTCAAAATGTCTATCAACCCATTTTGTGAAATTGCTGTTGAAGAAGCGGTGCGCCTGAAAGAGAAGGGCGTAGCCACTGAAATCATCGCGGTTTCAATCGGCGCAAAGCAATCTCAAGAGCAGATCCGCACGGCCCTAGCGCTGGGCGCCGATCGCGGTATTCTGGTTGAAACCGATGCCGAGCTGGAGCCTTTGGCCATTGCTAAGTGCCTGAAAGCCTTGGTTGAAAAAGAAAGCCCAGACATGGTTATTCTCGGTAAGCAGTCCATTGATGGCGATAACAACCAAACCGGTCAGATGCTGGGTGCCTTAACCGGTATGGGGCAAGGTACTTTCGCCTCAGAAGTGACGGTTGCCGATGGTAAAGTGAACGTCACCCGCGAAATCGACGGTGGCTTACAAACTGTCGCATTGAACTTGCCGGCTATTGTCACCACAGACTTGCGCTTGAACGAGCCGCGTTACGCATCGCTGCCTAACATCATGAAGGCTAAAAAGAAGCCGCTCGATGTGGTGAGCCCTGCTGATTTAGGTGTCGATACTGCCGCTCGCGTTAAATTGCTCAAAGTGACGCCACCCGCTGAACGCAAAGCTGGTATTAAAGTTGCCGACGTGGCTCAGTTGATTGAAAAGCTTAAAAACGAGGCGAAGGTGATCTAAATGACTATTTTAGTAATTGCGGAACACGATAACGCTTCCTTAAAGGCGGCGACCTTAAACACCCTAGCGGCGGCCAACGCTATTGGCGGTGATATTCATGTGTTAGTGGCAGGCGCTGGCTGTGCAGCGGTTGGCGAAGCGGCAGCAAAAGTTGCTGGTGTTGCCAAGGTGTTGGTTGCCGATAATGCGGCTTATAGCCATGCTCTCGCCGAAAACCTCGGTTTATTGATTGCGGAGCTGGGTAAAAATTACAGCCACATTCTGGCGCCAGCGACCACGAGTGGTAAGAACGTATTACCCCGCGCGGCAGCGTTGTTAGACGTGCAGGCGATTTCCGATATCACCGGTGTGGTTAGCGCTGATACCTTTGAGCGCCCTATTTATGCCGGTAACGTCATTGCGACGGTGCAGAGTTCAGATGCGATCAAGGTGATAACCGTGCGCGGTACCGCGTTTGATGCGGTTGCTGCCGAGGGTGGCTCGGCTGCTGTTGAAGCAGTTGCCTCTGCTCACGATGCTGGCCAGTCTGCTTTTGTTGGCGAGGAGTTGGCAAAGAGCGATCGCCCTGAGCTAACCAGCGCCAAAATTGTTATTTCCGGTGGTCGCGGCATGCAAAACGGTGACAACTTTGAGCTGCTTTACAAAGTGGCCGACAAGTTGGGCGCAGCCGTTGGCGCTTCGCGCGCGGCGGTTGATGCGGGCTTCGTACCTAACGATATGCAGGTTGGTCAGACCGGTAAGATTGTCGCGCCAGACCTCTACGTCGCAGTGGGCATTTCTGGTGCCATTCAGCACTTGGCTGGCATGAAAGACAGTAAAGTAATCGTCGCCATTAACAAAGACGAAGAAGCGCCCATTTTTCAGGTGGCCGACTATGGCTTGGTGGCAGATTTGTTTGACGCCGTACCCGAGTTGGATAGCAAGCTCTAAGTTTGCTGTGATATTTAAAACCGGCCTTGAGCCGGTTTTTTTATGTCTAAAATATAACGCCTAGGGCAAATTAGGCAATCGCTGTAGGCCGGTGAAGGGTATAATGCGGACTTTTTTATTTGCTTACATAATCGCCAAAACAGATGAGGTACTGAGTGTCCAATCAGGAATTTGAAATAGGTCAGCGCTGGATCAGTGATACCGAGGCCGAACTTGGGCTCGGCTTGGTGTTAGAGGTCGAAGATCGATTGGTAACTCTGAGTTTTCCGGCTGCCGGTGAGCGCCGAATGTACTCCATCAATAATGCACCGATTAGTCGGGTGCGGTATCAGCGCGGCGACGCTATCCGTTCCGCCGAGGGCCTTAAGATAAAGGTTCAGGAAATAGTGGAAGACGGCAAGCTGCTGGTCTATCTCGGTATGGATGCCAGTGGCGCCAGCCATGAAATTGATGAAATAGATTTGGACTCCTTTGTGCAGTTTTCAGCACCTATGGATCGCCTGTTTTCTGGTCAGGTTGATTCGCTAAAGCGCTTTAACTTGCGTTTGCAAACGCTGGAGTTTATGCGCGAGCAGCAAACGGCACCGACCTATGGTTTGCTCGGCGCACGAGTTCAATTGTTGCCCCACCAACTGTATATCGCCAACGAAGTTGGGCGCCGCTATGCGCCGAGGGTTCTATTGGCCGACGAAGTTGGCTTAGGTAAAACCATTGAGGCTGGATTAATTATTCACCAACAGCTTATTAACGGTCGTGCTAATCGGGTGTTGATCTTGGTTCCCGATACTTTAATTCACCAGTGGTTGGTGGAGATGTTGCGCCGGTTTAATTTGCAGTTCAGTTTGTTTACCGAAGATCGCCTGCAAGACTTAGAAGCAGATATTGGCGATGACGAGGACCCGTTTGCTGACGTTGTCGAGGCCAGCCCTGCGGTAAATCCTTTCGACACTGCGCAGTTGGTGATTTGCCCACTGTCTGTGGTTGCCAAAAGCGAAAAGCGTTTGGCGCAAGCGCTAGAGGCGTCCTGGGATTTACTGTTGGTGGACGAAGCGCATCATCTTAAATGGTCTGCACAAGGCGCCAGCCCAGCCTATCTCGCGGTTGAAGCTTTGGCGGCAAAAGCCTTGGGTTTATTATTGTTAACGGCTACACCCGAGCAACTGGGTGTGGAAAGTCATTTCGCTCGGCTGCGCTTACTCGACCCTGATCGCTATTACGACTTAGCAGTTTTTAAGGCGCAGGAATCGAGTTACGCCCATGTTAACGAGTTGGTTCAGTCGCTGTTGCCCTTAGAGGATAAGGCAAAAGAAGCGCTACCTGAACAGGTGCTGACGAAGTTGCGTGAAGTGGTAGACGTCGAATTGATGGACACCTTGGTCGCGACTGATGGAGTGCACGAGCGCGAGCAGTTACTGCAGCGAATTGTAAACCAACTGTTGGATCGACATGGCACCGGGCGTGTTTTATTTAGAAACACTCGTCAGGGAGTCTCAGGTTTTCCCGAGCGAATTGTTAACCCGGTGGCGTTAGCCGCTGCAGAAGATCTTTCGGTAACAGGACTTTACCCAGAGCAATTGTTGCGCGAGCGCTTCGGCGACGGCTGGACCATGATGGACGCGCGCGTGGATTGGTTGGTGCAGTGGCTTAAGCAGCACCGTAAAGAAAAAGTGTTGGTGATTTGTGCGACGGCGCAAACGGCCCTAGATTTAGAGGGGCATTTACGCTTGAGCGAGGGCTTTGCGGTAACAGCCTTTCACGAGGGCTTAACCCTGATCGCGCGGGATAGGGCGGCGGCTTACTTTGCCGATGCAGAAGACGGGGCACAAGCACTGATTTGTTCCGAAATCGGAAGCGAGGGTCGTAACTTCCAATTTGCTAGCCATTTAGTGATGTTTGATTTGCCGACCAACCCGGATTTATTGGAGCAGCGCATCGGTCGTTTAGATCGCATCGGCCAGCGCCGCGATGTAAATGTCTGGGTGCCTTATTTCTCTGGTTCGCTGCAAGAAAAATTGTTTCAGTGGTATCACCAAGGCTTGAATGCGTTTGAGCAAGTGTGCCATGTGGGTGCGGCAATTTATGAAACCCAGGAACAGCGCCTGCAAGCATTTCTCAATTCCGGCACCGGTGATTGGGGCAGTTTGTTGCTCGAGGCGAAAACCCAGGCCGAGCAATTGCGCGCTGCGCTAGAGCAGGGCCGCAACCGCTTATTGGAGCTTAACTCTTGCCGCGAGGATGTTGCCGATGAGGTGATAGAGTCCTTGTTCGAGCAGGAAAATCGACTCGCCTTAGAAGATTACATGGGCCAAGTTTACGATGCCTATGGTGTCGAGCAAGAGGTGCACAGCTCGGTTAGTTTGGTCTTGTTGCCGGGCGATCACATGCAGTGCGCGCACTTTCCCGCCTTACCGGCCGATGGGGTTACGGTAACCTACCAGCGTGAAATGGCTTTGGCGCGCGAAGATATCGACTACTTAACCTGGGAGCATCCCATGGTTTCTGGCGCCATGGATATGGTCTTGAGCGGCGGCTTCGGAAATACGGCGGTGGCGACCATCAAGCTCGGGCCGATAAAGCCTGGCACGCTGATGCTGGAGGCGGTGTTTCTGCTCAATGTAGCGGCCCCTAATCACCTGCAGTTGTTCCGCTATTTACCCATGACACCGCTGCGTGTGCTGGTGGATATCAACGGGCGCGACTTGTCCGACGTATTATCCGGGGAAAAGCTTCTGCCCCTATTGCAAAAGTTGCCGCGCAATACCGCGCAGCAAATCGCAAAACAGGCTCGGGAGACTATCGCCGAGCTGGTTAAAAAGGCGCAGCTGGCCGTTGCGCCGCGTCAGGACGCGCTGTTAACTCAGGCCCATGAAAACTTAGAAACTAAGCTGGGCGAAGAAATTAATCGCTTGGTGGCGTTAGCTAAAGTTAACCCCGCTATTCGGCCGCTGGAAATTGAAAAGCTGAAACAGGACAAGCGGGTATTGGATGAATACTTGTCGTCAGCTTCCCTGAAACTTGACGCCTTGCGCGTCATTCTTGCAACTTGAGGTAACGCATGTACGTATTTTCTGTCATGGCAAAAGCGGTAAAAGCGCGAGACGGCGTCTCTGTTGGCCAGCAGGTGCCATTTATTGTTTATATTAATTTTTTGGATCTATTTGGCGCTGAGAATTTGTGTAAAATTTATCTCATGCGCGCAGGTTTTACCGAGGCGGTTATTGAAAACAGGAAGAAGCTACCCCTTGCAACCGTGACCGACAAGCGGGTATTGAGTGCAGACAAGGCGCTAAAAGATGCCGTGGAAGCGGGGTATCATATTCAAATGTTTGATGAAGCCTAAATATGGCTAAATCTAATAGACAGAAGAAGACCAGCGATTCACATTTGCAGAGCAATGTGTTTCGTTGGTCTTTTTTTTCGCCTAAATATTGGTTGTTGTGGCTCTGGTTTGGCGTGCTTTGGCTAGTGACGCGCTTACCTTATGCGTGGATGCGCCGCGTCGCGCGTGGGTTTGGTTTGAGCTTGTTTTATCTGGTGCCAAGCCGCAGGCGCGTGGCGCTGCGCAATTTACAATTGTGCTTTCCCCACTGGAGTGAGGCACAGCGATTGGCGGTGGCGCGCGAGCATTTTGCCGGCGCGGGTTTAACCTTGTTTGAAAGTGGCCTGGTCTGGTGGGGTGATAAGAATAAGCTTATGTGCTTATTCAGTGTCGATGAAGCTAGCTTGGCACTGTTAAAGAAGTTGGCGGCAAAACCGGTGCTGTTTTTCGGTTTGCATAATACCTGTGTTGAAATCGTCTATGCCTACCTTTCACTGTTGCGCCCTTATCATGTGTTGTTTCGGGTTAACAATAATGCCTTTTGGGAGTATATGGCCACGCGCTCGCGCTCGCGCTTTGATGTGCGATTAGTACCGCGCAAACAAGTGGCGGAATTTCTCGATAATTTACGTTTGGGTAATGCCGGCCTGTTAGCGGCGGATCAAGACTTAGGCGCTAAACGCAGTGTGTTCGTGCCGTTTTTTGGTGTGCCAGCTGCAACGGTTACCAGCGTCCATGATTTTTCCAGGCAAACGGGCGCTCAGGTAGTTTTTGCGGAAGCTTTTCGGAGTCAGGCGGGGTATGTGTTGAAGCTACATGAGTTAGAGGGCTTCCCCTCGGACGATGCTAAGTCTGACACTTTGCGCATGAACCAAATGATAGAGACATCTGTTGCGCGTCATCCCGATCAATATTTATGGTTACATAAACGCTTTAAAACCCGACCAGAAGGCGAGTCATTTCTTTATTAGGGGGTGTTGCTAGAGCTGTTGTGTCGGTTTTGTTGAGGTATTGTTTAGGCGTTGTGTGTGATTGAAGGGGTGGGTGTTAAGCGTCGCTAGTGTCAACCTGTTGAGAACAGGCTGGCACTAGCTTTACTAAAAAAGCTTAGCCGTTTTTCGGGCTGCGCTTTGGCTTGGCGTCGGACGGTTTACGCGTCTTTTTGGCCGGTTTGTCACCAAGGCTCAACGGTTTATCGCCACGCGCTGGTCGGTCGCTTCGTGGTTTATCGCTGCGCGGTTTGTCGCTGGAGTAGCTGCGCTTTTTATCGCCACCATAGGGGCTGTCGTTATTTGGCGAACCACCGGCATCGAGAGAGATGTTGATAGGTTGGCTGCGAATAAACACGCGGCGCAATTGTGCCAAGGTGTCTTTCGGCATACCCGTGGGTAATTCAACGGTACTGTGGTCACCTTGCAGGCGGATGTTGCCTATATGGCGACTGTCGATGCCCGCCTCATTGGCGATGGCGCCAACGATATCGCCGGGTTTAACGCCGTGATCGCGACCAACCTCTAGGCGATAGGTGTCCATGGGAATATCTTCCCGCGGCCCTTTGTTGCGCTCGCGCTTGTCTTTACGGTCGCCACCACGGCGATCGCTATCGCGCTCATTTCTGCTACCGCGATCGTCGCGGCGTTCGAAATCTCGGCTGTTCGGAACATCGGCAAGCTTAACCTGCAGTGGCCGTTCTTTTTGGCATAAGTAAGCCAAAACAGAGGCAATTTCTTCCGCCGATACATCGTTAGCTTTACTGAATTCGGCGAGTAGCTGGTAAAAGAAATCCAGCTGGTCGCGCTGCTCAGTGAGGGTGGTCATGAGTAATTCATTGAACTGGTCGATGCGCTGTTTGGTTACCGCATCACCAGTGGGTAATTCCATGCGTTCAATGCGCTGATTGGTCGCTTTTTCGATCGCGTAAAGTAGGCGCTTTTCGCGTGGCGCCACGAACATAATGGCTTTACCGCTACGACCGGCCCGGCCAGTGCGACCAATACGGTGCACGTAGGCTTCGCTATCGTAGGGGATGTCGAAGTTCATGACGTGGCTAACGCGCTCAACATCGATGCCGCGAGCGGCGACGTCGGTGGCCACTAGAATATCCAATTTATTCTGCTTTAAGCGTTCAATGGTGCGCTCGCGCAGCGCCTGATTCATGTCGCCATTGATGGCCGAGGCAGAAAAACCGCGCGCTTCTAGTTTTTCGGCGAGCTCAACGGTGGCGGTTTTGGTGCGCACGAAAATTATCATGGCGTCAAAATTTTCCACTTCCAAAATGCGCGTTAAAGCGTCCATTTTGTTGGTGCCGCTGACCATCCAGTAGCGCTGTTCGATATTCGAGCCGGTGCTGCTTTCCGGTGAAATTTTGACTTCTGCCGGATTGGAGAGGTAGCGGTCGGCCACTTTCTTAATTTGCACCGGCATAGTGGCCGAAAACAACGCGGTTTGGCGCTGCTTAGGTGTATGTTCGAGAATCCATTCGACATCGTCGATAAAGCCCATGCGCAACATTTCATCGGCTTCATCCAGTACGATGGCGCGAAGGTTGTCCAATTTGAGGCTGCCGCGACCTAAGTGGTCCATGACCCGGCCTGGTGTGCCCACAACAACTTGAGCGCCACGCTGTAATTGTCGCAATTGTGCGCGCATGTCTTGACCGCCATAAATGGGTAGGACATGAAAGCCGCGAATATGGGTAGCGTAGCGCTGAAACGCTTCGGCAACTTGAATGGCGAGTTCGCGTGTGGGGGTAAGTACCAGAACTTGTGGCTCGGTGGAGCTAGCGTCGACACGTGTCAGCAAGGGTAGGGCGAAAGCGGCTGTTTTGCCGGTACCGGTTTGGGCAACGCCCAATATATCGCGGCCTTCTAACAGGTGCGGAATAGCTTGGGCTTGGATAGGCGAGGGTTGTTCGTAACCTAGATCGGCAACTGCTTTTAATACAGCAGGGGCCAATGCCAGATCGGCAAAGCTGGTGGGCAAGGACATGGATAATCTCAGTAGAGTGTTGGCCTACCGCTATTTCCCGCGCGGTTGCCAAATTTTAAAGGGGCGGCATTGTACAAAAAACCGCCCGCCATGGCGAGTAATACTTTACCTAGTTTAGTAGCTCGATTAAGGTTTGCCTCACATTGCCGCCAGTTAGAGACAAATATGTCTGAGATTAAGTACCTATCTACCACCGCGCTCGCCAAAACCTTAGATAAAGAGCCTAAGGAGGTGTTTATTTTACTGGCCCAAGCGCACTGGATGATCAAAGTGGACGGGGGCTGGCAGCTAACGGAAAAAGGTCGGTTTGAAGGTGGCGTCTACTTAAATCATCCGAAATTCGGCGATTATGTGGCCTGGCCCGAGACGGTATTAACGCACGGCTTGTGGCGGTCTTTACCCGAGGCGCCGCTATCGGCATCGCAACTTGGCGCCAAGCTGGGTATGCCAGCTCGGTTGCTGAACTTAGTTTTGCGCGATTTAGGCTGGCAAATTCAAGGGTTAAAGGGCTGGCTGTTAACCAGCGAAGGTCGCGCGCGCGGCGGCCAGCAGCACCGGGCTGAGGAATCGGCCATTCCCTACGTTACGTGGCCAGAAAAGCTCGAGCAGGATGAGGCGTTAAAGCAAGTGGTTAGAGCCTTAACCAGCGGAGTAGGGATTGATGGGCGCAATTATGCAACGCCTGCGGAAGGGCGACTCGGTGGCTGGCTATATCTGCAGGGCTTAAGTTTTTCCTATCGTCGCCAGATGGAGGCAGGGCCGGCGCCGGTTCTGTTCTATCTGCCTGCTGGGCTTGTGTATCTGCATGGTTGGGCGACTGTGGCGAGTGCTCAAGCTTTGACCCAGAAGCTTGCGATGGAAACTTGGTTGAAGTCAAAATCCTGTGTGTTCATTGACTTTGAACGCTGCGATTCGATCGAGGAGATTGATCGCTGGTTGCCCGGGACATTGTTGCAGCAAGGCGTATCCACTTATTAAAGCCGCCTAAAAGATTGAAATGGCATGTAAATGCACATGCTTATAAAAGAGGGGCTTTTTCTTTCTTGTACTATAGTCTATATTGGCTATTGATTAGTTAAGGTTCTGGTATTAGTGCGACACTATAGGCATGGTATTACTTGATCTTGTGGTTATAATTGGCAGTCGAGTGCCACAATTTGGCAAACGCGATGTTTTTTACAGTTAAGGCATAAGGAAATGACCCTACTTATCCCGCACAACAAGCATATGGGCCTGCTTTCTGAAGCGGAGGCTGCGTGCTTTGACATCGCTCGGAAATACCAAAGGAAAGCTATTCTTTCAGGCTTAATCGACCTCAGGCGCTTATTCTGGCCTGCCAATGTTGCCCGCCTAACTTGGTCTGACGGTGGTTTTCGTTTTTTGGTTCAGTGTGCCATTTTGGTGGTTTACTTGCCCTGCAATACGGTATTTCAGCTGTTAAAAGCGCTCCATAATCTTGTCATGTTACCCTTCCGCTATGCTGCCACGCTCTTTACGCCGAGTGGTTTACACGCGCCCGGGGAGAAAAATTTAGTTGGTCTATATAACGCTTTTTTTCCCTATCTAGAGTTGCACCCTGAGGATGCGGTAGCCTGTTTGGATGATTGGGTTCCGATTCTATATGGCAGCGCCAAAGCGCGGCAGTATAAGTTGGCTCGGTATGCCGATGACGAGCGTCTCAAGCAGCTACGCGCCGCCGAGCAATCGGGCGTTATGGCCGCTTCTTTTAGGTCTTTTCGCGCAATCGCCAGAGAGCGTTTATCGAAGGATCTTGGTCACTACTCTGGCAATCGCTGCTCTTAAAAACGCTTAAGGCCCTAATCGGCGTCGTAGGGGCTCTTCGCTAAGTGAGGTGCCAGCATTTCCATAGATTCGCTGTATAGCTTGTTAACGTCAGGGTATAACCCTACAGACATGCGTCTTGAAAGCATGGTTACCGGGAATAGGCAGTGTTCTGTCTCGGCTACGCATAAAGCCCTGTTGCGGCCGCTGCTGTCTTTATAGGCATACCATTTCATGCCAGTTTCTTTGGCAATTACATTACCTAGCGCCATCCCCAGGGCTTGTTGGGTTTGCACGTCGGCTTTTTCGACAACCCCCCTGTTAACGATGCGTTGAAGTAGATCCAGATCGGATGTTGATTCGTGTAATTGGCCGCCGAATTCGCCCCTAACCAGTTCGTCTACTTTTTGAATTTGCGATGCCATATATTGTTTGTCAGTCCAGCTGAGCTCGCTAATATTGGCGCGCTGCTCTGCGCCAGCCGTGGCGCAGGCTAATAATATTGCAACACAACCTGCGCTGCGCATCGTTAAATGGGGCATAATATCCTCTTTTTTAAATGCATATCTGGCGCTTAGCTTACCTGCTGTTTGCGCGTCTGTGAATGCCAAATTTTATCGGAAAGTAATTGATTTTATGGCTATTAATGCACTTTCAATTCATCGTTTTTACAATGACGATGACCTTACTCAACTACAAATATCGACCAGTGCGCACGAGGTGAATGGCCTTGTTGTGGATGTCTGCCAAGATCTAAAGCTGGCATTTATTGGCAAGGCGGGTAAGCAGTTCGGTCATTTTTCTGACGATATAGGCGCCTGCCCTTTGCCCGGCTGGCTCAGTGGCTACCTTGAATCAACGCAGAGTTTTCATAAATTGAGTGAGGGTTTTGCTAAGCATTTGCAAATTCATCTTACCCAGTCTGATGCAGTATTTGACGGTTACCTGTTGATGTTTCATGAAACTTTAGCGGATGAAGACGCAGTTTATTTATATCTGGTGCAACACGAAGGTGGGATTTTTGTCGACACTAACTCGCAGCTCGCAGCTTCGAAAAATTTAGATGTCCGTGGCCTCAGGGCGGGGATAAAGGTGTCCTTGCACTCCTGGCAGGCGCAGATGAATGAGCCTTATTTGTCCATGTTGCGCGCCCGGGGAGATAAGGCCTTGGCTGAGGCGTTTGAGGCAGCGAGTGGGTTTGTCGATCCGGTCGATAATAGTGCGCAAACCTCAGCGTTTCTGCAGCTGGTTGAAAAGTACAGCGCCAATTTAGAGGAAGAAAAAGCGGTAGCTTGTCGTAAGCAAGTGGCTGATTTCTGTATAGAGCAGGATAAAGGTGGTCGTGCGGTGGCAATTTCAGAATTGTCTCAACATATAGATGATGCCGAGCCCGCAGCTTTTGAACGGTTTGTTGTCGAAGCTGCACCGGAAGCGCCAACCCAGTTTTTTGCGGATCGAAAGCAGGTGCGCCAATTTGTTCGTATCAGTGGCCGCAGCGAGGAGTTGAGTTTAAGTTTTTCCTCCGAGTGTTTGGGGCAGTCGATTGTGTATGACCCGCAATCTGATTCACTTGTCTTAAAATCTATCCCGCCGGCATTGAAGGCGCGCCTTATTAAGTATGTGCAAAGCAATCAAGGGTAATTAAAGCATGAACGTTAAAGTTCTCTCATTGTTTACGCTGTGTTTAATTGCCGCCGCCGGGTGGCAGCTGTTTGAATCACATCAGCGAGAATTGGAATTGAATGCGCAAATTCTACAATTGGAGCATCAGGTGAAAGTGTTGGAAGCGCGTCTGGCGACAACAGATGCAGCGGTCGAAAAGTTACAGGGCGAGAGTTTGCCGGCGATGGTAAAAAAGGCAAATGCGGCTTTGCTCGATGCTTGGCAGGGGCTGCTGGAGAATTTACAGGAACAGGTGGATGAGTCCCGGCGTGAGTTAAACAAGGAGGCCGAAGAGTCAGTTGTAGACGGTGACACCTTAAAAAGAACCTAAGGAACCTCTGAATAACTCTGGTGCCGCTCTGGCTTCCAGCAAATTTCGTGGGCTAGGCGCGGCTTCGAAGGCATACCGGGGTCTGTCGAGAAGTCGCAAGCGGATGGCCGCCCCCAACTCACACGAAATTTGCTGGAAGCCCCGTAGGGCGCGGCCTTTAGCGGCCATCCGCTGCGTTGAGCTTCTTGCTAAGGGCTACGGCCATTAGCTGCGAAACTCGCCTTGCGGATGACCGCTACAGGTCACGCAGAGCGGTACCAGAGTTACTCAGAGGTTCCCTAAGTCGTCAGCGGTTGTTTTCGAGTAAGTGGTAATTGGTTTTTCGCGCCGGTCACCGATTTTGCGCGCTGGGGTGCCAGCCATTATGGCGTAAGGCTCGACCGCAGTGGTGACGGTGCTATTCATACCAATTACGGCGTGATCGCCAATTTTAACACCATCCACCAAGCCGCAATTAGCGCCTAGCCAGACATCAGGGCCAATATCTATGCCTTTTGAACTGATCGGTTGGTCAGCGACTAGGGCGTTGGGCTCGATGCCGTGTTCAAATGCATAAATGGCGCATCCGGCTGCAATGCGTGTGTTATCGCCGATGCGAATGCCAGCTCTGCTGCCTTCTAATAGACATTTCTGATTAATAGAAACATTTCGGCCGATGTTAATGGGGCCATGTAAATAGCAGTCGGCTGCGATAAATGAGCCCGCGCCAATATAGATGTCACGCCCAGGTTCAGCAAAAATATTTGCATTGCTAGCGATGAAACAATTCTCGCCAAAATGAACGCTTTCGAGCTGCGTCAGTGAGAATTGCAGATGGCTTTGCCATTCGGTTGCCCAAGTTTTATGCTTTGGCTTAAGGCCGAAGTAGAGCCAGGGCATGTAATTGAGGCGTCGCTGGTGTTGTGCTCGATAGAGATCGTTCGAGGCGTTCATCGATTAGTGGCCTAGATAGGGTTCGTCAATAATCACCTCGCCGTCGAGGCAGGTGATTTTAATGTTGTCCATTCTTGGGTGAGAATGGCTGGCTAATCGATCAATGACGTCGTTCATATCGAGATCTAAAGTCCCAATGTGCAATACTCTTACGCTAACTTTTTTGCAGTGTGCGTGAGACAGGATGTTGCGTAATTGAAAACTGTTTACGATGTAGCGACCGCTGGGGAAAGTGGCTAAAACTTCAGTGAATTGATCATATTTCATAACGCCACCATTAGGGATAATTTCATTCTATTAAGGGTAAGAGTCTGAGCCTGCTGGCTGATAGTGAGTGCGCTGTTCAATGAAAAAGTAGTGGCGTTAGCCACCGCTTGTTTATAACGCCTAGATATAGTGTATGTTATAGCGCATAGGTGACCATTAATAGACCGATCGAGCCGAGTACCAGAGCATAAGGGAGTGCCATTAACACCATTTTTCCATAGGATAGACGAATCAGCCGTGCAAGTGCTGAAGTTAGCAAGAATAAAAATGCTAGTTGACCGTTAGGTGTGGCAAGGCTGGGTAGGTTGGTTCCGGTGTTAATAGCGATTGCCAATTTTTCAAAATGCGCTCGATCAATTGTGCCGGCTAATAACGCTTCTTTCGCTTCGTTGATGTAGACGCTTGTAACAAACACATTATCGCTGATCATTGAGAGCGCGCCGTTGGCAATGAAAAGCATGGGCAGTTGGCGATCAGGTCCAAGGCTCAATACCCAGTGTGCGATAGGTGAAAAAAGGTGCTGTTCATGAATGACGGCGCCAATGGCAAAAAATACTATCAGCAAAGACGTGAAGGGCAGGGCCTCTTCAAAAGCGTGGCCAATTTGGTGGTCGTCGATAATACCGTTACATGCGGTGAGTAGCACGATAATCATCAGGCCGACTAGGCCAGCTTCGGCGACGTGGAAGGCGAGCGCCAGCACAAGTATGCCGGCGGCAAGACTTTGAATGATTAATTCTGCTTTTTCTGTGTTGGTTCTGTTGGCATCCATTTGCATGTCGTATTCGACCAATATACCACGCACGTTATTCGGAATATTGGCGCCGTAGCCGAAGATTTTAAATTGTTCGACTAGCAGGCAGCAGGTCAGGCCCGCTGCCAATGCGGTCATTGTGACGGGCGCCATTTTAAGAAAGAAGGTGATGAAATCCCAGCCTGTTTTTTCGGCAATTAATAAGTTTTGCGGTTCGCCAATTAGGGTGCATACACCACCTAAAGCGGTACCTATAGCGCCATGCATCATCAAGCTACGCAAAAATGCGCGAAACTGTTCCAAGTCTTGCCGTTGGTTGCCGACGACGTTGTTGTCGTCGCCATGGTCGTGATTCGCACCCGAGTTGCCCGAGGCAACTTTATGGTATACCCCATAGAAGCCTACGGCGACACTGATTAGAACCGCGGTCACTGTCAAGGCGCCTAGGAGCGCCGACAGCACGGCGGCAACGAATGAAAAAAGTAGCGACAGTAGCGCTTTTGAGCGGACGCCTATGAATATTTTTGTGAAGACAAGCAGCAGCAGGTTTTTCATGAAATAGATACCTGCGACCATGAACAAGAGGAGCAGGATAACTTGAAAGTTGCTGGCGACTTCGTGGTAGATCTGCTTTGGCCCGGCCATGCCTATAATCGCGGCTTCTAGTGCCAGTAGTCCACCGGGTTGGAGTGGGTAGCACCTTAGCGTCATCGCTAGGGTGAAGATAAATTCGGCTATTAGGAGCCAGCCGGCGACAAATGGATCGATTAAAAAAAATACAATAGGGTTGATGCTTAGGAAGCAGATAATGACGGTTTTATACCATTGTGGCGCCTGACCTAAAAAGTTTTTCAGCAGTGCATGCATTATCGATGGTGCCATAGTGGTTTCCCAGCAAGCCTCAAGCTCTCACGCAGTCGATGTTGGTATTTTTTATAGGTTAGATCACATTTCTGGCCCAACAGTAATTTTCGCGTCTCAAAGCGTCGTATATTAGGCGCGTAATGCCTACCTCGCTTGTTAAAAATATCAATATTTTCAACAAGATCGCTGGCGAAAAGGAACCAATTGCCTGATTATAGTCAACCCATACAATGGGCATACTATAGTTACATGGCTATTTTTCATATGTAGTGAAATAGGCTTTACTGTAGCGAGTGGAAAACCACCCCCCAATTTAGTTAGGCCGAGCTATCAGCTTGGCCAGTTTAGTAATAAAAGTAGGTGAAGCGTGAGCTCAAATACCCTTAATCTGTCCTCTTTGAAGCTAGTCAGAGACGAATTACTGGCCACCATTGAGGCCAGTGCCGCTAAATTAGAGCAATTTGTCGCCGATCGCGATAACAGCGATTTACTGCAAGGTTGTATCGATGGCATCAAGCAGATAAGCGGAACGCTCAGTGTTGTCCAGCTGAAGGGCGCGGATCTATTGGCCCAGGAAATTCTTGCTTTGGCGCAGGAGATTACCACAGGCGAAAATAACGAGGCCGACGAGTATATATCGACTTTGACCTCAAGCTTCTTCATCCTGCCTCGCTATCTAGAGTATGTACAGCAAACCAAGCGCAATCTTCCTGTCTTACTGATTCCCGCTATCAACGAGATGCGCCAAGTTCGAAAGGCGGCGCTATTAAAAGATAGCCATTTCTTCGAGGCGAGCGTCTCGGTTCGCCGTGGCAACCCTGGTCAAACTACGGCCGTTATGGGTGAGGATATTAGTGCTTTGGCTCGTCGTTTGCGGCATATGTACCAAGTCGGGTTGCTGGCGGTGCTGCAGGGCAAACAAATAAAACCCTCTTTAGGCATGATGCAGCGCTCCTTAGAGCGGCTCGATATTATTAGCAGTGGGCGTCCGCTCGGTAAGCTTTGGTGGTTGGGTGCGACGGCTATTGGGGTGATTGCCCAAAAATCCATGGAGTTATCCCGTGGCCGTAAAATGTTGCTGAGCACCTTGGATAGGGAGTTGAAAAAGCTACAGCAAAATAGCGCCAAAAGTTTAGATACTGAGCCCGACTCAGATCTAATGAAGGATTTACTCTATGTTATTGCGGTCTCGGGTGTAGACGATCCCAAGCTGGCAGCTTTATTGGCGCAATGTAAAGTTGAGCCGTTAGGTTATACAGACACTGAACTAAGGCGCGAGCGCGAGGCCTTGAAGGGCCCGAGCGCCAATACGATTACCTCCATGGTTAGCGTGTTAAAGGATGAGCTCAACTCGGTCAAGGATGTGATCGAGCGTGCGGCGCAGGCGGGCAATTGGGCCGATGACGAGAACGACGAATTGGTGTCTACCCTAGTAAAAATTGCCGAAATTTTGGCCGTGGTAGGCTTGGTTTCGGCGAGTAATACACTAAAGCAAGAGATTGAGCGGATTAGCGCTTGGAAGGCGGCCGACAAAGCGCCCAGCAGCGAAGAGTTTTTGGAGGTTGCCGATTCACTGCTGTACGTTGAAAGTACGGTGTCCGGCGTTGGCTCGTTAAATCTTTCAGATGACCAGTTGGCGCGCATCAACAGCGGTTCGCGCAATGACATCATCGCCACGTCCCAACTGGCCGAGGCCGAGAAACTGGTGTTCCAAGAGGCCGAGGCGGGCTTGTCGATGATTAAGCGCGCGCTTAGCTCTTATTCTGAATCCGGCTTTGATCGCGGCCATATCAAAAACGTGTCGACCACCTTGGCGACCATTCGTGGCGGTATGGGTGTTATCGGCTTGAAGCGAGCCGCTAGCGTCACCGCGGCTTGTCAGAGCTTTGTCGCCGAGTCACTACAAAGTAATGAGCACCCAGAAATGCTCCAGCAAATGCTCGAGACCTTTGCCGATGCGGTCATTGGCCTAGAGTATTATCTCGACGCGGCTAAATCAGATAAGAGCGCGGATGATAATGTCCTGCAGATTGCCGAGGAAAGTTTGGCGGCTTTGGGTCATCCAGTCCATTGAGGCAATTCATTCCGGGGCTTTGCCATACCACCAGCGCTGGTTCGGTGCGCTGGTTGATAGTGTCTGGTGATCAAGTGTTGGCCGGCGCCGATAGCTTTCTATTCGACCCGCTTAGCTTTAATGCTTTGACGGCAGATAGCCAAGGCAGGGCGTTGAAAGTTGGCCAGATTGAGCTCGATGGCGAGTGCTGTGACTGCCATTGCTGGTATATTGAAACGACGGCTTCAATTTCGCGTCTTCCCTCTGATTACCAATTTTATCCACTTCGAAGTTTTTTACTACGCCAAGGTGATGTTGCCTTTCAGCTATTAGGCGCCAGTGTGCAGTTGGGCTTTTGGTTGAAAGACCATCAGTTTTGTGGTCGTTGTGCGCAGCCTCTCGTCATGCGCCAAGATGACCGAGCGCTTTACTGCGCAGCCTGTGATCACCGTCATTACCCTAGATTGTCGCCCTGTGTGATTATGTTGCTGACTCAGGGTAGCCGTTGTCTGTTAGCGGTACATAAAAGGGCGCAGGCACCCATTTACACAGCGTTAGCGGGTTTTGTTGAAGTAGGTGAAACCCTTGAGCAAGCCGTTGCTCGCGAGGTGCGGGAAGAGGTGGGCGTCGAGGTATCTCACTGCGAGTATGTGGCTAGCCAGCCTTGGCCATTTCCCGGTCAGTTAATGATGGGGTTTATCGCCCAGGCGGCCGATGACGAGCCAGCAATTGCTATCCAAGATGACGAAATTTCTGAGGCGCAGTGGTTTAATTTTGATCAGTTGCCGGCGCTAATTCCGCCGCTACAAACTTTGTCTGGGCAGTTGATCAGGCACTTTGTAGAGCGTTGCCAGAAAGCTTAATTCAATGGCTCCCATTTATTGCGCCGATACGGTATTGTGCTGCCTGCAGCGTCGGAATAGTGTCTCCGAAAGTTAAGCAAGGGAAGGGCTATGTTTTATTATTTTCTAGCGACTTTGATCGTTATTTTAGGGTTGGTGGCGGTTTATTTCGCCATAAAGTTATTGTCGAATACTGGCTGGTTACTCGGTTGGCTCAAGGGCATGGTGGGGTTAGCTTTATTCGCCATTGCTGCATTGTTCGTCTTGGTGGCCTTTGACCTGCTTGGCTACAAGCATGTCTTAAACGATAAGCCCATCGCCACATTGAGTTTTGAACGGCTCGGCCCCCAGTCTTATCGCGCCATTCTGGTGGAGAGTGATGGCGTTGAAAGCCGCTTCGATTTGTCGGGTGATCAATGGCAGCTAGATGCTCGAATTATTCGATGGTCGTCGTTGGTGGCGGCGTGGGGCGTTAAGCCGGCCTACCGTTTAGATCGGCTTGCTGGGCGCTATTACTCGCTAGAAAAAGAACGCCAAAATACCCGTACTGTGTATTCGCTTATCGACACCGAGACGGACTCTTCCGTTGATGTTTGGCCGGTGCTCCAGGCCAGCAGCGCCTGGCTGCCTATCGACGCCCAATATGGCAGCGCAACCTATTTGCCCATGGATGACGGCGCGCTGTATTCTATTTCGCTTTCCTATGCAGGGCTTGTGAGTAAACCACTCAACGAGCGCGCAGAAGCCGCCGTAAAACGCTGGCAGTAATCTTTAATCACGAGGCAGTACTTTGGAATTTCTTATCGAATACGGGCTTTTTTTGGCCAAAACTGTGACATTTTTAGTGGCCATCGCGGTTGTCATTGGCTTGATTGTGGGGGCTGGTTCTAAAGCCAAAAAAGACCCTGAGGGGCAGGTTGAAGTTCGCCGCCTGAATGACCATTACGACGATGTTAAAGATCTCATGCAGGCAACACTCCTGGATGAAGATGAATATAAGGCCAACCTAAAAGAGGAAAAGAAAAAGCACAAGGCGGAGGCTAAGGCGAAGAAAGCGGCATTAAAATTAGCGGCTAAAAACCCCGCCAACAATCCAACTAACAATGCTACAAATAGCGACCCCGACACTGAATCCAAAGACGCTGAAAAAATACAACAGCGGGTTTTTGTGATCAATTTTGATGGCGATGTACGCGCCTCGGCAACGGCCGCTTTGCGGGAGGAAATTACCGCAGTATTAACCATCGCCCGCCCGGTAGATGAAGTTGTCGTGCGGTTAGAAAGCGGTGGTGGCATGGTGCATAGCTACGGTTTGGCGGCCAGTCAGTTGCAACGCATCACCAATGCGTCTATCCCGTTAACCGTTTGTGTTGATATGGTGGCGGCGAGCGGCGGCTACATGATGGCCTGTGTCGCTAACAAGATTTTAGCTGCACCTTTTGCTATTTTAGGTTCCATTGGTGTTGTTGCGCAGCTGCCTAATTTTCATCGGCTGCTTAAGAAAAATGATATTGATTTCGAGATGCTCACAGCCGGTGAGTATAAGCGCACCTTAACGATGTTTGGCGAAAATACCGACAAGGCGCGGCAGAAGTTTGTGGATGAACTGGAAGATGTCCATGGCTTGTTCAAGCGTTTCGTTTCCACTCACCGTGCACAAGTTGATGTGAATGCCGTTTCAACCGGTGAGGTGTGGTTTGGTCAGCAAGCCATTGATAACAAGTTGATTGATGAAATCATGACCAGCGATGAGTACATCACGGCAAAATATGCCGATGCCCAGGTTTTTGAAATGCGTTTTGAAGTTCCCAAAACCATGCCGCAAAAGCTCGGTCTTGCCGCCGAGGCAACTTTTGAGCGGGTGATTATGAAAACTTGGCAGCAACTCAGTCAGCGTTATTTTGCTTAGGCGTTAATCAGGCGCCACTTCCTTATTATCCCCTTTGTTCAGTCTCGTCGCAGTTTATCTGAAACTGCGATGGGATTTGGATAATTAAATATCACTATATAACTCGACACCAAAAAGGTAATGATGGCCGTGGCCTGAATCAGGGTCGATGCTTTCTCGCCAATCAGCGATGCATTAAATGCAACAAAGGCAATGAGTAAGCTAAATTCACTGATTTGCCCCAAGCGAAAGCCGATATCCCACGCCAGTCTGTTTTGCTCGCTGTGGTGTCGCAATAAGATGCGATAACTCACCGGCTTCAATATCAAAACCATGGCTGCCATTGCGATGGCGCTTACCGCCACCGACGGTAGCAGGTCTAGATTGAAGCGCGCACCGATAGAGAAAAAGAAAATAATCAAAAAGAAGTCGCGCAGCGGCTTTAGGCTGATCGCAATATATTGTGAGATTGGGCTGGTAGCCAAGGTGATGCCGGCAATAAATGCACCTATTTCCGCCGATAGACCAAGGCTTTCAGAAAGTTCTGCTAGGCCCATGCACCAGCCTATGGCGACGAGAAAGATATATTCGTGAAAGCGGTCAAATGACTGCATGAGTTTCAGTAGGCCCCATTTAACAAAGGCCCAGGCTGCAAAGGCGACAAGGGGAAGAGCGAGAAAGGTTTTACCCATGGTGGCTAAATCGACTTTGCCTAAATCGCCACTCAATAAGATCATTAAGCAAATGATGGCGAGGAAATCTTGCAGCAATAATAGCCCCACCATTAAATCGCCGGTGTGTTTATGGTGTAGTACGGTAGTGGGTAATAATTTAATGCCGATGATTGTGCTAGAAAACATCATGGCCATGCCGATAATAAGATTTTCGATATGGCTGAAGCCGAACAGCCAGCCGATGGCGTAGCCTGCACAGGCAAAGACGGCGGAGCTAATTAAACCAATGTGCGTGGCTTGTTTCAGCACCGAGAAGAGCGCCTTGGGTTGCATATCGAGGCCGAGCAGGAATAACAGAAAAACAATGCCTACTCTTGAAATTTCGCTGATCAGTTCAATGTTGGTGATAAATTCCAAGCCAAAGGGGCCCATAATCATGCCGAGGGCAATATAGGCAACTAACAGCGGTTGGCGTGTATAGAGAGCGATAGTGGCCACCACCGCTGCGCCGGTAAAAATGAGAAAAAAGGACTGGAATACACTGGGTTCCATCATAATCAGAAGTCTCCTTAGCTTTCAGTGTAATCAAGAAATCTGCTGCTGAATAATAAAGGTGTGCGAAGCATGCAAAAAAATACCCGCATAAGCGGGTATTGTCGGGCTGTGAGCTTAAGCTCTGCGCCGGAATAGCGGCTTGGGCTGGACCACCGCTGCTTGGTAGTGTTCGCTGAAATCTTGCAGCGATTGTATCGCGGCTTCTAAATTGGTGCCTGGCCTCAGGTCCATCGCGTTAAATCCGCAGCGCATGAGAAAATGCATTTGATCTTGAATCACATTGCCAAAGGCGCGAATTTCACCTTTAAATTTCATTCTCTCTCTAAGCAGTCTTCCGATGGAGAAGCCGCGGCCGTCCATGAATGTTGGGAAGTGGATAGCGATCAGCGCAAGGCTGTTCAAATCATCGGCCAGCGCTTCAGCCGTTTGCTCGCTATCGATCCAGACTGCATCCACACCTAGTGCTTTACAGGCATCGCGGTTGGCGAGCCAGAGTTCGAGCGGAACAATATGGGTTGGCTGTATATCGCTAAAAGCCGCATCCTTTGCTATTAGTACGCGCTGGCATTCAATAATAGCGCTATCTTTAACTAGCTTTGGCATAAACGCGCTCCTTAAACGGGGTTACACCAATACGGCGGTAGGTGTCTAAAAATAATTCTTCAGCGGTTCTGTGTTCGACAAACACATCTAAAATTTTCTGAATCACGTCTGGCATGTCAGCACGGCTGAACGACGGGCCTAGCACAGTGCCGAGGGTGGCGTCATTGCTGGCGGAGCCGCCGAGTTGTACTTGATAAAACTCTTCGCCTTTTTTATCCACGCCTAAGACACCGATATGGCCAACATGGTGGTGGCCGCAAGCGTTCATGCAGCCAGAAATATTCAGCGTCAGGTCGCCCAGATCATAGAGGTAGTCCATGTCGTCAAAGCGGCGCTGTATGGCTTCGGCCACTGGGATTGATTTGGCATTTGCCAGCGAGCAAAAGTCGCCGCCGGGGCAGCAAATCATGTCGGTGAGTGTGCCGATATTGGGCGTTGCAAAGCCGTTGGCTTTGGCTTGCTGCCACACGTCAAACAACTGCGCTTGGGGCACATCGGCGAGCACGACATTTTGCTCGTGGGTGGCGCGCACTTCGCCAAAGCTGTATTGGTCGGCTAAATCTGCAATGGCTTCAAGCTGCTTGTCTGTAACGTCGCCAGGCGCAACACCGGTGGGCTTGAGAGACAAGACCACGGCTGCGTAGCCGGGTTGCTTGTGCGGCTTTACGTTGCGCTCTAGCCATTTGCCAAAGGCTTTGTGTTCCGCTTTCTGGGCGTCTAGTGTTGCGGTTACGGCCGTCTGATCAAAACTTTGATAAGCGGGCAGGGTAAAAAAGCTTTTGGCGCGATCAATTTCGGCCTGCGTTAGGGTGGATTCACTATCGCGAATCTGTGCCCACTCGGTTTCAACTTTTTCGGCAAAGGTTTCAGGGCCCAAGGCTTTCACAAGAATCTTGATGCGCGCCTTGTATTTGTTGTCGCGCCGGCCAATTAGGTTGTAGATGCGCAAAATGGCGTCGAGATAAGACAGAAGATGCTCTTGCGGCAGAAAATCGCGAATAGTGCTGCCGATCACCGGGGTTCTGCCTAAGCCGCCGCCCACGAAGACGCGAAAGCCGACCTCGCCCTGATCGTTGAGGACCAGCTGTAAGCCAATGTCGTGTACGAGGATGGCGGCCCGATCCTGCGCAGAGCCGCACACCGCAATTTTGAACTTGCGCGGTAGGAAGGCGAACTCGGGGTGAAAGGTGGACCACTGGCGGATAATTTCGCAATAGGGCCGAGGGTCGAGAATTTCATCCGGCGCCACACCGGCGAACTGATCTGAGGTGGTGTTGCGAATGCAGTTGCCGCTGGTTTGAATGGCGTGCATCTGTACATCGGCCAGCTCTTCGAGAATGTCGGGTACGTCTTCGAGCTGGGGCCAGTTTAATTGGATGTTTTGACGGGTGGTGAAATGCGCATAGCCCTTGTCGTACTCGCGGGTAATGTGGGCGAGCTTACGCAATTGTTGGCTGTTCAGTAACCCGTAGGGCACGGCAATACGCAACATGGGCGCAACGCGCTGGATATAGAGCCCGTTCTGCAGGCGCAAGGGCAAAAATTCTTCGTTAGTTAGGTCGCCGGCCAAGTAGCGCTCGGTCTGTCGGCGATACTGTGCGACGCGCTCGCGCACGATATGGTGATCGTAGGAGTCGTAAACGTACATGAAAGTCTAATACCTTGCTGTGCGCTGTTATAGCGCAGGGTTATTTATCGTTTACCTTGATTTGGCACAAATAAAGGCAGCGCAGAATACCGTAAATTACCCATCTAATCGAGTTAAGCCCTTGAGTTTAAAGGCCTTGGAGTAAATTTGGCGAGTGACGCGGCGGCGAGATTACCAATCTCTGGAGCAGCTTGGTACTAATTGTTTGCGCTATCGTAATATAATTTTGGAATAAGAGGGCGCTTAGCGCTTGATTCTTTGCTTTATAGTGTGGTTAAAATCAGGGCTCGGCGCACAAGCGTCAGTTTCTCCCCAACAAAAATAACAGAGGAGTGGTATCCATGCACGATGATATCCAAATGCAAGAACAAGGTGACAGCATGGCTGACGCCGTAGCCGCCATGGCGTTAATCGCTATATTTGTAGCAACCTGCGTGTTTTGGGTTAGCGGTCAATAGCACTTAATGCCAGGGTGATTTAGCGGCGGTTTATCAGCTATCACTCGCTACTCTCCGATTTTGCGTTTTGCATCAGTGCCGGCCAATCGTTGAGTATGAAAGCATCGTGAAAACCAGAGTTAGCGCTCTGGTTTTTGTGTTTTAGGGATAGCTTTCGGGACGGAAGGTTCGAGTGGCAGCAGTTTCTTGAGCAACAGGATCTGGGGTTATAGCTTTCAAGCTCATAGGCGAGTTGTTATTTCTTTTTCCCAATAGTTGCTTGCAGCCGCTTCCCATCAGTTAGAATTGGCGCCGCGATACGCACATTAGATCAAACGACTCAGGTAAATGAAAAGGCGCAGGCTATGGCAGATAAGGAATTTCATGTTCACAACAGCTTCGCCTTTTGGATTAGTCGCTTGGCTCAGCGGATGCAGGAGCAGTTTAATAGATCATTAAAAGAACACGGGCTTACATGGCAGCAGTGGGCGTTGTTGAACGTCATGTTCCATGGCTTAGCCAAAACACCGGCGCAGGTTGCCGACCACTTAGGGGCCGATCGCTCCACAGTCACTCGGATGTTAGATCGTCTAGAAAAGCAAAGTCTGGTGCTGCGTGAGCACGATGGTTTGGATCGTCGCGTAGTGAAGATTTTCTTAACCAAAGACGCTGAGAGCCTAGTAAAAATCTTGAATAAAATTGCCGAAAAACATCAGGCAGAGTTTCTTTCTGAGCTGCCTTCTACTGAATACCGTGGCTTGCGCGGCAGTCTCGTGAAAATGCTTCGCGCCGGAGGATTAGATGTGAGCTCCCTTTGGCGCCAGGTGTCTTAGCTTATTTTGTTGATTTGCCAACTATTGAATTTGTTATAGTGTTGCCTGATCTCCTAAGCTGTCATCGCTTTTATAGGCCATTGGCTTGCAATACGGATTGCACCACAAGGGTAACCGTGACGATGAAAATCACAGTGAACAAAATACCCGCCACTATGTAGTGATAGATGTTCCCGCCTTTAAAATCTCGCTCTTGATTGCGCTTACTTTGTACGCCAAATGCCGCGGCCATGGTGCTTAACACGATGTTAAAAAAGTTGGGCTTGTCGGTCTTTTCTTCGGTCATTGCGATAATCGCTTTTGAGTTGTTTGAGCCAGATTAACAGCTGCCAAAAAAAACGCCAAGCTGCTCAGTCAAACCGCTTGGCGTTTTATTTTCACTCTTGTCCGAACTCGCCTTTGGCTTAATTGGGCTCGTAATCGAGCACCGGTTGGAGCCAGCGCTCGGCCGTTTGCAAGGTCATCATCTTGCGCTCAGCCAGGCTCTCCACCTGATCTTTGCCTATCTTGCCAGTATTGAAATAGCGCGCTTTCGGGTGCGAAAAGTACCAGCCGGATACAGCCGCCGCCGGGAACATGGCGAAGTGTTCGGTCAATTCGACGCCGGTTGCGTTGGTGGCATCCAATACATTAAACAGCGTTGCCTTCTCGGTGTGATCAGGGCAGGCCGGGTAGCCTGGCGCTGGGCGTATACCTTGGTAGGACTCTTTGATTAAGTCTTCATTGCTGAAGTTCTCATTCGGCGCGTAGCCCCAGAACTCGGTGCGCACGCGTCGGTGCATGTGCTCGGCGAAGGCTTCAGCCAAGCGATCCGCCAGCGCTTTAACCATAATGGCGTTGTAATCGTCCTGTTTCGCTTGGTAGTCCTTGGCTAGTTCCTCGGCACCAATACCGGCAGTAACCACAAATCCACCGACAAAATCTTGGTGGCCTACGGGTGCGACAAAGTCTGCCAAGGACATGTTCGGGTGAATGTCGCCGGGCTTCTTGTTTTGCTGGCGTATGTGGTGCTGCGTCGCCAAAACGTTAGTCCGACTAGCATCGGCGTAGAGCGCTACGTCGTCGCCGTTTACTCTGTTTGCCGGCCAGAAGCCAACCACGGCGCGAGCCTGCAGCAGTTTTTCATCGACAATTTTTTTCAGCATGGCTTGGGCATCGGCAAACAGATTGCGCGCCGCCTCGCCAACCACCTCATCTTCGAGAATACGCGGGTATTTACCGGCTAAATCCCAGCTGATGAAGAAGGGCGTCCAGTCGATGGTTTCTATCAGCTCTGTTAACGGGTAATCGTCGAACACCTTGGTGCCGGTAAAGGCGGGCGCGGGTGGGGTATAGTTATCCCAGTCGTATTGGGGGCCTGCCTTGATCGCTTCTTGGTAGCCAAGTACGGTGCCGCGGGCTTTGCGGCCGGCGTTGCGCTCGCGTACTTTGACGTACTCGTCTCTGGTTTTTTCCACCAGCTGCGGCTTAAGCTCGGCTGAAAGTAGTTGGGTTGCCACCCCCACTGCGCGCGAGGCATCGGCCACATACACCACTTGATCCTGTTTAAATTGCGGCTCAATTTTTACCGCGGTATGGGCTTTCGAAGTGGTGGCACCACCGATAAGCAGAGGTAGTTTAATCTTTTGACGCTCCATCTCCCGCGCCACTGTCACCATTTCATCGAGCGATGGGGTGATCAGGCCAGACAGGCCAATAATGTCGCAGTTCTGCTCGATGGCGTTTTGTAGGATTTTTTCACAGGGCACCATAACGCCCAAGTCGACCACTTCGAAGTTATTGCACTGTAAAACCACGCCGACGATGTTCTTGCCAATATCGTGCACATCGCCCTTGACCGTTGCCATAAGGATTTTGCCGTTGGATTTGGCGCCCTCGCACTTTTCTGCCTCAATGAAAGGGTTCAAGTAGGCAACGGCCTGCTTCATGACGCGGGCGGATTTCACCACTTGCGGCAGGAACATTTTGCCGGCGCCGAATAGATCGCCCACCACGTTCATGCCATCCATGAGCGGGCCCTCGATCACATCGATGGGTTTGTTAGCCTCTTGGCGCGCGGCTTCAGTATCTTCTTCAATAAAAGTTGAAATGCCTTTCACCAAGGCGTGTTCCATGCGTTTGGACACGGGCCAGCTGCGCCACTCGAGGTCTTCCTTTTTCGGGCCATCACCAGTGCCGTCGCCTTTGTATTTATCGGCGATGGAGAGCATGGTTTCTGTGGCTTCAGCGTTGCGGTTGAGGATAACGTCTTCAACCTTATCGCGTAGCTCGGCGGGAAGGTCGTCGTACACGGCCAATTGGATGGCATTGACGATGCCCATGTTCATACCGGCCTTAATGGCGTGGTACAGGAAAACGGAGTGAATGGCTTCGCGTACGGGGTTGTTGCCGCGAAAAGAGAAAGACACGTTAGACACGCCGCCCGACACACCTGCATGCGGCAGGTTGGCACGAATCCAGCGACTTGCCTCGATAAAGTCCACAGCGTAGTTATTGTGTTCTTCAATGCCTGTGGCCACGGCAAAAATATTGGGGTCGAAGATGATGTCTTCCGGCGGGAAGCCAACTTTGTTTACCAGCACCTCGTAGGAGCGCTTACAGATTTCAATCTTGCGCGCTTGGGTATCGGCTTGGCCGTCTTCATCAAAGGCCATGACCACCACGGCAGCACCGTAGAGGCGGCATAGGTTGGCGCGATGGATGAACTCTGTTTCGCCTTCTTTAAGGCTGATGGAATTTACCAGCGGCTTGCCCTGTACACATTTAAGGCCGGCTTCGATGATTTCCCATTTAGAGGAATCCACCATAATCGGCACCCGGGCAATATCTGGCTCGCCGGCGATCAGGTTTAAGAAGCGCACCATGGCGGCTTGGGCATCGAGCATGCCTTCGTCCATGTTGATATCGATAACTTGAGCGCCGTTTTCCACTTGTTCGAGGGCAACTTCCAAGGCCTCGGCGTAGTTTTCGTTGATAATCAAACGCTTGAACTTGGCCGAGCCCGTGACGTTACAGCGCTCGCCCACGTTAACGAAGAGCGAATCTTTGGTGATGTTGAAGGGCTCTAAACCCGAGAGCCGGCAGGCTGGCTCTATCTCGGGAATCTGGCGCGGCGGATGTTTAGCCATGGCATTGGCAATGGCGCGGATATGGCCAGGGGTGGTGCCACAGCAGCCGCCAATGATGTTGACGAAGCCGCTTTCGGCGAATTCTTCAACCACCGCCACCATCTCGTCTGGGGTTTCATCGTATTCGCCAAACTCATTCGGCAAGCCGGCATTTGGGTGGGCGGAGACATAACAGTTGGCGATGCGCGACAGTTCTTTAACATAGGGGCGCAGCTCCTTCGCACCCAAGGCGCAGTTCAAGCCAATCGATAAGGGCTTGGCGTGGGCGAGAGAGTTATAGAAGGCTTCCGTGGTCTGGCCTGAAAGGGTGCGGCCAGAGGCATCGGTGATGGTGCCCGAGATCATGATGGGCAGCTCGATGGCCTCGCGATCGAAGTAGGTTTTTACCGCAAATACCGCTGCCTTGGCGTTTAAGGTATCGAAGATGGTTTCGATCAAGATGATATCGGCGCCACCTTTAACCAAGCCGTCTGTGGCTTCTAGGTAGTTAGTCACTAGCTCGTCGAAGGTGATGTTGCGCGCGCCTGGGTCGTTGACGTCGGGCGAGATAGAGCAGGTGCGCGAGGTTGGGCCTAGCACGCCGGCGACAAAGCGCGGTTTGTGCGGCGTGCGGGCGGTAAACTCATCGGCCACCTTGCGCGCCAGCGCCGCCGAGGCGTGGTTCAGCTCCCAAGCCAGCGACTGCATGTCGTAGTCGGCTTGAGACACTTGGGTGGCATTAAAGGTGTTGGTTTCGACGATATCGGCGCCAGCCTCAAAGTAGGCGGCGTGAATATCGGCGATGATATGCGGTTGGGTCAGCGTCAAAAGGTCGTTGTTGCCGCCAATATCCTGATGGTAGTCGGCAAAGCGCTCGCCCCGGTAATCGGCTTCTTGCAGTTTGTGGGTTTGGATCAAGGTGCCCATGCCACCATCCAGAATCAGGATACGTTGGGCGATGGCTTGTTTCAGTAGGGCGCTGCGAGATAAAGACATGGGCTATCCGATAAGGCTATTGATGCAATCTATATCAAAACATTTTGATGTAGGTTGGCGATTCTATCAGAAATCCGCAAAAGTGGGGCGTTAAAGGGTGATTAATCCTGTTTCACGAAGAATTTCAAATGTTTGTTTTGCTTTGCGGCGCGATTGATTAGAATACCCGAGTGTTTCAATCAGGTAATTACCAGCGAAGGCATTACAAACCGATGGTTAACGTTACGATTACAGAGTCCGCTCAAAAGTATTTGCAAGAATTGCTCGAAAAGCAAAATACCCCCGGTATTGCAATTCGCATGTTTGTCTCCAGCCCCGGCACGCCGCAGGCAGAGACCTGTATCGCCTATTCGCGCCCGGGCGACGATCGCGATGCCGATGTCGAGGTCAATTACGAAGGTTTTAACGCCTATTTCGAAGAGAAGTCGCTGCCCTATTTGGATGAGGCGAAGGTGGATTACGCCGCCGATAAGATGGGCGGCCAGCTCACCATTCGCGCGCCTAACTCAAAAATGCCTAAAATTAACGATGACAGCCCGATCGAAGACAAGATCAATTACGTGTTATTTAACGAGGTGAATCCCGGTTTGGCTTCACACGGTGGTGTGGTGAGCTTGTCGCACATTACCGAAGATATGTACGCCGTATTGAAGTTCGGTGGTGGTTGTCAGGGCTGTAGTGCAGTAGACGTAACCCTGAAAGAGGGTGTTGAGAAAACGCTAATAGAGCGCGTGCCGGCGTTAAAAGGCGTGCGCGATATGACCGATCACAGCGATAAGAGCAACGCTTATTACGACTAAGCCTTGTCAGCTGCAAATAAAAAGGCGAGCTAGATGCTCGCTTTTTTTGTATTCGCTGAAACGAACTCAGCGCTTGGGCAATACGTCTTTTAGCTTGGCGTGCATGGAGCGCAGGCAAGCTTCGGTAGATTCCCAGTCGATACAGGCATCGGTAATCGATACTCCGTATTTCAGGTCGGCTTTATCGGCAGTCATCTTTTGATTGCCGGCGCCAATGTTACTTTCCACCATTACGCCAATGATCGACTTATTGCCTTCGACGATTTGGTTGGCGATGTTATCCAATACCAATATTTGCAGTTCGTGTTTCTTGTTGGAGTTAGCGTGGCTGCAGTCGACCATGATATTGGCCGGTATTTTCGCGGCGCTGAGCTCTTTCTCGCACATGGCGACGCTGACCGAGTCGTAGTTGGGCTTGTCGTTGCCGCCGCGCAATACCACGTGGCCGTAGGGGTTGCCCGCGGTGTGGATGATCGATACTTGACCCTGCTCGTTGATACCTAGAAAGCGGTGCGGGTTGGCAACCGACTGCAGGGCGTTGATGGCGACGGTTAAGGAGCCATCGGTGCCATTCTTAAAGCCGACAGAGGAAGACAGGCCACTGGCCATTTCCCGGTGTGTTTGCGATTCCGTGGTGCGCGCGCCGATGGCTGACCAAGCGATCAAATCCTGCAGGTACTGGGGTGAAATGGGGTCTAGCGCTTCGGTGGCGGTGGGCAACCCGAGTTCGGCGATATCGAGCAGCAACTGCCGGCCAATGTGTAAACCCTCCTGAATCTTAAAGGAGTCATTCAGGTAGGGGTCGTTGATTAAACCTTTCCAGCCCACGGTGGTGCGGGGCTTTTCGAAATAGACACGCATGACGATATAGAGGGTATCCGACACTTCCTCGGCTAACACTTTCAAGCGCCGGGCATAGTCCTTGGCGGCTTCGACGTCGTGAATAGAGCAGGGGCCAATAACCACAAACACGCGGTGATCTTTACGATCGAGAATATTGCGGATGGTTTGGCGGCCCTCGGTGACAGACTTTAACGCAGCGTCGGTCAGCGGTAGCTCGGTTTTCAGGGCATCGGGGGAAATTAATATCTCTTGCGATACGACGTTTAAATCATCTACTGCGCGGTTTGTCATGGAACAACAGTCTCTACTTCGATTGTTTAGCGGTGCGCCATTCTACTGGGTTTTGGGGCTGCCTTGGCAAGGTTTTGGCACAAAATTAACAAACTTAGGTGCAAAACCCGATTTTATTCCATTGTCAGCGGTGCAAACTGGTCGCACAGGGGGAAATACAGCGCACTCCGCACCGGCTCTGGCCCGAGTTTTTTGACCAGGCGCACATAGTTTTGTAGCTGCGCTTGGTGCATGGCCGTTTGCTCGGCGAGGAAGCTCGCCATGCTTTGATCAGCTGCAGGTTTGGCGCTTTTATAATCCACCACCCAACGCACGCCTTGATCGATAAAGGTGCGGTCTATAACCCAAAGCTTGGGCTGAGATTGGCCGGCAGGATCTTTGCCGCCGCTGGCCCACAGGTCTAATTCGCAGGCGCTGTCTGTGTGGCTGTGATCCAGCAGCCAGCGGCCTTTGTCGCTCGCCGCCATCGACAACAGCGCGGTTTGAATCAGCTCAGCGCCTCGCGCTGGATCTGCAACCCCGGCTTGCTTTAGGTGTAGCTGCCAGCGCTTTAGCCTCGGTGCGATATTGGCGCTGCTCGGGATTTGTCCCGCCTCGGTAAACGCTTGAATGGCGCTATGCAGGAGTGTCCCGATGGCGCGGCTATCGGCCTCGAATAATTGGTTTAGATCGGGCCTGTTTAAATCTTCTTGGTCCATTGCCGGGTTTGGCTCGGCAAACAGATCGCCTGATTGGCCTAGCTCGTGTGCGGCTGTGCGGGTTTGCTCGGCGGCTTGGCTGCGGCCTCGATAATCCGCCAGTGGTGTTGATGTTTCTGCTTGCGGCAATTGCCAGTGACCGGGCAGGCGCCGAATCCAACCCTGTGTTTGGTCTTGGCTGCGGTGCTGGCTGGCTTTCGGTTGAATAAATCGCAGCTTGGCTTGGTCTCTTACTCCGTCCCAAATACTGGCCAATAGCGAGCTGCTGCTGGGGGCAACCAGTTCGCCACCTTTTTGGTTTACACAGGCGAACAGGTGCAGCTGCTTAATGGCGCGGGTGGCGCCCACGTAAAATAGGCGCGTGGCTTCGGTTCGGGTGCGGGCTGATTTTTCACCTTGGATATAACTGTACAGCTCACTGGTTTCAAAATTGCTGAGCGGGCTGAGTAGAATTTGCTGTTCGCCTTGTGCGTCAATCTGATCCAGCCATACCAGCAGTTCCCGGCTGTCGGCGCGCGGGCGCTTATGCAGGCCCGGAATGATCACGTGGTCAAACTCTAAGCCCTTGGACTTGTGGATGGTCATCACCTGCAAGAGCGGGTCTGCATGGGGCGCTGGCGCCGCGTATAATCGGGCGACCGCTTCTTCGAAGGTTTGCCAGTGGCGCACTTGGCCGCCGTGGCTGTGGGCTTCGAGTAAGTCGAGAAAGGTCTGGCAGTTGGCGATATCGCTGGCTTCGATCAGGCTGGCTTGACCACCCAGCGCGAGCCAGCAGCCTTCCAGCCAGTCGCGCAGGGGTTTGCGCGCCCGTTGCTCCAGGCTTTGTTGCAATACCGCGACGGTGCGGGCGAGCGCTTGCCGGCCGGCATCGGATAAAGCCTCGATCTGGCTGTGGTCCTGCATTTGTTGCCAGATGCAGGCTTGACCATCGGCCATCAGCGGCGCTGCAGGGTGTTGCACTAGGGCTAATAAATCGCCGTTATCTAACCCACACCAAGGTGCGCGCAGGATGCCGAGCCAGCTGATGCGGTCGGTTGGATCTAACAGGGCTCTGAGCAAGGTTTGCAAATCCTGCACCGCCATGCGCCCGGCGAGGTTATCTAACTCCGACGCTTGATAGCGAATGCCCGCCAAGTCCAATTGTCGCAGGGTCTCGCGCAGGTGGCTGCGGGTGCGGGCTAGTAGGGCGATAGAGTCGGTCGGGCACTCGCCTTTCAGGCGTTGAATCAGCGCGAGGATGTGTTCGGCTTCGGCTTGGCCGAGGTCTACATCAATCTCCATTGTTACATTCGGATCTTGCCGGGCACTGGTGTGGTCTTGGCTAGCAGTGGAATCGACCTGACTGGCTGCGGACGGCTCGGCTTTCGCGAGTAGGGTGAGCTGGGCACCGGCAAGGCCCAGTGCTGGCTTAATGGCTTGGCTCGGGTAGTAGGCAACGTTGCCGCGGGTAATGTCATCTTGCAGGGGGAAGGCCTGAGCAAACTGCGCGTTAACCCAATCCACCACACCTTGTTGGCTGCGGAAGTTGACCACCAGATCGAGCGGTTCGAGCCTGATGTTGCCGATGCCTTGGCTGCGCGCCTGCAGGAAAATACCTACCTTGGCATTGCGAAAACCGTAACAAGACTGCATGCCGTCGCCGACGATAAATAGCGTGCGGCCATCCTCTGGTTCCCAGCCCGCGGTAAGTAGCTCAATCAAGCGCCGCTGCGGTACGGAGGTGTCTTGAAATTCGTCGATCAAGATGTGCTTGATGTGGTAGTCGAGCTTTAGCGCCAGCTCCGAAGGCTCGTCGAAGTTACCCAGCGCGGTGAGCGCTGCTTGTGCCGTGTCGATGAAATCACTGCAGCCCTCGCGGCTAAATACCACGGTTAACTCTGCCGCTAAATAGGGCAGTAAGCGCGTCAGTGCGTCCAGCAGCTGCCATTCGGCGTCGCTGTAGGTGGCTTGCGGCAAGGCCCGGAGCCCTCGAAAACGCTCCAGTAGTCCCTCTGTGGCGGTGAATTGCTCGATTAACGCACTTAGGCGCTCCTTCCATGCCTTGGCCTCTTGTTTCGATATGTCGGGTGCGCGCTCGGGTGGAAATCCCATGTTCTTGTCGAGCCGCTTGCGCC
The DNA here is from genome assembly GCF_030409605.1 of Simiduia curdlanivorans. Taxonomy (NCBI): domain Bacteria; kingdom Pseudomonadati; phylum Pseudomonadota; class Gammaproteobacteria; order Cellvibrionales; family Cellvibrionaceae; genus Simiduia; species Simiduia curdlanivorans. The sequence continues at coordinate 2,932,758 of NZ_JAUFQG010000004.1, forward strand.
AGCCGCCATCTTTGGTCAGCAGTAAATTCAGCAAGGCTTTGGTTGTTGCAAGCTGTTGGTTGATGGCGGCGCCGGAGCTGACGTCCCAGGCCAGTTGATTGAGCTCGGCCAGCTCGGTTAGGGGGTCGCTTTTCTGCTCTGCCAGCAGGTTGGCGGCGGCGTAGCGAGCCAACTCGCAAAGGCTAAGTTCGTGTTGTAAGAGCACCTTAAAAGATGCTTCTAACTCATTGATAATTAAGGATTGTAGGCTTTTCTCTAAGTAGGGTTTTGCCTCGGCGTTGCGCATGGCAAGGGTAAGCCCGAGCCATTGGTCGCGCTGGCGTAACAGCGACAATAGCAGCGCTTCAAAGGTGTCGTAACGGTTGTCTAGCTCGCTCAAAATAAGAGCGATATCGTCGGCGATGGGGTCGTCCGATTCAAGCTTTTGAAACAGCGACAAGACCGCGGCGCGGTACAGCGGCTCCGGTTGGTCGCTGGGCTCCGGCAGGCTGCCCATGCCCGAGTCAAAGGGCAACTGCTTGGCCAGTTGGCGCGATAGGCCATCGATGGTTTGGATGCGCAGCCGGTTCGGCGATTGAATCAACTGCCAGCCGAGCTGTTGGTCGCGCTCTAACACCGCTTTGGCTAGCTGCCAGGTTTTTGCATCGTGGGGATTTTCCGGGCAGGCGTGGTGCTGGGCCTGATTCAGCGCTTGAGTAATGCGCTCGCGCATTTCACCTGCGGCCTTGCGCGTGAAGGTGATGGCGAGTACTTCTTCGGGGTTGTCGCAAATGTGCAGGAGGCGCAGAACCCGCTGAGTGAGCAGGCCGGTTTTGCCCGAGCCGGCCGGTGCGGTGACGGCGAAAGAGGCAGTGGGATCGAGGGCGCGGGCGCGAACCTTGGCATCTATCGGTTGTGTCTGGTTCATGAGCTCGCCTCGCTAACGGGAAAGTACTGGGCCAGTGAGGTTTGCTCAGCCTGCCTGAGTAGCGGACTTAAATGGGCTAGGTAGGCTTCGCTTTGCGGGCTACTGAACTGTAAAGGTGTGACACCGGTCATCAGCTCTTCGGCTAAATTGAGCAGGCTTTCGCGCCAGTGATTAACCAATGTCGGCCAATCGGCAAAGCCCACGCTCTTGGCGTCTGGCAACATTATGCCGGGGCAGAAGGGCGTTTTGGCAATGCCTAATAGCTTTTGATCCTTTTGCCGGAGTTCGGCAAAGGCGATGCCGGCCACCGGTTCGTGTCGGTCTGTTAGGGCTATGGCATAAAGCGGCAGTTGCGGTTCTTCCGGTCGACTGCCGAGCCATTTTTTTGGGTCCGTGGCGCCGCTTTTGTAGTCGATAAGCAGCCATTGGCCATCGATCGAATCAATCCGATCGAGCCTAAGTTGTAGCGGCAGTTGGCCTAAGGTAAGGCTCAGACCTTGCTCTAGGCTGTGGATGTCGAAGTGAGGGCGCTGCTGTTCGAATCCTATCCAAGGGCGCAATAGCCTGACTAACCGGGCCTTCTCGTTGGCTAGATATCTGGCTTGCCGCTCGACGTTGATTTCATTGAGAGCGGCGTCCACCGCGGCCAATAGCTGCTGGTCTATGGCCTCTTGCGTTAAGGCCGACAAGTCCGGCTTGGCCTGCCAAAAATAGAACAGCGCTTGATGCAATATATTGCCGCGCGCCAGCGCCGTTAAACCAGGGCTGGCTGGGTCTGGGCGCTTGGCGAACAGTCTCAATTCCATGAATGCGGCCAGAGGGCAGCGCGATTGTTTTTGCAGCATGCCGCTGCCGCCGCGCAAGTGGTTCAGCTCGCGCGCGCTCACAGGAGGCGCGGCGAGTGTTTGCAGCCACTCGAATGTCGGCGCGGTAAAACCTGGCGCCGATGCCTGCTCCTGTTGGCTTAGGGGTAGATGGGCGATCAGAGGGCTGACGGTTAGCTCCCTGTCGCCATCGCGCTTGGCGTGGCTGAACACCACTTCTTTGGCCGCATGCAAATAGTTGTTGGTTAAACTTTGGCAAAAGGCGAGCTCTCTCTCGGCGCTGGCGTGGGGCATGTTGAGCTCCCGTTGCAGCAGGGCTGGAATCAACGGGTTGGGGTTGGGCGCCGGTGGCCACTGGCTGTCATCCATGCCGAGTACCCAAATGCGGTCAAAGGCGAGGCCGCCAGATTCCAGTGTGCCGAGAATTTGCAGTGGTGATTCCGGTGTTTGCGGTTGAAAGGGTTGCCGGCTGGTCAGCTCTTTTAGCCAGCCCATCATATCGGCGCGGGTTAAGGGTTTGTTCAGCCAATCGGCCTCCGCGAGCTGTTCGAGTAGGCTAAGAAATTGTTTTACTTGTTGATGCTCCTCTGAATCGAGGCGTCTAGGGCCCGGCCAGTTGAAATGATTCAGGCTGCTGAGGATGGTACTGGCCCAGGCTTTGCCCGATTGGCTGGCTGGCCAACGCTGCAATTGGCCGATGCCGTCTTGCCACAGGGTTAGGGCTTCACTCGTGCAAAGGTCGCTCTGCTCGCCGGCGGCGTTAAGCAATTGGGAGACAGCGGTCAGGGTTATTTCTGGGCGGGTTTTCTTTAGTATCTGGGTCATTAGCCAGTGGCGTAGATCTCGATCTTCTGCATGACCAATGAAGGGGCTGTTGAGCCAATAGTTGGCGTCTTCTGGGCTTTTGCTTTGATGCCAGTTCAGGGTGTTGATGGCGTCGAGCACGATGGGGCAGAGCGCCAAAGGGGTGCCAGCGGAAAAGTTAAACGGCATGGTAAAGCGCGGGCTAGTGGGCAAGTGGTGGCTAGGCTCCAGCTCTCTTGCCAGAACGCGCTCCAGCCGTGCCCGGTTGCGGCCGAGGTTGGGGTCGATAATGGCAATGGATTGGTGAAGGTTTTGCTTAAAATGGTTTTTGGCCCAGCGCGCGGCTGCCCACATCTCTTGCGCCGGATCTGTACATTCGGTGCGGCTGCTGTGCGGCGCCGGCTGTTGGTTGCTATTGACGCGCTCTAGCGCACTGAAGCTCCGTGCCAAAAGGGTTTCGTGCAACGGGCTTAAGGTATCGAAGTTCAGTAGGCAAACGGTGGGCTTGGCATTACTATCTCGTTGCTCCAAGGCATCGGCCTGCTGTTCTAATGTCTCGGCCAGCAGGGTCAGTTTTTGCGCTTCTGTCATCAGCCCTAGGCTGGCTAGATGGGTTTCGAAGCGGTCTATCCACGCTTGTAACCTAACCCTATCCGCGTCGCTGCCATAGGCCTGCCACTGTTGTGGCGTTACTCGCCATAATTTTAAATAGCTGTAGGCTTGATCGAGCTGCTCGACCAAGAGCCTAGGGTGCACCAGCGGATTAGTGTTTGCGCTGGCCTCTAGGCATGCGGTCCAAAGTTGTCGAGTTACCATCGGGCTGGCGACGACCCGCAAGTGCCTTAGGTCATCGAGATTTTGATAGTGCTGCCAGCGTTCAGTTAACCATTCGTTCAGGCTTTGAACCTTGGGTGTTCGCCAGAGGTCAGCAGCGCCTTGCTGTTTGCCGAAGGCCAGCAGCAGTTTGTTTTTTAATCGATTGTTCGGGGTTAGGATCAGGGTTCCTGAATTTAAGTAGGGTGTTACAGCCTCTAAATTGAACACAGGTGCTTCCTAGCTGTTTTAAGAGTTGCGCACAGTTTACTGCTTTGAGGCGCATTTGGTTGAGTGAATTTAGCTTAAGCTGATGCGAGTTGTACTTATGCTATATGGCGCTTTAAGGGGGCAGGGTAGTGATAGGGTATTTTTTCTTTCCCCATTCATAGGTTTTTATAGGACGCTATATGTTGGATCAATGGCAACCCTCGGCTTGTTTAATCGCGCTGCGCGCTAGTGCTGATCATCAGGGCTATGAGGTTTTATTAGCTAAGCGCGCCGAAGGTTTGAGCTTGGCGCCAGGCCATCACGTATTTCCCGGCGGTGCTCTGGAGCCGGCCGATGGCGACGCTCAGGCGTCTGACCACAGTACCTTTAAACGCGCCGCCCTGCGCGAATTTAACGAAGAGGTGTGCCACAGAAGTCCGTTATCGGTCGCACTGGACGAGCTTCAATTCCTCGGTGAGTGGCGAGCACCGACGTTTCTCAAAAAGCGTTACCTGACCCGTTTTTATGTCGCCGCCTTAGAGCCTAAAGCCATTCAATGCGACGGTCGTGAAATCGTTTCGGCGCAATGGTATAAGCCCAATCAAGCGGTGAACCTGCATGCGCAGGGTAGGCTAAGGCTGATGTTTCCAACGCTGGCGATACTCGATTGGCTAACAATGTTTAGCGACCTAAAAGCGGTACAAGCGAAGCTTGGCGTAAGGGCTTTGAAGACAGTGTGCCCAGTATTGAAGGCCGAGGCGGGCAGGCGGTATTTAACGATTGGAGCGGCGAGTGGCTATAGGATTGAGCGTTGGCGGGTTGATTAGGGTGTCATAAAGACAAAAGACGTTGGATAAAAGCGCAAGCGGCAAGACGCTCGCTTGCGCTAACCGATTAACCGGCCATGCGGGCTTTATAGTCCCTCACGGCTTGGTTGAATTTTTCTGCCACGGCTTTCATCTCGTCCACCGTCGAGTTGTGCTGAGCGGTGCTGATATTGCACTTTAAATACTTCTCGGCCTGGTCGACGTAGGCTTGGACGTCATTTTTGGCTTTAATCATTTGCGGGGTCACAGCCGTGGCTGGGTCTGGAATTTCAGGCGCTGTTGGCCGAGAGCAAGAAAGTGCGGCCTGTGCAAAAATTAAGCTGCCAGTAAGGCTAAGTGCGATAAATAGGTTTTTCATTGTGCATTCCTAATGATGGTCTCAACTCGCGCTTGGGTGGTTAATCCAAACGGCGCTGACTCTAAATTTAGCACAGGTGGACGTTTCTGCTTAAAACTATGAGTTATAAATGTTCTAAGTTCTATTTCAGTTAATCAGGTCGCTAATCGCCTCGATATATTTGCTGGTTTCTTGATCAAATAAACTAGCGCCGCCGTGGCTGTAAGCCTTGTGCAAGATGGCTCTCGCTTTAGCGACCTCACCTTGATCGAACAGTATTTGGCCCTTCCTAAACAGGACAAAATTGTTCTGTTCCGCCTTGGGGCAAAATAGGGCAGAGTTAGCCGCCTCTAAGGCTTGGGGTAGGCGGGCTAACCTGAAATAGGCGTCGCACAGGGCAGTGAGTATCCAGCCAGCTTCGGCAAATTGAGTTTGCGGCTTGGGAACTAACACCCAAGCTTGATAGAATGTGCGAAGTGCTAATTCGTAATCCTTGGCGTCGTAGTGAATGTAACCCTTTGCGCACAAGTCGGTAATTTTTTTACTGAGTGAGGGGGGCAGGCTTTGTGTGCTTGGGGTCATAGTGTCAGGCCAAAGAGTGACAAGGTGTGATCGAGTCAGTTTTCAAAAGTAAGGCATCATAACAAACGCTTCAAGACGGCTCTAGAGAGCATTTTTAATGGGAAAATAATGGAGTTCGGTATTGATCATAAATGCAGCACATAGTCTCGGTTTTGCCCTTGGTTTCTTGCTCAGTGCACTCCTACTACTTCCCTTGGTTTGGTGGCTTTTGGCGCGTCGGCAGCTGCGCGAAAGAGAACAGCAGCAAAACCTTATGCAACAACTGGATGCCGAACATTCTCTTAAGGCGCATAGCTTGCAGTCTGATTTGAATTTTGCCAACCGAGAGCTGGCGCGTTTAGCGCAAGAAAAAGAGGCGCTTGAGGCAAAGTTTAATCAAGCCAGATCCGAATTGAATAGTTTGCAGCAACAGCATGCGGTAGCGACTCAGAAACTCGAAGCGTTTGAAGATGTTAAAAAGCAGGCCATTGATTATCAGCAGCTTGCGCATCAAGCCAAGGAAGAGAACGCCCGCTTAAGCACTCAACTCGAGCAGCAACAGCAGCGGATGGCCGAGCAGCTGGCGCTGTTAGCCGACGCTAAACAATCCATGATGAAAGAGTTCGAAAATACGGCCAATCGCATTTTCGACGACAAGCAGCAACGTTTTAGCTTACAGAGTAAGGAATCCTTAGAGTTAACTCTGTCGCCTCTGCGGCAACAATTAGGTGATTTTAGAAAGCGTGTGGATGATGTGTACGGGCAGGAAACGGCGGACAGAAATCGCCTCGTTGGCCAGATCACAGAACTGCAAAAGCAAACCCAGAAAATTAGTCAAGATGCTATAAATTTGACTAATGCGCTCAAGGGCGACAGCAAAATTCAGGGCAATTGGGGCGAGGTTGTTCTTGAACGTTTGCTCGAAGAGTCAGGCTTACAAAAGGGACGCGAATACGAAACTCAAGTGAGCCTCAAAACGGATTCAGGCTCTCGTAGAAACCCCGATGTTATTGTTCGGCTGCCGGAAAATAAAGATATTATCATCGATGCGAAAGTCAGCCTGGTAGACTATGAGCGCTTTTGCAGTGCCGACAACGAGATCCACCGCGCTCAATATCTACGCGCCCATATTCAATCCTTGCGCAACCATATTAATGGCCTCAGTTTTAAAGATTATGAAAACCTCAAAGGCGTTAGAACGCTGGATTTCGTTTTCATATTTGTGCCCATCGAAGCCGCCTTTATGTTGGCCCTACAAGAGGATGCAGCGCTGTTTAAGGACGCCTACGACAAGCATATTATTCTGGTCAGCCCAACCACGTTATTGGCAACCTTGCGTACCGTGGAAAACATTTGGCGCTACGAGAAGCAAAACAAAAATGCTGAAAAAATAGCGGCGCAAGCAGGTGCTTTATACGACCAGTTCGTGCGTATGCTGGAGTCTTTTGATGATATCGGCAAGGCGTTAGGGCGCACTCAGGAAGCTTATGACCTGGCTAGAAACCGATTGAAAGCCGGTAAGGGTAACCTCATTAAGCGGGCGGAAGACATCCGCAAGCTAGGCGCTAAAACCAAGAAACAGTTGAAAGGTGATTTAGTGAATGCCGCTTTGGATAATGCTGATCAGGTATTAATCGGTGAGGCAGAAGATGACCTAGAGGGCGAGTATGTGGCGGACGCCGATACCGCCGAGCTGTAAATAAAAAATGTGAAATAGGTATGTAGACATGATGGTTTTGTTGGTAGTGGCCGTTGTTATTGTTTTGGGCTTGGCAGCTTATGCCGCTTATCTCTTGTTGCAAGTAAAAAAGCAGCAGCGTGAGCAAGGCGAGAAATTGGCAGAGTTGGATGCCTTTGTGCTCGATCAGAAAGAAAAGCGCGTGGCCAGTATTCGGATACTGGCGCAGGGCGTATTGGATGATCAGCTCAGCCATACCGAGGCCGCGGTTAGAATTACCGCGCTGCTCGATGTGCTAGGTCAGGGTGCGCCGGCGCGGCAAGAGCACGCGGCACTGTATAAGTTGACCGATGAGACGCTACATATTCCGCGCATGGCTGACTGGCAGGCCCTGTCTAAGGCGGATCAAAAGCGGCTAGAAAAAGACCGCCTCAATTCAGAAGCCAAGTACAAAGATTTTGTGCTGGCGTCTGCAAAAACCTTGGTTAGCTATCAGATTAACGGCGACGTAAAATAACACCACACTCCAGGTGGTGGGTGTAGGGGAATTGGTCAAACACCGCAAAGTGCTCAATCAGGTGCGTGGCCGATAGTTTGGTTAAATTGTCAAATAGCGTATCGGGGTTGCAGGATACGTAAATGATATTATCGAAGCGTTGGCTTAAGCTTAGTGTGTCGTCATCCAGCCCGGCTCTCGGTGGGTCGACAAAAATGCTGGAAAACTGATAACTACTTAGATCGATATGGCTTAAGCGCCTGAAAGGCCTGACGTGGTCCATAGCTTGGGTGAACTCTTCGCTCGACATGCGGGCGATTTCCACATTCTCAATTCCATTTTGGGCAAAGTTGAATTTTGCCGCCTCGACTGAGGTCTTGGAAATTTCCGTGGCCAGCACTTTGCTAAAATGACGGGATAGGGGCACGGTGAAATTGCCATTGCCGCAATAGAGCTCGAGCAGGTCGCCTTTGGCATTGTGGGTATGCTTGTTGGCCCAGCTCAACATTTTTTCACACACGTGGGCATTGGGCTGGGTAAAGCTGCCTTCCACTTGTTTGTAGATCAGCTCTGAACCGTCTACTTGTAACTTTTCGATAACAAAATCTCGATCAAGTAGCAGCTTTTGCTTGCGCGAGCGGCCAATAATGTCGACCTTTAACTGGGCTTTTAATTGCTGGGCTAGCCCTTGCCACTCGTCGTCTAGTGGACGGTGGTAAATCAAGGTGATTAGCGCTTCGCCACTTTTGGTGGTCAGAAACTCAACCTGAAATAAACGCTTGCGCAGAGTTTCGTTGCTATTGACGGCGTCAAGTAATGCCGGCATCAATTGGTTAATGCGTTCAGAACCCACCAGAAAGTCGCTAATTACATAGGGCTTTTTGTATTCCCCTGGCTCGTACATGGCGTAGTTTGCTCGCCCATTTTCCTGCCAAATTTTGAATTCTGCACGTTGGCGATAGTGGCTGGAAGGCGAGGTATACACGTCTATCTCCGGCAAGCATAGCGTGGCGAATTGTCGTTTTAGTAGGGCGAGCTTGTGATCGAGTTGTTGCTCGTAAGACTCTGGAGCAACTTGGTGTATAGCCATGGACGTCTAAACCTTGGGTAAAAGGCGAATTATATCCCACATTGGCTGATCTATTAATGCTTATCCTCCGCTTTGGCGATACCTACCCATGGTCGCAAACGCATCCGCTGGAGCTGCTATAACGGGTTTCGGGGTGGCTTAGTAAAGGCCGGCTTTCACTAAAGCGACCTTCCCTTACAGAATAGGGCCTTGGTAAGCCTGCTCAGCTTGCCAGTGAAACGCGAAGCGCTCCACTATCGGCGCATTAGTGCAGAAATCGCGCAATACGGCAATTTCCGGCATTGACTGCAGGTGGGTACTCGCTGCGAACAACAATAATGAGAAACGCGGGTTACTATAGGTTGTAGTCTGTTCGGCGATAATGCGGGCTAAGTGTCCGTGCAGGTTGCAAATCAGTTGCCGATCCTCCTGAGTTTACCCACGGTCACAATTTTCTGTGGAGCTTTTCTATGAGCACAATTCGATCAAATATTGTATCAATAGCGATATTATGTCTGTGTAGCGTTTATGCGCAGGCATACCAAACAGCCATCACTGGCAACGCCAGCAATGTCAATAAAAGTGTCAATCGCGGCACTTGCCTTATGGGCGGCGGCACCGATGTAGATGCTGCCTTTTCTTGGATGATAACGAATGCGGGCGGTGGCGATGTTGTGGTATTGCGCACCTCGGGCAGTACGACTAGCTACAACGATTATATTTATGGCTTAGGCGGCGTTGACTCTGTGCGCACCATATTAATTGAGTCAAAAGCCGATGCGAACAACACCACTATTGAAAACTGGATCAAAGAAGCCGAGATGGTGTTTATTACCGGTGGTGATCAATGGAGTTACTACTCGCTATGGGATGGCACCAAGCTTGAATCGGCGGTGAACTACGTGATGAACACCAAAAAAGCGCCCGTTGGCGGTACGTCTGCGGGTATGCATGTTCTTGGCGGTATTGATTACACGGCGCAAAATACTGGCGCTATTTCTAGCGAGGCGCTGGCCAATCCATATGACAGCAGCGTAACGTTAAAGCGTAATAGCTTCTGGGAACCTCAATACATGACCAACACTGTGACTGACACGCATTTTAGTCAACGCGACCGGGAAGGTCGGTTTCTTACCTTTATGGCGCGAGCCACTAAAGATTGGGGCATAAGTTACAGCAATGTGAAGGGTATTGCAGTGGATGAAGCGACGGCGGCCTGCGTAGACTCCGCCGGAAAAGCAAAGGTGTTCGGTAACAATTATGCGTTTTTTGCCCGTGGCTACAACGGCAATCCAGAAGTTGTTAGCAGCGGCCAAGCGTTGGATTGGTACCGCAACAAGTTGGCGGTGAAGGTCTATGTTGTACGTGGAAACGGCAGTGGTAGTGGTTACTTTAATATTAACAATTGGAGCAGTGCTTCAGGTGGTAGCTATGAGTATTGGTACGTCGATCATGGCACCTATAAAATCTACTAATCTTTAATAGTTTGATTGCGAGCTTGGGGTCGCAACCACTTGTTACTCATCCCCAAGTACTGAGCGGCGCGAATATCTTCAGCATCATTGTAATCAATGATGCTTCCGTGTATTTATTGTCCCACAACTGTTAGGTGGGGCTGGTTATGATTGCTAAGGTTGTCATTGAAACGAGTGGTCAAGGGTTGATGGCTATTACTCGCGAGATAAACCAACTTGTTGCCGATAATTGTTCCGGTGATGGTTTGTGCACGCTCTTTATTCGCCATACGTCTGCGAGTTTATTGGTGCAGGAAAATTACGATATAAGTGCTCAGCGCGATTTGGAAGCTTGGTTAAACCGTTTGGTGCCCGAGGGCGATGCCCTATACAGCCATACCCTCGAAGGGGCGGATGACATGCCTGCACACATTAATGCCATGTTAACCGCCGTGAGTATCGGTATTCCCATCATTGATGGTCAGCTGGCTCTGGGCGTTTGGCAAGGCGTGTATTTATGGGAACATCGCCACGGCCGGCAGCGCCGAGAAATCATTGTGCACTTCTCGTCATAGCTTTTATTAAGCGAGTCATGTAGGCGTGGCTAAATCTAGTTAGCCGATTTGATATGCCGGTAGCCGCGCGTTTTTTAGGAACTGTAGAATTTAGTGGCCCCTTGTCGTCATCCTTGCCTCAGTTGGTTCTCAGCTGATTCGACGTTAGACTGTGTCCAGCGCCATACTTTTGGTGAGTTTTGGCGAGTCTTTGTGAGTTTAAGGAGGGTAAACGTTATGCAATTACCGCAACATTCTATCACCGCATTATTTGATCAACTTGGTTTGGAAAGCTCAGATAAGGCGATTGAACAGTTCATTAAAACCACTGGACCTTTACCTGCAGATCAGCCCTTGTACCAAGCTGACTGTTGGAACGCTTCGCAGTCCGCTTTCTTGAAGAACATGATAGATGAGGATGCCGATTGGGCCGAGGTGGTCGATCAGCTGAATGCCAGACTACATAAATAAGAAAAGGGCGGGTTCATTTGGTGTACTGCATCCTGCTGTTGTTAACTGATACACGATGGACGCTGGGGGATTTGCACGCCGCTGTATCCCCAGGTTCCTTGCCTTTCCCGTCTAGGTTAGTCCAGCCTATTTGAGATAAGCGCTCCCTCGGCAGCAAATTTTGCCTTTTGACTGCCGAGTCACAAGCCTGCCTTGATAAACCTCCATTTGTATAGCTCAGTCGTTGTTTGCATGGCAAACGAGTCTCCTGCCTGTAACAGTCATGGGCGAAGCGCTATTGATCGATATTGGTCAGTATTTCACGCGAAAGTTGCCAAAGTTGGCCAAATAACGATCAGAGCATCGATAGATTTACACATTTTTCGAGAAACACTGATGAAATTCGGAAATTAGCAGGTGATGAATGCGCAGGCGGATTAGTCTTGGCTATGTATCTTCTTTTCGTTAGTTAGGATCTTCCATGGCTCTAGGCATTCTTTTGCCCCTGCCAAGGCGTACAAAAAGCGCCGGTTAGGCTTAGGTATGCGCCCCTTGGAATTCACAGAGTGAGTACAAGCGTGATGTTCGAAAAAGTTGTTGAACTGGCCGACGCGTCGACCAAGCGTCTCGACCCCACGAAGCTAAAATGGCAGTGGGGCGAGGCCCTTTATACATACGCACTGTATTTACTCGATGAGGCGCTGGGTGAAGACAGATACCTGGATTTTTATCGGGCCTATATGGATGCTCATATTGCGCGCGGTTTTCGAGTGGACCAGTCCGACACTGCCGCCCCAGCGCTTACCGCCTACGCGCTTTATCTGAAAACCGGCGAGGTGCGCTATAGGGAAGTTGTAGACCGGGTCGTCAACTATATGAAAACCACCCCGCGAATTCTGGATTATATGCCTAATCACCTAGGTAACTCCCCCGAAAGTTGGCTTTACCCGAAAAGTGTTTGGGTTGATTCGGTGATGATGTATGGGGTGTTTACTAGCTGGTATGGCCGCGCGTCAGGCGACCAAGAATTGTACGATTTTGCTCGCAAACAACCTAATTTGTTTGCTCAGTATTTACAGGACCCAACAGAAAAATTGTTCTACCACAGTTATTGGGTGAACAAGGGTTGTAGCTACCCGAAAAACAAACTCTTCTGGGGCCGCGGCAATGGTTGGGTGATTGCCGGTTTGCCCAAAGCCATTGAAAATTTTGCAGATAATAGTGACGAAAAAACGCGGGCTATAGCTATTGTTCAGGAAACCTCGGCGGCGCTTTTACCCTACCAACGCAAAGACGGTTTTTTCGAGACAGTTTTCAATAAACCCGGTAAAACCTATATCGAAAGTAGCGCTACTGCGTTGATCGCCGGTGGCTGGTTGCAAGGGCTGCGCGAAGGTTACCTCGACGATCGTTTTCGCGAGCCTGCCCTGCGGGCTTTTAGGGCCGTTGTCGATTGTTTGGAATATAAAGACGGTTTGTTGAGCATGCCGCTAATCAGTGGCCCGACTATTCCTTTGCAGCTAATCCCTTATCTTGGTTACAAGCTGACACCGCGCCGCAACGACTGGGAATATGGCCTCGCTTCATTACTATTTGCCGGTATCAATTATAAGAAATTAATTGATTCGGAAGCGGCATAGCCTAGGAGTCACCATGGGGCAGTCCTCGATTCCAGTACTTAAGTTAAAAGAAAAGATTATTTTCGGTACTGGCGATATTTTTATTGGCGGCTCGCAAGTGATAATGGCGTTTTTCTACTTGCGATTTCTTACCGATGTTGTGCAGATAAGCCCGGCCCTGGCGGGTACTGTTGTTCTATTGTCAAAAATATGGGATGCCATCAGCGACCCACTGATGGGGGTCATTACCGATAATACTCGCACTCGCTGGGGGCGCCGAAAACCTTATTTTCTGCTCACCTTTGTGGGTGTTATAACGTCTTTTTGTTTACTCTGGTACCCAGTGGATTTTGACTCCGTTACGCAAAAATTTATCTATGTGTTATTGACCTACCTGTACTTTTCCACCGTGGCGACAGTGGCGCTGGTGCCATACTCGTCCATGAGCAGTGAGATTAGTACCGATTATCAAGAGCGTAACAACGTCAACGGTATTAGGCTCTTTTTCTCACAGGTCGCCTCGCTCCTAGGCGCAGTGTTACCGCTGGCGATAGTGAATTACTTTGACGACCCAACGGTGGGCTGGTTGTCTATGGCGGCGATCTTTTCCGTTTTCTTTGCCGTACCCTATCTGTTTATGTTTTTCTTTACCTATGAACGAGTACCTGTCACAGACACCAAGAGCCAGTTTGATATCGCAACATTTATCCGGCCTTTTAAGGTTAAAGCGTTCCGTAGTTTAATTTTCATCTACTTTACCGCCTATTTGTCGATGGATGTGATGGCGGCTGTGTTTCAGTACTACATGTACTACTATCTCGATCGCAAGAGCGAAACGGATCTGGTAATAGGCACCATGCTGGTGGCCCAGATAATTATGATTCCTGCCGTTGTTATGCTGGCCAACCGTTACGGAAAATCTACCGTCTACAAGTTTAGTATTATTATCTGGTTGCTCGGTACCTTGCCCATGGCGTTCTATCAACCAGATTGGCCGGCCATGAGCATCTATGTTATTTCCGCCATTATTGGCTTTGGTGTTGTTGGCTGTGTGGTTATGCCATGGTCAATTTTCCCCGATGTCACGGACGTTGGCGAGCTGGAATTCGGCTATCGAGTCGCTGGTTCATTTAGCGGCGTCATGACCTTTATGCGAAAATTCTCTGGTGCGATTGGTATTTTTACCGTCGGAATTATTCTGCAGATCTCGGGTTACATACCTCCGGTTAGGGGCATGGTAGACGGCAAGTATATTGAAGCTTTTCAAGCACAGCCCGAGAGCGTAATTCTTGCACTCCAGATTATTGTGCTTATGTTACCGCTGCTGCTACTGATACCGGCATTTATTGTTGCCCACCGTTTTCCGCTTGATATGCATACCCACGAGCGGCTGCGTAAACACCTGGAGTTTAAGCGGGGAGAGGTTGAATACAATAACTTGTCAGACGCCGAGTTGGCGGAAATGAGGAAGCTATTGGTTTGAATGAACATTAATGGAGGTTTCTATAACAATGAAAAAAAGTAGTTTGTTATTTCTCGTTTTTTTGGTGTTCGTTGCCGGCAGCTGGGTTGTTTCAGATATTATTCGTAATAACGCTATCGTGAAGGTGCTGGCTGCGCCTGAGCAGGCATTAGCCAAGCGTGAAAATGATGCGCTCTATGCGTTACAGCACGGCGAAGATTTCGATTTCGCCGAGCTAGAAGAAACTTACCAGTTCATTGATGGCCGTTACGATACTGCCGACTTTCGACTGCCATCGTTGATTCGCATTCTGTATGACCATCAGGACAAAGTGCCTGACGCTGCCCTTGATCGAATGAAAACGTCCTTGCTTGGTTTTAAGTACTGGATGGATCAGCCCGGCGCCGACGCTATGTGCTACTGGTCTGAAAATCACCAAATACTCTTTGCCAGTGCTGAATATTTAATTGGCCAGTTTTGGCCCGATGATATCTTTAGTAACGATGGAAAAAGTGGCGCAGAGCACCGGGATATTGCTCGAGCCCGGGTGCTGGCTTGGCTAGAGCAACGCTGGTTATACGGTTTTACCGAGTGGTATTCGCCGGTGTATTACACCGAAGACGTTGCGCCATTGGCAAACCTTATAGATTTTGGTGACGAGGAGGTTAGTCTTAAAGCTAAAATTGTCATGGATTTGTTGTTGTATGATGTGGCTAGTCAGTCCTATCGCGGCACATTTATTTCAACCAGCGGCCGCATGTATGAGCGTCAAAAAATTCATGGTAAAAACGCCTCAATGAATCCGGTCATTACCGGGATTTGGGGCGATCGCTATGGGTACGATATCAGCGTTAATATGAGTCAAAATTTCACTTATCTTAAAAAATATCAGGTCCCCGAGGTTATTAAAGCCATTGGCCTTGATGATTCAGATGTGATTATTAAGGCATCAAATGGTCTGAATCTTATCGAGTTGCAAAGTGAGGGGCTGGTTGGTCAGGACGACCGGCAAATTATGATGCAGCTGGCGATGGAGTCTTTTACCAATCCGGAGGTGATTAGTAATACGCTGGCGTATGTCGATAATAACAACATGTTCGCCAATGAGTTTTTACATGATCTAAAATTGCTGAATATTGGTTTGTTAAGACGCACTGGGTTGTTGCCGACGGTGAGTCGAATGCTTGAATTGCCCACAGATGGTGTGGCGATCCAGCGAGCCAATACTTATACCTATCGCACGCAAGATTATATGATTGCAACGGCACAGTCCTATCATCCGGGCTCATATGGCGATCAACACCATATTTGGAACGCACTCTTGGCCAATGATGTCAGTATCTTTACCACCCATCCCGCGAAATCACTTGCCGAAAAGGGCGCCCTGAGTGCTTCGCCTGGCTATTGGGTCGGCAATGGTCGACTGCCCCATGCCGTGCAGCACGAGAATATCGTGATGGTCATGTACAAGGTGCCGGATAAGCCGAGCTTTATGGAAAAAAGTATCGTGCATTTTACCCACGCCCATTTCCCTAAGGATGCAATGGATGAGGTAGTGATTGATGGCCGCTATGCCTTTGCCCGACTTGATCATAAGTATGTTGCATTCACGGCAAAAAATGATTTGGCCTACGCCGACGCTAATCAAGTCGATTTGATTCAGCCCGGCGCCGAGACTTATTGGGTGTTCGAAGCGAGCACGGAGCAGAACGACGGTAGTTTCGCTGCCTTCATTAACCGCATTAAAAGTAACCCTGTTAATTTCGCACCTAGCCAGCTGAGCTATGAATCAAAGCACAAACTCATGCAGCTCAGCTTCGGCGGTGATTTTATCGTCAATGGTGCGCTTGTTGAAACTGAGTATCAACGGTTTGATTCGCCTTATGCGCAAGCTGAGCGAAGGCCGAGGTCGATAACACTGAGTCATGCCGATAAATCGCTGTTTCTTGATTTTTATAATGGGATTAGAGAAGAGCGTTAGCCGAAAAGGTTGTTTCTATAAACCAATATTTAAAGCGTTAAGTGAGAAAATGTATGGAACTCAATATTCGTTATGCCAATCACCCCGATGATGTAAAGCACTACACGTCTGAGCAGTTGCGTGAGCACTTTTTAGTGGAATCGCTATTCCTTGCCGACCAGGTGAAGCTAACCTATTCACACGTGGATCGAATCATGGTTGGCGGTATTATGCCGGTGCAACAAAGTTTGACACTGGAAGCCGGTAAGGAAATGGGGGTTGAGTATTTCTTTGAGCGCCGCGAAGCGGGCATTATCAATGTGGGCGGCAAAGGTGCTGTGGTGTTGGATGGCGTTCGTTTCGAACTGGGTAAGCGCGACGGGCTTTATGTTGGCATGGGCGTAAAAGACATCCAGCTTTTGAGCGATTCAACGGATGAGCCAGCAAAGTTCTACTTTAATAGCGCACCGGCTCACCAGCGTTACCCACACGCAAAAATTGAAATTGCTCAAGCCAATCCGGTTAAGTTAGGCAGCGTTGAAACCTCTAATAAGCGCACAATATATCAATATGTGCATCCGGCAGTCTGTCAGAGTTGTCAATTAGTGATGGGCTTAACCATGCTGGAGCCGGGAAGCATTTGGAATACCATGCCATGCCATACCCATGAGCGTCGGATGGAAGTGTATTTCTACTTTGATATGGCCGATGAATCACGGGTATTTCATTTAATGGGGAGACCCGATGAGACGCGCCACATTGTTGTTGCCAATGAGCAGGCGGTCATCTCGCCAAGTTGGTCAATTCACTCAGGTGCAGGCACCAGTAATTACACTTTTATTTGGGGCATGGTGGGGGAAAACCAAACCTTCGACGACATGGATCACCTTAAACCGGGTGACTTGCGATAGGGGTGCAAATATGATTTTAGACGCATTTAATTTGCGCGGAAAAGTCGCGATTGTCACTGGTGCTTCGCGCGGGCTAGGCCGAGGCATTGCCTTGGCGCTCGCCGAGGCTGGTGCGGACATAGTGGGTGTGGGCGTGAGCGATTCTTCTGAAACCGGGCGAGACATTACCGCCCTAGGCAGGAAATATTTGCAGGTTACCGCTGACCTCACCGATAGCCACTGTGTTGGCGGTATTGTCGCACAGGCAAGAGCCGCATTTGGCCGTATCGACATACTGGTGAATAACGCGGGGACAATACGCCGGGATGATTTTCTCGAGTTTAGCGAAGAGGATTGGGACGCGGTAATGGATCTCAATCTAAAGACGCTGTTCTTTTTCTCGCAAGCGGTGGCAAAAGTTTTTATTGAGCAAGGCAGTGGCGGGAAAATTATTCATATTGCCTCAATGTTGTCTTATCAGGGCGGGGTTCGAGTCGCCTCTTATACGGCGAGTAAATCGGGCGTGAAGGGCTTGACCATGTTGATGGCGAATGAAATGGCCGCGCATGGTATTAATGTTAACGCTATCGCGCCTGGCTATATGGCTACGGATAATACTGAGCAACTGCGCAATGATCCGAAGCGAAACACGGATATTCTCGGCCGTATTCCCGCGGGCCGCTGGGGCAATCCGTCCGATCTTGGCGGCGCTGTGGTGTTTTTAGCCAGCGCAGCCGCGGACTATGTGCATGGTTTTACCTTGGCCGTTGACGGTGGATGGTTGGCTAGATAATTGGATACAACGCTCGGCTGACGGCATTAGTTCTCGTTGCTAGTTGTAAGCTGAGTGCGCCGAAATGCAGTGGGCGTGGTATCAAAATGGCTCTTAAAGGCCTTATTGAAAGTGCTGATCGAGCGAAAGCCGACGTCCAAGGCAATGGTGGTGATAGGGATGTTCGCCTCTTTCGTATTACTGAGTCGCTGAGCGGCTTCGCTAATTCGGTAGCTGTTTAAAAAATCATTAAAATTTCGGTAACCTAAACCGCTGTTAATAATTTTTCGCAGACGATATTCCTGCAACTTTAACCGATAGGCCAGCTGACCCATGGTGAGCTCCATATCCTGATAGATGTGTTCATTGTCCATTAGGGCATGTATTTGTTGTAGCACTTCTGCGGGTACTTCTGTCGGTGCCTCGTTCGTCCTTGGCGCCTTTTCAGCTACAAAATTTTCACTGAGCGTTGTTTCGTCGATAGGATCAATATGTGTGTTTGTGTCCTGTTGGATGGGCGCGTCGTCGGTGGATGCTTTCGGTGACTGTTTGTGGTCGCTTTGTGGCAAGTGGGGCCTTGGCAAGCGATAGCGCTGGCTGTCGGGTGTTAATAATCCTGCGTTAGGTCGCAGTAGCATGACGTTGGTAATCAGTAACACCAGTGCGGCTATTACATATTGGGCATAGTTTAGCCATGGGAAATAGGCGTAAAGCACTTCGCGCATGATGAGAATAATAAAGAGATAGGCAGCGTTGACTCCGCAAAGCCATAGCCGCAGATCGCGGCGCGATTCGACCAGATCTACCCGCCAGTTGCGCGCTATCACGGCCACGGCTAAGCCTACCAGTAACAATTCTAAAACAGCCGGAGCATCAACTAATATCGTTACCCAGAAAGGCGCCGGTATTATGCCTATCTGGCTCGCCAAGAGGTCAACTAGTGGCAAGCAAACGGTCATTAGTACCAGTGATATTTGCCAAGTTTTAAGGGAAAAGTGATCATCAAACAGGCTTGCACTGAACAGCCAAAATACCCCGGGGATACCGGTCATTAACGTAATGGCGACGATGCTCCAAGGGCCGTCGGCGGCAAAGGGTGCAAGGAAAAAGCCGAGTAGGGTTAATAGTAAGAGGCTGTATAAACCTTGCTGCAGGGACTGCTTGGGGCTGAGTGCGATGAGTAGCATGGCCAACAGCACTTGTGAGATAGCGAACCCGACCACACCCGGCAGCAGGAGGTTGAGTAAATCAATTTCGCCGCCACTCCATGTGGGTGTGCGAATAGGCTCTTCTATTAGGGCTTGGGTTGGCATCAGGTGTTAAGTGCTTTTGTTGGTCTAGAAACGGAGTAATAAGAGGTGGGGCTTACTTCATACACAGAGGTAAGCCAAGTATTACAGGTGTCACCAGCCTAGCAGTTGTGGCTCTAATATCAACAGCTTTGACTTCTCGCTTCGCCAGTTAGAATAGGTGGCCGTAATCTAGGTTCTTTAAGTGTTGGATACTTTTGGCGAGATCGTCAAAGGGTGTTTTCGTTTCCTGCTCAATGGCCATGTAGGCGACATTGGCGTGCTTGCAACTTTCTACGATTTTACCAAAGTGTAAATGACCGACACCTAGCGCTGCGTCCGTGGGTAGCAGATCTAAATATTTCCAGCGGATTTGATAATCCCGTAAATGCACTACGTCCACCCTTTCAGACAACTCGAGTATCGTGTCATGGGGTGTTTTTCCACCACGCTGTAGCCAGTAGGTATCTAACGTTAAACCAATATTTTCGGCCGAACTATGTTCGAGCAATATGTCTAGGCCGGTTTTATGCCCGTACTTCTGAAACTCGAAGTGGTGGTGATGGAACAGCAGTCTGAAGCCCTGCTGTCGATAAACTTCTCCAAGGCTATTCAGTGCGACGGCAAATTTAGCAAGGGCTTTTTCGTTTCCGATTATGCAGCGCATCGGTAGCGCGGACACCGAAATATAGCGGCAATCGAGTTGTTGGTGAAATTGTATGGTTTGGTCAACGTACCGGCTGAGAAAGTCGAAGCTGTTTTGGCTGCTTCCCACGGTCATCTCCAGCGCTTGGGAAACCCGCGCGACTGTGGCGATTTCCTCTTGCGTCCATTTTATGCGCGCCAACTCTATGGCGTTGACACCCATTGCTTTCAGGCGCGTTAAGGAGGCTTCGATAGCGGATAAGCTTTTCAGATGTTTACGAACGGTATAAGTCTGAACAGAAAAGTTTGGCATGACGCTAGAATACCTGTTTGCGTGTGAATACCGAAGTGGCGACTATGGCCTATTGGGTAAGTGTTGCAAGTGAATTTCTAAAATTCGTCAGTGTCTGTGCGTATCAGTAACGCGGTTTTTGTGTGAGTGGAGATGACGCTAATTTGATGTTTTATTAATAAGTATAGATTGTTGGCCTAAGTATACTTGTACCTTGCTTTTAAGCCTAAGTGGACTGATCAGGCGGTGTGGCAAAGGCTCGCGTCATAATCGCGTGTTAACAAAGCCTAGAGTATTGATGGAATGGATGGCCCAAGTAAAAATCATGCGGATAATAAAAGCCCTAGGTTGCGGTCAAGGAATAGGTTGCAGGTTTAGTTTGATAGTCTAGCGAGCGTTTAACTGGATAGTGTCAGTTGATCTATCTCAAAGGCAGTTTGTAGGGCGTGGTAGTCCGGCAATTTTAGCGGCAAGTTTCGCGGTACTTCCTGGGAAAAGTTGCATGAGATAAATGCTGCGCCCCTTTTCTGGCCCCAAGGTGGCGGTAATATACTTCACCAGTGGCCGCATGGCGGGAGATAGCTCATAGGTTTGAAAATAATCTCGCAAGCAGTGGATAATTTCCCAATGTGCGTCGGACAATTGTAAGCTTTCTTGTTCCGCTAGCCATTCTGCGGTTTCTCGGCTCCAGTCGTCGAGGTTTACTAGGTAACCATCTTTATCTGTTTCGTACATGATTAATACCAGCTAACGATGGGCTGGTGGCTTTCGCTCAGTTCCACGAAGCCTGCATAATCAATCAGAGCAACCAGAGAGGGAAGCTTGTCGACATTTAACCCGCGTGCAATAAGATCGGGTGCCAGGGCGAAAACGCTTGCCTTTGTATCGATGGGTGTTTTGTTGGCAAACGCATATACCGCATCGTTGATTAAGATGATGGCATCTTCTTTTTGTGCCGCTCGCAATGCGATCTGAATATCTGCGTTCGCGAGTGACTTGCTTATAATATGCAATGTGGTCATTAAAAGGTCAGTACCTGATCGGCTTGTTCGAGTAAATTGCATAACCCTTCATCGCTTAGCCAGTGAATATTGGTGCTGTGTGTGGCTACGCCCAATTGTTCAAAGGATGGTTTATGCACGTATAAGGTTTCAACGTCGTAGAGCGGCAGCGCGTTTAATTGCTTTTCGATGTTGGGCAGGTTGAGGTTGTTTAATGCCATGCCTGTATTCAACTGTAAAACGCCATCGCCGATAAAAACAGGTATCACTTTCTGTTCAAATGCGGCAGTTGCCAAGAGTGCGTCTAGGCCTTCTTTTGCATAATCACCAGCACTGGGAGAATGACGAAATAAAAATAGAGTTGTTTTCATTGCCTAGCCAAAGGTGATGAGTCTATCGGTGTTAACAGTAGCGTCTACCAATTGGCCTAGCCCCGAAAGGTTGAAGCCTTGCGCTAAGTTAGATGTGGCTAAGTTGTAGCGTTCCGCTTCCTGTGCATCGCAAATGCCGCGTTTAAGTGCGGCTGCAATGCAAACCACGAGTTCGGTGTTGTTGGCCTCGCTAAATTTCACCCAGCGCTGATGGATGGGGCTACTGCCTTGGGGCGGTTGTTGTAAAAGGCTAGCTTGATAAACCCCGTCGCCATAAAAAAATATTCGCGAAACACGGTGGCCGGCGGCAACCAGCGCGCAGGCAAATTGGTAGGCCGATTCGCAACCGCTCTTGCTGGGTGAGGCTAAGTTTAGCAGCGCATAATTCATGGCAACTCCAAAAAGCAAAAGAGCCCCAGAGGGGCTCTAGTGAATGCCTGTGATGTTAATTAATCGTCACCACCGGTGAAGCTCATGATCAAGCTGAGCAGACTCATGAAAATATTATAGATGGCGACGAATAGCGTCACTGTTGCTGAAATATAGTTGGTTTCGCCGCCGTGAATGATCACGCTTGTATACCATGCGATAACGCCAGAGGAGAGCAGCAAAAACATGCTCGAAACGGCTAAACCTAAACCGGAAATACCTAAAAATACGTTGGCAATACCTGCAACAAAGGCCACTAACAAGCCCGTCATTAAAAACCCGGACATGAACGACAGGTCTTTGCGCGTGGTGAGTACGTAGCCTGATAGGCCGAAAAATATCAGCGCCGTACCGCCCAGTGCCATGAGCACGGGTTCGATGCCCGCCGCCGCTGTAACCATGCCGACAATAGGGCCTGCAGTAAAGCCTAGCCAACCGGTCAGCGCGAATACCCAGACAATGCCCATTGAGCTGTTCTTGTTTTTTTCCGTAAGCCAGAGGAAGGCAACATAAGGCAGTAGCATCCACAAGCCCATGTAGGGAACGTTGGCGACAATGGCAACGACAGCCATTAAGGCACTGAAGGCAAAAGTCATTGCAAGTAGTGTGTAGGTGTTGCGCAGTACTTTGCTAACCTCTTCACTATGCGCTTGTGCGCGTTCCGTTTGGCTATAAAGCTCTTGCATAAACGTCTCCGTGATTAAATGAATTCTTTCGCTATCTTACAAACACTTACTGTAAAAGCAAGGGCGCTGATAATAGGCGTTATATCACCCTTATGATTCGCATTTCAATGCGCTTTAGAGTCTACTTTTACCATTTAGTTCAAGCTGAAATTGCGAGAGAGATAATACGTGCTAAGAGGGGACTTGCGGGGGAATAAATGGCGGAAGGGCAGGGATTTGAACCCTGGGATGCTCGCACATCGCCGGTTTTCAAGACCGGTGCAATCGACCACTCTGCCACCCTTCCGCAACAGGCGCAAATTATACATAGACTTTGGCTGATCGCAAGCCTCTAAGTATTTATTTTTATTAAATATTTAGTGGTTGACGCTTTTCTGAACAAGAATAAAAAAAGGCCAGCATTTGCTGGCCTTTTTAGCGCGTTAGAGGTTATTCAGAGACCTCTTCAGCGCGCTTGTTGCGTGGGTCATTCGCGGGCCGCGAAACTTCTCTCGGCGCGCGCTCAATGGCCGCGGGTAGTGCGGTATTGAGTGGCCTGCCGAGCACCTTCTGACGCGTCTGCGTGGTCACTTGAACTTGAGCGACGGGTTTAGGGTTGCTTCTGGGGTCGTTGCTTGGTCGAGTATAAGCAGGCTTAGCAACTTCCTCGGTTCTGCGTTCAGCGACTGTCTCAGCTTTAGCTTGGTCGGCGTCGCTTGTCTCGGCGCTCTCTGCTTGGGCGTCGGACTCTGCTTGGGCGTCGGATGCTGCTTGCTCGGCGGACTCTGCTTGCTCGGCCGTCTCTGCTGCTGGCGCGTCTAGGTCGGCACTGGCTTCAGGTGTCACCTCGGTTGAGTCTTCCGATGGCTCGGTGCCTTGGGGTGTCGATTCAGCGGGCTTAACCGCTGCTTTTTGAGGGGCAGGGGTTGAGGGCTCAGTTGCCTTAGTGGCAGCAGGGGTAGCTTGCGCTTCACTGGTATTCTCGGCGACTGCTTGCGCAGGCTCTGATGCAGCAGCTTTAGGCGCGTCTTCGCTAGTTGCTTTGCTTGCGTTTCTGTCGCGTTTCGGCGTAGTGGGCTTAGCGTCCGCTTGGTCTGTAGCGCTATCGTCAGTTGATGGTGACTCAGTTGCAGCAATCGCGGCTTCGTTGTCTTTCTCCAATTGCTCTACTTGTTCGCTGCGGCGACCGCGACGACGCTGCTGGTTGCGGCCCGTGCGAGAGCTAGGGCGACGCGATGGACGGTCTTCGCTGTCGTCATTATTGTCGTCGCCGCTGTTGTCGTTCTGTTGCGTCGGTTGCGCAGCCGGTGTTACTGGGCTGTCCCCTTCGTTAACACTTTCACCGCTGCGACGACGACGGCGACGGCGACGATTGCCGCGCTGTTCATCGTTGCTCTCGTCGGTGTGGTCGTCACTTTTTTGATTGCGTTTGTTGTCCGGCTTGTCGGCCTTGGGTTTGTCGGCGCTATCATTTTCTTCGTTGCGACGCGGGCGGCGGCGGTTGCCACCTTGCTGGTTGCGTCCGCGCGAGCGACGGTTGTCACTCTGACTTCTGCTGCTCTTTTTGGGTTTAGGTTTGGGCGCAAAAAGTGCCAGAATGGCGGCAATCCAGCGTGAAATAATGCTTGGCTCTGCTGCCGGCGCTGGCGCCGGTTGGCTCGGTGCAACTTGCTGAACGGCTGCGCGCGCAACAGGTTTGGCATTTTTCATATCGGCATCAGCTTCAATAAGCTCGGCTGGCGACGAGATTTTGTAGCTGGTTTCCAGCGTGCCTTCATCGTCATCGCGCAAGCGTTGAACTTCAAAGTGCGGCGTTTGCAGTTCGGGCTTGGGCACAATTAAAACGCGAATGTTGTTGCGCGCTTCAATTTTGCTGATGGTTTTACGCTTTTCGTTAAGCAGGTAAGTGGCAACAGAGATGGGCGTGATGGCGCGAATTTCCGCGCTGCGCTCCTTTTGTGCCTCTTCTTCCACTAAGCGTAAAATGGAAAGCGCCAAAGATTTGGTGCTGCGAATGGTGCCTTGGCCGGAGCAACGTGGGCATACTTTCGACATGGTTTCTTCGAGTGATGGGCGCAAACGCTGGCGCGACATTTCGAGCAAACCAAAGCGTGAAATGCGACCCACTTGAACGCGAGCGCGATCCATTTCGAGCGATTCGCGCACGCGGTTTTCAACTTCGCGCTGATTTTTTGCCGACTGCATATCAATGAAGTCGATTACCACTAAGCCGCCGATGTCGCGCAAGCGCAGTTGGCGTGCAATTTCGGTTGCCGCTTCGAGGTTGGTCTGTAGTGCTGTCTCTTCAATGTCGCCGCCTTTGGTAGCGCGCGATGAGTTGATGTCGATAGACACTAGAGCTTCCGTTGGGTCGATAACAATCGAGCCGCCAGAAGGTAGTTTCACTTCGCGCTCAAATGCCGTTTCGATTTGGCTTTCGATTTGGTAGCGATTAAATAGCGGAATGTCGTCTTCGTAATACTTAATTTTGCTTTGATAGTTTGGCATCACCTGTTGAATGAAGGTGGTGACCAGATCGTAAGCTTCTTTGCTGTCGACGATAACTTCGCCAATGTCTTGGCGCAGGTAGTCGCGAATGGCGCGAATGATGACATTGCTTTCTTGGAATAGGAATTCTGGCGCTTTGTGCGTTTCCGCAGCGGCAGAAAGCTGGGACCAGAGTTGGAGTAGATAGTCCAAATCCCACTGCAGCTCCTGTGCGCTGCGGCCAATGCCGGCTGTGCGAACAATGATACCCATGCCTGACGGCACTTCGATATCGGATAGCGCATCGCGCAGTTCTGCGCGCTCTTCGCCTTCGATGCGGCGTGAAATACCACCGGCGCGAGGATTGTTGGGCATTAAGACTAAATAGCGGCCGGCGAGGCTGATAAAGGTGGTGAGGGCAGCGCCTTTATTGCCGCGCTCTTCCTTATCGACCTGAACGATAACTTCCTGGCCTTCCTTTAGTACGTCTTTGATTTTAATGCGGCCGTCAGCGTCTTTTGAGTTCTTGCTGAAGTAGTCGCGCGAGATTTCTTTCAGGGGGAGGAAGCCGTGGCGCTCGGCACCGTAGTCTACGAACGCGGCCTCAAGGCTGGGTTCTACGCGGGTAATTTTACCTTTGTAGATGTTGGCTTTCTTTTGTTCGCGATTGCGGTTTTCGATATCCAAGTCATACAGCCATTGGCCGTCGACCAGTGCAACACGCAACTCTTCGGGTTGGGTTGCGTTAATGAGCATTCTTTTCATGCTATGCCTAAGTTTTAGGGCGCATTCAAAGTTGCTGTGAAGC
Organism: Simiduia curdlanivorans; assembly: GCF_030409605.1. Lineage (NCBI taxonomy): Bacteria > Pseudomonadati > Pseudomonadota > Gammaproteobacteria > Cellvibrionales > Cellvibrionaceae > Simiduia > Simiduia curdlanivorans. The sequence goes on from NZ_JAUFQG010000004.1 coordinate 2,958,432, forward strand.
AGACTGTAAAACTGTTTGGCCGCCTAAGGCCCTTGCGCTACCTAGTTAGTGGCTCGCAAAGTCGGCGGTTGAATCAGGTGGCAACAGGCAGCAACAGGCCAAACCCAAATGGGGCTGCGCGATGTTGCTATAAAGGTTGCTTAGGGTACCTGTATTCATCAAAAACTCAGAGTTCATCCATTGCGTTTATGTCAGTTCGGTTGCTGACGCTATCAGTGTTTTCACAAGAGGGGGGGGGCTTGGTCAGGCGTCTGGGCGATTGGCCTAGCGCGGCTGGTTTGCGTTCCGTCCCTGCTGATAGTGGCTATTGCTATCGAGTTTTAAAAACAATTTCTCAGTGCACTGCAGCAGTCTTTGTGCGCAATTGTCACTGTGGTTCTTTGTGCCGGCGTTTTTGTTCGCTCTGGCAGCGAAGAACCGCTATTGGGTCAAAAAACAGCGCTCCGGGGTTGTTTACCGGCTGCCCACCTCGGGTCAGACGCGTATACAAATCCAGCGGTTTGCTGGCTGAATGACGGTATTTCCTCGCGACTTGCCTAACGCAATGTCCGGAAACCAGCCCAGTCAGCGGGCTGAACTATAGCAGCAAAGCCTAAGCCCTTCAATTAGAAAGAAAAAACTGATTTGACTGGTGTAAAATGCCGCTTCATCCCGTGTTTGAGAGCGCTATGTCTGAGTTTCACCAGGTTCAAATGTTAGAAGTCGACCCAGACTGTGCTGGCCAGCGAATCGATAACTACCTTATGTCGCGCCTAAAAGGGGTGCCTAAGTCTCGCCTCTATCGCCTGTTGCGCAAAGGTGAGGTGCGGGTGAATAAGGGCAGGGTGAAGCCCGAGCATAAATTGCAGGCCGGTGACCTCGTGCGCGTGCCGCCTATTCGCTTGGCGCAAGAGGGCGATCTGGTGCCGATTGGGGCGGAGCTGGCTGAGCGCTTGGCCCAGGCCATCGTATTTGAAGACGATTGGTTGATCGCCATCAATAAGCCATCGGGCTTGGCGGTTCACGGTGGCAGCGGTGTGCAAATTGGTTTGATTGAGGCGCTGCGCCAGATGAGGCCCGAGATTAAGTTCCTCGAATTGGTACACCGGCTAGACCGCGAGACCAGTGGCGTCATCTTGGTGGCGAAAAAGCGTAGCGCGCTCAAGGCCTTGCAGGAGCAGTTCAGGGAGAAGTCGGAGCAGATGACCTTGGCCGGCATACGCAAAACCTATTTGGCCCTAGTTGATGGGCAATGGCCGGCCGCAAGACGGGAGGTTAACGAACCCCTGTTGCGCACTGAACTGGCTAATGGCGATCGGATGGTTAGGGTGTCCGCTGAGGGTAAGCCCAGTAAAACGCTATTTGCCGTGGTCGAAAGCCTACAGGGCGCGACACTGGTGGAGGCGAGCCCGGTCACCGGCCGAACCCATCAGATTCGCGTGCATGCGCGCATTGCTGGCTGCCCACTGCTAGGCGACGAAAAATACGGTATTGATCTCATAAATGAAAAGCTCAAGCGCAAAGGTTTGCGGCGCCTGTGTTTACACGCGGCAAAATTGAGCTTTTTGCACCCGACCACCGAGCAGCCGATGGTCGTGGAGGCGCCGATGCCCGATGATATGGCTGCGCTACTGGAGGCACTGCGATGCTCTTGATTTTTGACTGGGATGGCACTCTTATCGATTCCACAGCAAAAATTGTGGCCAGCCTGCAGGCCGCGGCGCAACGTCTGCAATTGCCTGCGTTGCCAGATGCCGAGGTAAAAAACATTATTGGCTTGTCGTTAGATGAAGCGCTGGCTCGGCTTTATCCAGCCTTGAGTTCGAGTGCTTTATTGACCTTGTCTGAGGCATTTTCCCAACATTTTATTGCCGCAGATCAGAAGCCTTGTGCTTTTTATGAGGGAGTCGTGCCGGTTCTGACATCGTTAAAGGCGGCGGGATTTGATTTGGCCGTGGCGACGGGGAAAAGTCGCAGCGGCTTGACCCGGGTGCTGGGCAATGTGGGCTGGAGTGATTTCTTCTCGGCGACCAAGTGTGCGGAAGAGACAGCCTCTAAGCCGCATCCACTGATGCTGGAGCAGCTGTTGAGCGACTTTGGTGTGCGGCCCCATGAGGCGGTGATGGTGGGCGATACAGAATACGATATGGCCATGGCCAGCAGTGCCGGCATGCCGCGTATAGCGGTGAGTTACGGGGCGCATCATATCGATCGCATGAGACCTTACGAACCGGTGCTTTGTCTCGATCGGTTCACCGAGTTACTCGAGTGGCAGCCGCTACGACAAAGGCTCGAAACCCTCCCGTCTTAACATGGCGCAGAGAGCGATGAGGGGTAGGCCTTCGAGGGCACTGGGGTCGGTGCTGGTTAGTGATTGAAATAAGCTGCTACCCAAGGCTTCGCATTTGAAGCTGCCCGCGCAGTCTAGCGGTTGCTCCTTCCTTATATAGATTTGGAGTTGGGCGTCGGTGAGAGATAAAAAACTGACCTCCGTGGCGACTGTTTGCAGCTGTAGCTGTTGATTGCTGCTATTGAGTAGGCAAAGGCCGGTATAGAAGGTGACGGTTTTTCCTTGGCAGCGTTTGAGTTGCGCTAGTGCGTTTGCCTCGGTGCCGGGTTTGTTAAGCAGCAGACCATCGCAGCTGGCGGTTTGGTCTGAGCCAATAATTAATGCATCTGGATAGTGTTGGGCTAGCGCTAACGCTTTTGCCTTGGCTAGGCGCGGGGCCATTTGCGCTGGTGTTTCCGTTGCTAAGGGGCTCTCGTCAATATCGGGCGCATGACAGGTAAAATCATCCACAATCCGGCCTAGTAGGGACTTCCGGTAGCGAGAGCTGGAGGCTAAAATTAGGTGTCTTTTGAGCATGGGGTTAGGCCTGTAACTGGGCGTTCGGTGCGGATGAGTTAACGCTCTATGTTACTGATTTGAGGCGGCTAAGCCCAGAAACGGTTTTTTAGCGCTAATCTGGCCTCAAATCCCTTAAATTGTGCTTATTTCCCTTTGACACCACAGAATCTTGTCCCTAGAATTGCGCGCTTATGTCAGATGCCCCCTTACAAACGATTTTGCCACGGCAAGTAGATCCGCGAAAATTCGCGCAGAAGGGGATAAGTCTATCTGGTCGCGTGCCACTGGCGCAGATGCCTCGCTTAAGCGAAGCGGTGCAAAGTGGCGACGAAGAGGTAGATGTGCATTTAGAATTTGGTATTGACCAGCAGAGGGCTAAAACCCTTAAAGGTCATGCTAGAGCAAGTGTTTCAGTGGTTTGTCAGCGTTGTTTGCAACCGACAAAACTCACCTTAGACGCCGATATCGCACTCGCTGTAGTGTGGACAGAAGAGCAGGGCCAAGACTTATCCAAGGATCTCGATCCTTTGATATTAGAGGAAGGCCCAACCGATCTGTATCAGGTGGTAGAAGATGAGTTATTGCTGGTGTTGCCAATGGTGGCCTATCACGAAGAGCAATGTATTGATGCTGCATCGTTAAGTGCCGGAACAGAGGTTCAAGACGATAAAGTATCAGACAACCCTTTTAAAGTGCTGGAGCAACTTAAGGGCTCGCCGAAATAACGAGGCGCCCCGGCTTCAGTCCATTTGGTAAGTAGGAGCTATCATGGCTGTTCAGCAAAACAAAAAGAGTCGTTCACGTCGTGACATGCGTCGTTCGCACGATGCACTCACTGGTCCAACCCTGTCTATCGATCCAACCAGTGGTGAGAAGCACCGTCGTCACAACGTGACTGCCGATGGTTTCTACCGCGGTCGCAAGGTAATTGATACTGGCAGCGACGAGTAAAACTCGCGTTTGACTGCATCATCTCGAATTGCCGTAGATGTAATGGGTGGGGACTTAGGTCCCCACACTGTTTTTTCTGCCTGTGAAAAGGCACTGCAAGACTTTCCCTTCTTAGAAATTTCTGCCTTTGGCACTGCCCAAGCGGCTGCGTCTATTCCCCTAACGCTTCAAAATAATACCCGTTTCGATTGGCTACAAGCGCCTGAAATGTTTAGTGCCGAGCTGAAACCCACTGAAATTTTGCGCCATAAGGAAAGCTCGCTTTGGCTGGCGGTGGCGCACTTGGCGGCGGACAAGGCTGATGCCTGCGTCAGTGGCGGCAGTACGGGGGCTTTAATGGTGGCTGGAAAGCGCCTGCTGGGGATGGTTCCTGGCATCGATCGCCCGGCAATCTGCCAGCGCTGGCCGACCCGTAAAGGGCAAACCCACATGTTGGACTTGGGCGCTAATCTGGAGGTTAGCCCAGAGTTTCTGTTGCAGTTTGCGCAAATGGGTTCGGTGCTATCTAAGGTTGCTCGGCCAAAAGTCGCTTTGCTAAATATAGGCACGGAGAGTAACAAGGGCGGCTCGCTACTGGCGCAGGCGGCAACGCTTATTGGCCAGGACGAGGCCTTGGCCTTTGCCGGCTTCATCGAGGCAAATCACCTGCTCGATGGCGATGTGGATATTGTGGTTACCGACGGATTTAGCGGCAATGTGGCACTAAAAGCCAGTGAGGGGGCGGCCATATTTTTAATTGAGCAGCTAAAAGCGGCTTTTTTAGGCTCTTGGTATGGCAAATTGGTTGGCCAGTTAGCCAAACCTGTGTTGCTAAAATGGCGCACACAGTTCGACCCCGGTCGCTATAATGGCGCCAGTTTTTTAGGCTTGTCTAAGCCGCTGATCAAAAGCCACGGAAGTGCTGATGCGCAGGCATTTTATAATGCTATTCGGGTTGCGCTGGAGCAAACGGAGCACAGGTTGCCGGCATTACTGGCGGCGCGGTTTAAGGCTTCGGCCGAGTAAAAGTAGCAGTAACATCCAATAGCTTTCATAAAGATTTATAACCAAGGTTTTTATTATGTCCGACTCTTCTTTGGCGTTCGTATTTCCGGGCCAAGGCTCTCAAAAAATTGGTATGTTGGCGGATTTGGCTGAGCAGAATGCCATTATTGTTGACACTTTTGCCGAAGCATCTCGTGTTTTAGGTTACGACTTATGGCAGTTGGTGCAAGAAGGAGCGCAGGAAGATATTAATCTAACCGAGCGCACCCAGCCGCTATTGCTAACCGCCAGCGTCGCGCTGTGGCGTTTATGGCAACAAAAGCACGGGGCGAAACCGGCGTATTTTGCTGGCCATAGTTTAGGCGAGTGGTCTGCCTTGGTGTGTGCGGAGGTTGTTGCATTTACCGATGCGGTGAAACTTGTGCAGCAGCGCGGTGCCTTTATGCAGGCCGCGGTGCCCGCGGGCAAAGGCGCAATGGCAGCAATTATTGGTTTAGATGATGGATTGATTGTTAATGCTTGTGAGCAAGCGTCAAATGCCGGTGTGGTGTCAGCGGTAAATTTCAACTCGCCCGGTCAAGTTGTTATTGCGGGTGAAAAGGACGCTGTCGAGGCGGCCATGGTGTTGTGCAAAGAAGCTGGCGCAAAACGCGCTTTACCCTTGCCTGTTAGCGCGCCTTTCCATACCAGCTTGATGCGGCCAGCCGCAGATAAGCTCGCCGAATTTATTATGGCGACCACGTTTAATGCGCCAACGATTCCCGTGGTACACAACGTCAATGCAAAAACTGAGTTAGATCCTGAAAAAATAAAACAATTGATGATAGAGCAAATTTACAGTCCGGTATTATGGGTTGATTGTGTGAACAGTTTAGCGAGCCTAGGCGCGACCCAACTAGTGGAATGTGGCCCTGGTGCAGTACTGGCTGGCTTGGCAAAGCGGATTGATAAATCTTTATCGGCAGCGACAACCGGCTCGGTTGACGAGTTCGAAAAAGCGATCGCAGAACACGCGTGAGCGACCTAAATTTTTAACGGTGAGTAAGATTATGGAAAACAAAATTGCATTAGTTACAGGCGCCAGTCGTGGCATTGGCGCGGCTATTGCCGATTTGTTAGCAAGCCAGGGTGCGATTGTTGTCGGCACAGCCACGAGTGAAAGAGGCGCGGCAGCAATATCTGCGCGTCTCGCGGAAAAGGGTCTGAAAGGCGAGGGCATGGTGTTGAACGTCACCGATGCCGATTCCGTGGCGGCACTTTTGACGGCGATTGGTGAAAAATACGGCGCGCCAAGTATCTTGGTAAACAATGCCGGTATAACCAAAGATAATCTATTGATGCGTATGAGCGACGAAGAGTGGTTCGATGTGATCAATACGAATTTGAGTGCCATCTACCGTTTAAGTAAAGGTTGTTTGCGCGGCATGATGAAAGCCCGCTGGGGACGCATCATTAATATCAGCTCTGTGGTTGGTTCCATGGGCAACGCCGGTCAGTCGAATTACGCGGCGACCAAAGCCGGTGTGGCGGGTTTTGCTCGCGCTCTGGCGAAAGAAGTTGGCTCGCGCAATATTACCGTAAACACGGTAGCGCCAGGTTTTATCGATACCGATATGACCAAAGAACTGCCCGATGCGCAAAAAGAGCTATTGTTAGCTAATGTGCCCGCTGGGCGCTTGGGTCAGCCGGAGGAGATTGCCGCAGTGGTTGCCTTCCTGGCGAGCGATGCCGCAGGCTATGTGACCGGCGAAACCATCCATGTGAATGGCGGAATGTACATGGCATAATGGCCATAAGTGGCTGTTTTTATTAAGGTTACTGTAAGAAGTTGTTATTTTTTGTCGGTTTTCGTTACAACCGGCGAAAAATCCATGTAAAATGCCGACCCTGTTGGCCGAGAGCACAAACAATTGGCCGCTTGTCAGTCTTGTAAAGACAACGGTTTGACCGAAATTACCAACTTGGAGTTGAATACGATATGAGCAGCATTGAAGAGCGCGTAAAGAAAATTGTCGCCGAGCAGCTTGGTGTAAAAGAAGACGAAGTTAAAAACGAAGCCTCTTTCGTTGAAGACTTGGGTGCTGATTCTCTCGATACCGTTGAGCTTGTAATGGCTTTGGAAGAAGAATTCGAAACTGAGATTCCAGACGAAGAAGCTGAGAAAATCACCACTGTTCAGTTGGCTATTGACTACATTAACGAGCACCTCGGTTAATTTAAGTCGAACGGAACAGCTGTTCTGCGCAAAAGCCGTCACTATTTCACGATAGTACGGCTTTTGTTTTATTGGCCTTTGTATTTTGCGTTGTGAATTTTTAATTCGTCAGTCTGGAGAGTAAACGTGTCGCGTAAACGAGTCGTTGTTACCGGTATGGGTATGGTTTCGCCCCTAGGCAATACAGTTGCAGACACCTGGAAAGGCATCCTTGCCGGTCAGAGTGGCGTTGCACCGATTACCACTTTTGATACAACTCCTTTTAGTACTACGTTTAGTGCTGCAGTAAAAAATTTCGAAGTGGAGCCCTATTTACAGGCCAAAGACGCCCGTAAAATGGACCCCTTCATTCAATACGGAATGGTAGCCGGTATTCAGGCGTGGGAAGACTCGGGTATCGAGTTAACTGAGGCCAACGCCGAGCGCATTGGCGCCGTTATTGGTGCCGGTATCGGCGGTATCGGCTCTATTGCCGACGGCGCGCTCACCATCGAAGAGAAGGGGCCAAGACGCATATCGCCGTTTTTCGTACCTGGTGCCATCATTAATATGATCGCCGGCAACCTGTCGATTAAGTACGGTTTTAAGGGCCCAAATTTGGCCGTGGTTACCGCCTGTACCACGGGTACCCATGCCATTGGCTTGGCAGCTCGCTCAATTCAATATGGCGAAGCCGATGTCATGCTCGCGGGCGGGGCCGAAATGGCCACCACCAAAACCGGTTTGGCGGGTTTTGCGGCGGCGCGGGCTTTGTCTACCCGCAACGACGACCCGACCAAAGCCAGCCGGCCTTGGGATCGGGATCGCGATGGTTTTGTCTTGGGCGATGGCGCTGGGGTGCTGGTGCTCGAAGAGTACGAGCACGCCAAGGCTCGCGGCGCCAATATTTATGCGGAAGTGATCGGTTTCGGCATGAGTGGCGATGCTTACCACATGACGTCGCCGCCAGAGAATGGTGCTGGCGCAGCGCTGAGCATGCGCAACGCCATTAAAGATGCCGGTATTCAGGCCGAGGATATTCAATACATCAATGCTCATGGCACTTCAACGCCAGCAGGTGATATTGCCGAATGCCAAGCGGTGAAGTCGGTAATGGGTGAGGCGGCAAGTAAGGTAGCGGTGAGCTCGACCAAGTCGATGATTGGCCATTTGTTAGGTGCTGCTGGGGCAGTGGAAGCTATTTTCAGTATTTTGGCTATCCGCGATCAAGTTGCACCGCCAACCATCAACCTGGACAATCCGAGTGAGGGTTGTGATTTGAACTTGGTGCCTCATAAGGCGCAATCCATGCCGATCAATATCACCATGTCGAATTCTTTTGGATTCGGCGGAACAAACGGTACACTGGTTTTTCGAAAGGTGTGATTAACGTTATGTTCTGAAAAACGGCGATCACCTATGATCGCCGTTTTTATTTGCTCGCTTAGAATGTGAATGGGTTGGTCAACAAGCTTACAGTTATTAAGGATGGGCCGTGCACAAACCGTTGGTCATGATAAATGGCAGTCTTTGCGACCAGATATCCGTGCGAGATAGAGGTTTGCACTATGGCCACGGCCTATTTGAAACCCTGCGTGTGGAGGCTGGGCAAGTTCCTTTGCAGCGGCGTCATTTAGCTCGGCTTGCGCGCGACGCGTCTAAACTTTTATTGCATTGCCCCGAGCAGCACTGTGTTATCGCCCAGTTGAATGCGTTGATAGAAGCCGCTAGTCGCGAGTGGCAGGAAGCTAGAGATCGATTGTTTGCTACGGTTAAAATTTTATTAACCGCAGGAGAGGGCGGGCGCGGCTATCGTTCGCCACCAAGGCTAGTGCCCAACCTTATTATGCAGATTGTGCCCCGGACATTTACGCTGGCTCAGCGTAACTCCGCTATGGTGTGTGCCACACGTTTAAGTAATTCGGCGCTAGCTGGGGTTAAACATTGCAATAGGCTTGAACAAGTTCTCGCGGCCAACGAGCTTGTCGATACTGCGCATTTCGAAGGCATTATGTGTGGCGCAAGCGACTTGGTTGTCGAAGGTATTTCGTCCAATATCTTTGTGTTAAAGCATGGCGAGTTTTACACCCCGGCGTTGGACGCTTGCGGCGTTGCGGGAGTAATGCGGGAGTTTTTATTGGAGGATAATGTTGGCGGATTACCTATTTCAATTCGCCCAGTGAGCGTGGATGAGCTTGTGCTTGCAGATCAACTATTTGTGGCAAATAGTAATTGGGGTGTGGTTGCTATTGATTGTTTGCACCTAGGGGATCGAATGGTGTCCTTTAACCGAACGAGTGAGGGCGAACAGTTTATCGCGCTCGGTGACAGTGCGTTTAGCACTAAAGCAGCCTTACCTGGAGATACGTTTTGAAGGCGATAATAAAGTGGTTGTTCATTTTATCTTTTGTGGCTGTATCGCTAGCGGTAGGTCTCGGATTTTATGTTAAGCAGGTATTAGATACGCCCATGGCGATCAGTGATGTTATGCAGCTCGAGGTACCAAGAGGGCAGTCTTTGATTGCCTTGGGTAATCGCTTAGAGCGCCAGGGCCTATTAAATGCGACGCTTTGGGTTGGCTATGCACGCATCGTAGGTGCCACAAAAATAAAGTCAGGTGAATATAAAATTGAGCCCGGTCTTTCGCCCAAGCAATTACTGGATAAGTTATTACTCGGCGATGTCATTCGCTACAGTGCGCAATTGGTTGAGGGTTGGACCTATGGTCAGGCGCTGCAATACTTACAGAGCCTAGAACACTTGGAAATTCGTTTGGCGGGTTTACTTTGGCCGGCGCAACAGCAACTGTTGGGGCTGGAGGAGAATCATCCCGAAGGGCTGTTTTTTCCCGATACCTACCAATATCAAAAGGGCGATTCCGACGTAAGTTTGTTGCGTCAGGCCTATGCTAAACAGCAAATGATACTAACGGAGCTATGGGCAGAGCGAGCTGAAAACTTGCCCTATCGCACGCCATACGAAGCGCTCATCATGGCGTCTATTGTTGAAAAGGAAACCGCAATTGATGCCGAGCGCGAGGAGATAGCGGGTGTGTTTGTGCGCAGGTTGCAGAAAAATATGCGCTTGCAGACCGACCCCACGGTCATCTACGGTTTGGGTCAAAGTTACCGGGGCAATTTATCAAGAAAACATTTAACCCAGGCCACAGCCTACAATACCTATGTGATTAAGGGCTTGCCGCCCACCCCCATTGCCCTGTCCGGCGAGCGCTCGCTGTTTGCCGCACTACACCCTGACAATGGAACCAGTTTGTATTTTGTCGCCAAGGGCGATGGCTATCATCAGTTTTCCACGACACTCGATGAGCACAATGCCGCGGTTAAAAAGTTTCAACTAAAGCGCCGCAGCGATTACCGCTCGACACCGCAACAATAATGCTGTCAATGAATAAAGAGAGATTGGATTGAAGCCTGGATTATTTATTACCGTTGAGGGTACCGAGGGTGTTGGCAAAACCACCAACATGGATTTTGTTGAGCAGTGGTTAAGATCCAAAGGTTTGGATGTGTTGAGAACCCGCGAACCCGGTGGCACGCCTTTGGCAGAAACATTACGCGAGCTATTGCTGGCACCGCGAGAGGAAGTTGTAGATCCAACAGCCGAACTGCTATTGGTATTTGCTGCGCGGGCGCAGCATTTCAATCAACTAATTTGCCCCGCGCTCGCACAGGGTAAATGGGTGCTATGCGATCGTTTTACCGATGCGACTTATGCCTATCAGGGGGCAGGGCGCGGATTGGACTCAGCATTAATTGCCCAGCTGGAAAAAGTTGTTCAGGGCCCGCTGCGGCCAGATTGCACCCTGTTGCTCGACATCGATGTCAATATCGGTTTGGAACGGGCGCGCAGTCGCGGCGATTTGGATCGCTTTGAGACGGAAACCATTGCTTTTTTTGAGCGCGTTCGCGATTGTTATTTGGCTCGTGCAAAAGCGGAGTCGTCGCGTTTTCGCGTGGTCGACGCAGGGCAATCTTTAGGTGAAGTGCAGCGCGATATTGATCGAGTTCTAGAAGAACTTCTTCAGCGTTAAAATTTCGGTTCAGATACTACCTTGATACCGCTGTTTGTTACTGGGTGAGTAAAACTTAATTGGGTCGCATGCAAACAGAGAAAAGGCGAGGCGTTGCGCACCGGTTCGGGCGCGTAAAATTGATCGCCTAAAATCGGGTGCCCAAGTTGTTGCATGTGCACCCGCAGTTGATGAGAGCGGCCAGTGACCGGGGTGAGAATAACCCGAGTTGAATTGTTCGCCTGATTTCGCTCGACGCATTGGTACAAAGTACGCGAAGGCTTACCTGTTTCCATATCGACCTTTTGCAATGGTCGGTTGGGCCAATCGCAAATAAGTGGCAAGTCGACCGATCCCGCGTCGTCTTCGATAATTCCCGAGACAATAGCCGTATAGGATTTTTCAATTTTGCGCTGTTCGAAAAGTATACTGAGCTGGCGGTGTACGTCTTTCGACCTCGCTACGATTATCAGCCCAGAAGTGGCATAATCTAACCGGTGCACGGAGAGGGCTTCTGGAAAGTGACGTTGAACCCGACTGATTAAGCAGTCTTGGTTCTCGGGGCCTCGGCCAGGCACACTGAGCATTTTGGCCGGTTTGTTTACGACTAAAAAAAATTCATCTTCATGTACAAATTCTAAAGTATCTTTCACGCTGAGTGCTTATTGTGCCGGTAACTAGAGTTGCGCAGTATGGCAAAGATAAAGGGAGCCGGACAGATGTACCTGATTGAGCAGATCGATATTTTATGCAATTAGCTGAATTCACACTGGGCCAATCGCCTTATCCGTGGCAACACGAGCGCTGGCAAACGCTGTTCGAGGCTGTCAGCGCGCAGAAATTGCCGCACGCGATTCTATTTGCCGGTGTGCCGGGCGTCGGTAAAACCCATCTGGCGATGTTATTGGCCCAGCGATTACTGTGTTTAACGGCGGCGGCAGAGCTGGCTTGCGGTAAATGTAAAGCCTGTCAGTTAATGGCTGTGGGAACGCATCCGGATCTCCTGTTGTTGGAGCCCGAAGCAGCGGGTAAAGCGATTAAAATTGACGCTATTCGGCAGGCCAATGACTTCTTGAGCAAAACGGCTCAGCAAGGTGGCCGAAAGCTGGTGGTCATTGCGCCAGCTGAGGCAATGACTACGGGCGCGGCCAATGCGCTGTTGAAAAGCTTAGAGGAGCCGGCCGGTAGCGCCCATATCATTTTAGTGAGTCATCAAACCAGCGCCGTGTTATCAACGATTCGCAGCCGTTGCCGCCTAATAGCCTTTGGTTTGCCCGCTGCAGAGGTTGTTGTGCCTTGGCTGACGCCCATCGCTGGCAACAGGATAGCGCCTGAACTTTTGCTCTCCCTTGCCGGTGGCGCACCGCTAGCGGCCCGCGGCTTACTGGATGGCGATGCCTTGGAGCAGCACCAGCTTTTGGTACGGAACTTACGCGAGCTGGCGCAGGGCCAGAAAGGCCCGCTGGCGCTGGCCTCTGAATGGATGGCACAGGATCATCAGCAGGTGCTGAGCTGGTTTCAGTTGTGGATTAGTCAGTTATTGAAAAACTTGCAATGGCAGCAAGCCGGTAATAAAAACGTCGAGACTTTTGATTGGGCAGAGAGTTTGCTGGGCCAGGCGGGTGCGCCTGTGCTGCACCGGTTGTATGAAAAGGTGGGGCGCGCACGGCAAGCCTTGGCTGGCCCATCGAACCCCAACACCCAATTATTGCTGGAGGAGATTGCTTTGGACTGGCAAGCGCTGTGTCGAGCGTTTATGCGCCGCTCGCGTTAATTAGATCGCTGGTGTCTAGACAGGTGAGCGAGCTTGCTTTAACGTTGCTAAACTAACAGTTTGACCTGATCAAGGAATGCGCTATGGCTGCTTTGGGCGGTGCCCGCAATGGCATATTAAACCTAAATATTCGCGATAAAGCCGTGCTTTACGCCAGCTACATGCCCTTTGTGCGCAATGGTGGGCTGTTTATACCCACTACCCGAGCCTATAAAATTGGCGACGAAGTGTTTATGTTGCTGAGTTTGTTGGATGAGGGCGAGAAAATCCCCGTGGCGGGAACGGTGGTATGGGTTACGCCCAAGGGCGCTCAAGGCAACCGGGCATCAGGCGTTGGCGTGCAATTTAACGATCAAGACAATATGGCAGTGAGCAAGATCGAAACCTATTTGGCCGGCTCCCTCGGCTCAGATAGACCGACCCATACCATGTAGCCAGCGCTTATTGATCGACAAGGCCAGCTTGCTGGCCTTTTTTGTTAAACTCTCGCTCCAGTGCGTTGAAACACATAACACAGCGCAGATAAAAACTCGGAATTTTCCCATGCTCGTAGATTCGCATTGTCACCTAGACAGATTAAAACTGGGTGATCGAAGCCTCGCCGAGGCGATTGAAGAAGCCCGGCAGCGGCAGGTTTCACACCTCTTGTGTATATCCATTTCTGATAAAAATGTTGAAGATGTTCTGCATATAGCAGAGCAATTTGAGCAGGTGTATGCATCGGTTGGCACCCATCCTTTAGATATTGAAGAGGGCGCCATGAGTCGCGAGCGCCTGTCAGCCCTTACGGCCCGAGCAAAAGTTGTCGCCGTGGGTGAGACCGGCCTCGATTACTACTACACCAAAGATACCATGCAGGCGCAGAAGGACAGTTTTGCGCTGCATTTAGAGGTTGCTGCAGAAGCGGCTTTGCCGGTGGTGGTGCATACGCGCGAGGCAAAGGCCGATACCTTAGATTTAATTGGTCGTCACGGCTCGCGCCAATCGGCCGGTGTGCTGCATTGTTTTACAGAAGATGTGGCCATGGCATCGGCGGCGTTAGATTTGGGTTACTACATTTCTTTGTCGGGTATCGTCACCTTTAAAAATGCCGAGGCGCTGCGCGATGTGGCTAAGTTTGTGCCTATGGAGCGTTTATTGGTCGAGACAGATTCGCCTTATTTGGCACCCATCCCCTATCGAGGTAAGCCTAACGAACCAAAGTATGTGCGCGAAGTGGCGCAATATTTAGCGGAGTTGAAGGGGATGAGTTTCGATGACTTTGCCAATGCAACCACGGATAACTTTTTCAATCTCTTCAACCGAGCCATAAAATAAAGCGAGTGCAGGAGCAAATAATGCGCGCCCAATTAAAAACGATGCTGGAGCTACAAGACAGCATGAACACTAAGGTCAATGAAAACTGGCGCGAGCAAAACTTTGCTTGGTATCGCGCCATCTGGGTAGAGTGCGCCGAGCTCATGGATCATTTCGGTTGGAAGTGGTGGAAAAAACAGGTGCCAGATGTGGAGCAGGTGCGACTTGAGCTGATCGATATTTGGCATTTTGGTTTGAGTATTTTACTGACAAAATTTTCCACCCAGGCGCTTATGATTGATGAGCTCGAGCAGGGGCTTAAGTCCACGTCGGGTATTCAAGCGATTGCCGATGACGAAATGTTTCGCGAATTACTCGAAACCTTTGCCGAAGAGACTATCGCTAGTAAAAGTTTTTCGGTTTCAACATTCGCTAAGCTCTTGACGGCTGCCGATATGAGTGTTGATCAACTCTACTGCGGTTATGTAGGCAAAAATGTCTTGAACTTCTTTCGTCAAGACCACGGCTACAAAGATGGCAGTTACAAGAAGCTTTGGTCGGGTAGGGAAGACAATGAACATCTAGTGGAGGCGGTGGCTGAACTCGATGCCAATAGCGCCACTTTCGCCGATGATCTATACCAAGCCTTGTTAGAAAGATATCAAAACGCCTGATATACACTGGGTCAATGTGGACTATCATTGCAGAAAATAGCCGTTATTGTGCCGGATAAGGTGAAATTTCCTCATTTGGCCCTATAATGGCCGCCGCTTATTCAGGTTTGAACCACAGTTACGGAGAATTATTGTGAAAGCACCCGTTCGTGTCACCGTTACCGGCGCCGCCGGCCAGATCAGCTACTCCTTGTTGTTCCGCATCGCCGCTGGCGATATGTTGGGCAAAGACCAGCCAGTGATTTTACAAATGCTGGAAATTACCCCGGCTCTCGAGGCACTGAAAGGTGTGGCGATGGAGTTGGATGACTGCGCTTTCCCATTGTTAGCGGGCATGGTGTGTACGGATGATGCGAATGTTGCATTTAAAGACACGGATTACGCGTTGCTGGTTGGTGCTCGTCCACGCGGCCCGGGCATGGAGCGCAAGGATTTGCTGGAAGCTAACGCGGCTATCTTCTCCGTACAAGGCAAGGCCATCAACGCCCACGCCTCGCGCGATATTAAAGTGTTAGTAGTCGGCAACCCAGCCAATACCAATGCCTTGATTGCTCAGCGCAATGCACCCGATATCAACCCACGTCAGTTCACCGCGATGACCCGTTTGGATCACAACCGCGCGCAAACCCAGTTGGCGCAAAAAACCGGTAAGACCATCAACGACGTTACTAAAATGCTGATCTGGGGTAACCACTCCTCAACTCAGTACCCTGATATTCACAATACCCTGGTAGACGGCAAACCGGCCATGGGTTTGATTGATCAGGCCTGGTACGAAAGCGAGTTCATTCCCGTTGTGCAGCAGCGCGGTGCGGCCATCATTAAGGCCCGTGGTGCTTCCTCTGCAGCTTCAGCTGCCAACGCCGCCATCTTTCACATGCGCGATTGGGCGCTTGGTACGCCAGCCAACGATTGGGTGAGCATGGGTGTGTATAGCGACGGTTCCTACGGCGTTGATAAGGGCCTAATTTACTCTTTCCCCTGTGTTTGTAAGAATGGCGATTGGGAAATAGTTCAAGGTTTGGCGATTAACGATTTCTCCCAGGCTCGAATGAAAGCTACCGAGAAAGAATTGCAGGAAGAGCGCGATGCAGTAAAAGCGCTCCTGCCTAGCTAATCTAAGCTATAGCGCAATGGAAAAAGGCGTGGTGTCATAACCGCGCCTTTTTTTTATCACATTTTTTAGGAGTCTTTATTATGGCACACCCAAAAGTCGGCAATCTCGCACCCAGCTTTACCTTGACCAACCAAAAGGGCGAAAAAGTCTCTTTGAAAGATTTTCGCGGTCAGCGCGTGGTGCTTTTTTTCTATCCGAAGGCATTAACGCCTGGCTGCACCACTCAGGCCTGCGGAATTAGAGACATTAAGGCAGAATTGGCTAAATTGAATACGGTTGTGTTTGGTATCAGCCCTGATCCCGTTGCGAAATTACAGCGCTTCGAAGACAAGCACGATCTCAATTTCAATCTTTTATCTGACGAAGATCACGCCATAGCTGAGAAGTACGGTGTGTGGGATCTTAAGAAATTCATGGGCAAGGAATATATGGGCATAGTGAGAACTAGCTTTGTCATCAATGAGGAAGGGCGTTTAAGTCAGGTGTTCGACAAATTTAAGACCAGTAATCACCACGAGCTGCTCATCGAGTTGCTACAAAGCCTGTAACCACGCCTCATCCCCAAGAATCAAAAAGGCACTAGCGCTTCTTATAACCTTATCTTATAGTTGCCTCAAAATTAGCTGGCTTTCAGGAATTAGTCTGAAAGTCAGGTTAAATGCAATTTTTGTCGTCTAACGCCACAGGATGTCGCCACTGGAGCTGGTGATTAATAGCTATAAGAAATAAGTTAGGTGACTTCATAGAGAGGGTATTTATACCCCGGTAGTTTTTAAGGTTTCTTGGGGGATTTCAACATCTCAACCATCGCTTCAGGTGTGTCTATAGGGCCGGCGTCGGCAGCTTTTTGGACAGATCAAGACTTATCGAATATGACCGCTCGTATGCGGGTATTACTCAGGCTGCTGTCGTCGCCTGTGGGTGGCTTTCATGCGCAACTTTGGTCTTACTTTGCTGCGGGTAGCGCGATGTTTAATGCGCGGCAGGCGATTTTTTACCATCGAAGCTTGGGTCGTTGCCTTAGATACAGCCTGATAAGCGGGCAGGGGCCTGATGCTTTGGAAGTAACCGAGGAGGCATTTGATGCTCAGCACCAGGCACTTTTGTGCCTGAACGAGCCTCAAGTTCTGAATAATTCCCGTGAAAGTTACGACAACCCCCTTTCGCTGGCGTATACTCATGCCGGAGCAGGGTTGTGTCTATTGTCGCCCTTGCCCAACACGTCTGCGGCATTGGTTTTTGTAGTAGATAGCCACGAGGATTGTGGCGAAAACCAGTTGTCCCCAGAGGATAAGGAAACACTGGCATTGTTGGCAGAAGGAGTCGCCCGCATGGTTCACTTACATGCATCACCCGAAAAAATTCTCCGCACGCAAGAAGGCTTTGCCGTAAGCGGTATCCATTCGCTGGCCGAATATATTGAAATAGCTAGTCTTCCCGCTGTTTTCGGTATCCCAGGCAGAGTAATGGATGTGCTACAGCGGCGAGTTGGTCAATCGAGCATGTCGATTGATGAAGTCGCCAGCGAATTGAGCATTTCCAAGCGCACGCTGCAGCGTCGGTTGCAGCAGGCTGATATTAACTTTGCCATGCTTAGAGACCAAGTGAGGTTTCACTATTCTATTGGTTATCTGGTCGATCAAAATCTCAGTATCGATCAAATATCAACCGCCTTGGATTTCTCTGATCGCACCAGCTTCACTAATGCCTTTAAACGCTGGACAGGATTGTCGCCTTCGACCTTCCGCAAATTGTTCCGCGATTACGCCTAGCCGCACGCTCACAGGCAATCGAGTCAGCTTGATTGCCTGTAATTCGCAAAACCTGTAGAGTTAGCCGCCACAAGATTCTCTTATTTTTGAGGTAGCTATGTCGTTTTTCATTCCTGAGGCTATGGCCCAAGCCCAATCAGCCCAGCCTGAAACCAATCCAATCGTAACTCTGTTAATGTTTGGTGGTTTATTTCTGTTCATGTACCTGTTCATTATTCGCCCACAGCGCAAGCGCCAGAAAGAGCATACAAATTTGGTGAGCAGTTTGAATAAAGGCGATGAAGTTGTATTGAGCAGCGGCATGCTGGGTAAAATTACCAAGGTTGATGACAACTACGTGGTATTAGAAACCGGCAATAACATTGAATTGAAGTTTCAAAAAGTTGCGGTTCATGCCGTACTGCCTAAGGGCACCATTAAGTCGATCTAACTTTGAAGGCTGCCTAGTGCGGCCTTTTTCCTTTAGGGTGCTTGATCCTATGGTTTCTAAACTATTATCTATTAGCTACCCGCCGCGTATCGCGTTTGCCCACACCCCAACACCTATCCAACCACTGATTCATTTGCAAAAAACACTCGGTCTTAGCACTAGGCTTTGGGTTAAGCGCGACGACCTAACTGGCTCGCATTTATCCGGAAATAAAATTCGCAAACTCGAATTTTTAGTGGCTGATGCTAAATCAAAAGGCGCTAGCCATTTAATTACCTGCGGGGGTGTGCAATCCAATCATTGTCGCGCAACGGCTTTGCTCGCCGCGCAAGCGGGACTGAAATGCCATCTTTTGTTGCGAGGCGAGGCACCGGCTCAGGCAGATGGTAATTTACTCTTGGATAAAATAGCTGGCGCAACCATTAGCTATTATCCAAGCGCAAGCTTTGAACGCCATATCGTCGATTATTTTGCCCATTGGACTAGCCATTACGCTGAACAGGGCGGTGCTGCCTATTGCATCCCCACCGGTGGCAGCAACGGCGTGGGTATTTGGGGTTACATTGCCTGCGTCGAGGAAATGGCCGGTCAATTTAGCGCCATGAATTTTTGCCCCGAGCATATTGTTTGCGCTACTGGGTCGGGTGGTACTCAAGCAGGGCTAACGCTCGGTGCCGCTTTACTCGGCTTGCCTTCGCTGGTTACCGGCGTGGCGGTGTGCGATAACGCGCGTTGGTTTGAAAAAAAGGTCAAGCAAGATTTCAGCGAGTGGCAGGGCTTATACCCAGAACTCGCCCAGCAAAATTGCCTGAAACTAGATCAGGCTGTCGACCAATTACAGGTCAATACACTGGAGCAGTATGTTGGGCCTGGTTATGCGCAAGCTGGCCCCGAAATTTTTGAGCTGATAAAGTTGGTGGCACGAACGGAAGGCCTGATCTTGGACCCTGTGTATACCGCGAAGGCTTTTTTCGGCATGGTGGAGGAGCTCCAGCAAGGTGTATGGCAGAATGCTAAGGATGTGCTGTTTGTACATACCGGTGGGGTCTTTGGTATTTTTCCGCAGCGCGAGCAATTTCAATTTTGAGTTGGTGTAAGGTTCATTCGTCCTTAGTTTCTGTACGCAATTGATCCAGGGTAATAATACAGCAGAACTGAATATAGCCGCTTCGTTCCTCTGTTGCCTGCTCAAAGCTACATCGGAGGCTTGAATTAGCAGAGTCTGAAGGGCCTGTAATCGCACCAGACGGAGCCTGTATTATTCCCCGTTAACGATCCTAGCGGTTCAGTGAAATGCGCTACTGGCTGCCAAAATGATAACTATTAAGGAAAGTGTTTGATGAATGAAATTGTAAGCAGCATTAATGATGTGATTTGGAGCCCGGCGCTGATTTACCTCTGCCTCGGCGCGGGTCTTTTTTATTCGATTCAGACCCGCTTTGTTCAGGTTCGGATGATCAGAGAAATGTGGAAGTTGTTGCTCAATAACAATGAATCCGCTAAAGGTATCTCTTCTTTTCAAGCTTTGGCTGTGTCTTTATCAGGGCGGGTTGGGGTCGGTAATATTGCCGGTGTTGCTGCTGCAATTGGCTTCGGCGGTCCTGGAGCTGTGTTCTGGATGTGGGTGGTTGCTTTTTTAGGCGCCAGTACTGCTTACGCGGAATCGACCTTGGGCCAAATTTATAAAGTTGAACAGAATGGCCAGTACCGCGGTGGTCCAGCGTTTTATTTTGAGCGTTGTTTGGGCTGGCGGCCACTGGGGGTTATTTTTGCTATTTCGGCTATTATCGGTTGTGGAATATTTTTGCCTGGCGTGCAGGCAAATGCAGTTGGTAATGCGGTTACTCAAGTTTTCGGCGAAGGCACAATGGTGGTCACTAGCTTTGGCGAAGTGGGCAGTTATAAACTAATTTCGCTGGCATTTATCCTAATGGTGCTCGGCTTTATTATCTTTGGTGGCATTCGTCGTATCGCCCATTTTACCCAAATTGTGGTGCCATTTATGGCGTTGGGTTACATTATTATGGCGCTGATTGTTGTGTTTCTGAATCTCGATAAAATTCCTTCGGTCATTGGGTTGATTTTTTCTGATGCCTTTACTGCGCAAGCGGGTTTCGGCGCGGCCATTGGTTGGGGCGTAAAACGTGGCATTTACTCTAACGAAGCCGGTCAGGGCACAGGGCCTCATGCAGCGGCCGCTGCTGAAGTTGATCACCCATCGCAGCAAGGTTTAGTGCAGGCTTTTTCCGTCTATGTTGACACCCTGTTTGTCTGTACTGCCACAGCACTGATGATTCTTATTACTCAGCAGTATAATGTAGTCGGCACTTTGACCGATGGTTCTTTTATCGTACAGAACGTTGCGGCCACTACTGAAATTGGTTCCGCTGCCTTTACCCAAATGGCACTGCTGAGCATTTTTGGCAATTTTGGACAGCTGTTTGTTGGTGTGGCGTTATTTTTCTTCGCTTTCACCACTATTCTGGCTTACTACTATATTACTGAAACCAACGTCGCCTACCTAAACCAGGTATTTAACAATCGTTTGCCGAATATCCTGTTTAAACTATTGCTGATGTTTATGGTGGCTTATGGCACGGTCAATACTGCCGGTTATATTTGGACCATTGGTGATATTGGCGTTGGTTTGATGGCTTGGGTCAATGTGTTAGGTATTTTATTGATTTTCTTCGTTCATAAGCCAACCATGTTGTGTTTGAAAGATTACGAAGATCAGAAAAAGGCTGGTGGCCCCATAACATTTAACCCAGTGAAGTTAGGTATAAAAAATGCCACTTTCTGGGAGGCTCGCTGGCAAAAACAACAAGCGTCTGATAAAGCAGAATAAATATCCGTTTAAAGCCAGATGATTCAATAGAAACAAAAGAGGCAGCCCAAGGGCTGCCTCTTTTGTTTCTATTGTCGTTGCTATGAAACGGATGGGATTGCTTCGGAAAGCACATTGATAATGGTATCGATGTGTTCCTTCTGAATGATTAGCGGTGGCGACATGACAACTGTGTCGCCAGCCGGCCGAACGGTTACGCCGAGGGGTAAGGTTTTCGCCGCGACTTTTGCTGCAGCACCCGGTGTTAAATCAATACCGGCTAATAAGCCGTAGTTGCGAATATCTTTAACGCCCGGCAGTCCTTTGAGCGAATGAACAGCATCGCCCCAGTAGCCGGCAATACTATCGCAGTGCTGGAACAGTTTCTCAGACTTGTAAATGTCGAGGGTGGCGAGCGCCGCGGCGCAGGCGACAGGGTGTGCCGAGTAAGTGTAGCCGTGCAAAAACTCGGGTACTGCTGATGCATCACCAGTGTTAACGAAGGTATCGTAAATTTCCTGTTTGCAGAAAACCGCACCCATGGGTACGGCGCCATTAGTTAAGCCTTTCGCTGTGGTGATCATGTCCGGTGTAACGCCCACTTTTTCTGCCATGGTGGCAGCGCCGGTGCGCCCGTAGGCCGCAATCACTTCATCAAAAATCAATAAAATATTGTGTTGGTCGCAAATGGCGCGCAGTTTTTCTAAGTAGCCTTGTGGTGGCACCACAACGCCGCCAGCGCCGGCCACAGGCTCTACGATTACTGCGGCTATATTACTGGCATCGCGCATGGCAATGATGTCATTGAGTTCGTTAGCAATGTCGGCGCCGTTTGCTGGCAAGCCCTTGCTGAAGGCATTTTCTGGTAGCAAGGTGTGTCGCATAAAATCAGCTTCTAGGCCTTGGCCGAAGCTTTTACGGTTGCCGGTTAGGCCTGCCAGCGATACACCGCCCCAGTTGACGCCATGGTAGGCCTTAACGCGGGCAACAAAGGCTGTTTTCGAGGCCTGACCTTTCAAACGCCAATATTGGCGTGCAATTTTCAGTGCCGTATCGACCGACTCGGAACCTGAGTTGGTAAAGAAGATGCGGTTCAGGCCTTTCGGGGCTATGTCTTCGACTAGGCGGTTGGCCAGTTCAAAACCTTTCGGGTGGCCATAGCTAAAAGGGTTGCCGTAATCCATATCGAGCAGTTGAGCGTGTACGGCTTCGGCTATCTCTTTGCGCCCGTGACCGGCGTTACAGCACCAAAGGCCGGCATTGGTGTCGAGGATTTTTTTGCCATCTGCCATGGTCATATACATACCTTCAGCACCCACATAGAAGCGCGGGTTGGCTTTAAAGGCGCGGTTGGCAGTGAAAGGCATCCACCAAGCATCCATTTGAGCTTGTGAGGGCAGTTGGGTCATGATCTTTTCCTATTAAAAGTAAATGGGCAAATTGCTTTCCATGGTCTTTTTATAGCAAAAAATCATTGGTTCGATAAATTAGCATCTATCGAATTGCAGGTTGAAAAAACTAAACCTTAATGTGAACTGGTTAGAGACTAGAGGTGCTTGGGTTGGCGTTGATTGGCGCGGCTTCGTTCACGCTCATCATTGGCGGATTGTCGAGCATCGCGATGCGGCGTTGTTCAACTTGTTTGTGCCACGCGAGGATGGTGTAGTACTGGCGGATATTGTTGACGTAATTGACCGGCTCCCAGCCACGTGCGTAACCGTGCCTGGTGGTTTTGTAGTACTTGCGCTGTGCCAAGAGCGGCAGCGCCTCGGCCACATCGTCCCAGGCGTCTGGGTTGCCGCCCTGTTCGACAGTAAGCTGCCTAGCATCCGATAAATGACCAAAGCCCACGTTGTAGGCCGCGAGTGTCATCCACAGGCGATCGGGCCCCTGAACCGACTCGGGAATGCGCTCGAGTAGGTGGGTGATGTAGCGTGCGCCGCCATCAATGCTTTGGGCTGGGTCTAGGCGATTTTCAATGCCCAGTTCCCGGGCGGTATTCAGCGTTAGCATCATCATGCCACGCACGCCCGTGTGGGACCTTGCTTTGGGGTTCCAGTGGGATTCTTGATAGCTGATTGCAGCTAGCATCATCCAGTCAATTTGATAGGTGTTAGCCGCTTCCTTGAGTAGATTCTCCCACTTGGGTAGCCGGTTTTTAACGCGGTTTGAAAAGGTGAGGGCGCCGCCTGTATCCACCTTTGAGGCGATCTCGAAGTGGCTCTTTTCCAGCGAGGCCAACTTGCCCGAAGACAGATATTCTTCGAGAAAGCGATTGGCTGCCTTTTTCAGCGATTGATCCACCTGTGGGCTAAACGCCCAGGCCATTGGCTGTTTATCGGGGAAGGTATAGGCGATTCTCGCCCTCGGGTAGACAGATTGGCTGATGCTGAAAGCGGTGGATTTGACCATGGCAAAATCAGTTTCGCCCGAGTGTACCTGCTCGATGAGATCCATGCTGTTGTAGTCGGAGGAGGCTACCCAGACTAATTCTGGGTATTGTGCGGCAATAACGGCGACCCGGTCGGCCTCACCTGAGTCTGCCATGACCATAATTTTCTTGCCGAAGAGTTCTTCAAGCTCGGTGGGCTTACCCGTGCCGTTGCGGTAAATCAGTAGCTGGCTGATGTCTAAATAAGGGGTAGAAAAGTCTACCAGTGCCTTGCGTCCCTCGGTAATAATTAGACCGGCGGCGGCCATATCGACGGTTTTACCCGAGCGCGTTAGTTCGAGCAGTTCGCCAAAGTTGCTCGCTGGCACTATTTCAAGCTGTACGCCGAGGTATTTGGCGAAGGCGCGGGCTAGCTCGAACTCAAAGCCATCGAATTTGCCATCGGTATCTTCGTAATAGGTCTCGGGGCCGTTGATCGAGGCAACTCGGAGCACGCCACTGGCCTGTACGCTCTCCAGCGAGTTTGGAACTCGGCTTTCCACTAAGTGCGCAGACGCCAACAAAATCACCGCCAAAGCGGTGACTTTGCTTAGGTGTCTTATGAATGCACGTACAGCTGATGCCATAGAAGCTCCGAGTTGAAGGGTGTTCCTTTCCATGGGTAAAACCCTTGAAAGGTGCCTTGATCAAATTCTGCGCGATTTTAACGACCGAATTTGTTAACCGATAGCTTGTTTTCCTTGTTTAACTATAGTATCGAAATCCCGGTTTGACGTTTAAATCAACATTCTATGCGGTGCTAAGTAGGTAATTCCTTATGCGGCACGGGGCTCTTAGGGATCTATGAATAAGATAGAATAATTCATTATAAGCGGTGACTTGGGCGCAAATAGGATTGTGCTGACACCATGGTACCATTTAGGTTTGCTTTATACAGTATCCGTGGTGGCTTTGGGCTGTTCATGCTGCAAATATCGAGTACAATTGCCGCCTTTCCAGTTCGGGCGGGTTTATCATCCCTATGATTGCGGTTTTTCCTCGCATTCAATGGTTTAACACGCGACAGCTCGCTAGTGCCGTCCATGTTATTCAGGCCGCCCTTCGATTTCATTCACAAGGTACCAGACCTCTATGCTGACCCTACGCGGTGCTCCGGCCCTTTCCGTATTTCGCACTCAAAGACTCCTGACAGCGTTGCAAGCCATTGCGCCGAGTGTCAGCCAATTACAGTCTGAATATACCCACTTTATTGATGCGAAGTCCGATCTCTCTGCAGAAGAGTTGGCAGTGTTAAACCAGTTGCTCACCTACGGGCCGACGGTTGAAAAAGCAGAGGCCGTTGGTCAATTGATTTTGGTGTTGCCGCGCACTGGCACTATTTCTCCCTGGTCGTCGAAAGCGACCGACATAGCGCGCAATGCGGGCTTGGTAAAAATTAATCGCATCGAACGCGGTGTTGCTTATTATGTGTCTGGTGACTTAACACCTGCGGAGCGCGACACTGTAAGTGTTGCGCTTTACGATCGCATGGTTGAGCAGTTGTTTTTTGAAATGCCGGAAGCGACTCACTTATTTTCTCGGCACGAACCTAGGCCTGAATCGAGTATTGATGTTCTAGGCGGTGGAAAAGCTGCGCTGCAAGCCGCTAATACCAGTTTAGGTTTGGCCTTGGCCGACGATGAAGTGGATTATTTAGTTGACAGTTTTGTCGGTTTAAAACGCAACCCAGTCGATGTGGAATTGATGATGTTTGCGCAGGCGAACTCAGAGCATTGCCGCCATAAAATATTCAACGCCAGTTGGACTATCGATGGGGTCGAGCAATCGCGCTCGCTCTTTAAGATGATTAAAAACACCTACGAAGTGGGTGGCGAAAATGTGTTAAGTGCCTACGCCGATAACGCCGCGGTGATGAAAGGCCACAAGGCTGGGCGCTTCTATCCCGATGCTGCGACGCAAATTTACGGTTTTAATCAGCAAGACATCCACATCCTAATGAAAGTGGAAACCCATAATCACCCCACTGCGATTGCGCCATTCCCTGGCGCTGGCACTGGTGCCGGTGGTGAAATTCGCGATGAGGGCGCTACCGGGCGCGGGTCAAAGCCAAAAGTTGGCTTGACCGGGTTTACTGTGTCGAATTTACAAATTCCGGACTTTGTTCAGCCCTGGGAGAAAGATTACGGCAAGCCTGAGCGCATTGTCACCGCGCTCGATATTATGATCGAAGGGCCGATAGGCGGTGCTGCGTTTAATAACGAATTTGGCCGGCCTAATATTTGTGGTTATTTCCGCACCTTCGAAGAAAATTTTGATGGCGAGCGTCGCGGCTATCACAAGCCCATCATGTTGGCGGGCGGCTACGGCAATATTCGCGCTGATCATGTTGAAAAGCCGCCATTTACGGCGGGCACCAAGTTAGTTGTGCTTGGTGGCCCCGCTATGTTGATTGGCTTAGGCGGTGGTGCGGCATCATCGGTGACGTCGGGCACATCCTCGGCAGATTTAGATTTTGCCTCGGTGCAGCGACAAAACCCAGAAATTGAGCGTCGCTGCCAGGAGGTGATTGATCGGTGCTGGCAGATGGGTGCCGACAATCCGATTGCGTTTATTCACGATGTGGGTGCCGGCGGTCTGTCAAATGCCTTCCCAGAGCTGGTGAAAGATGGCGGTTGCGGCGGTGTTTTCGATTTGCGCAAAGTGCCCAACGACGAGCCCGGTATGAGCCCGCTCGAAATCTGGTGCAATGAATCACAAGAGCGCTACGTATTGGCTATAGCACCGGCACAGCTGTCGGTGTTTGAAGCTATCTGTCAGCGCGAGCGCGCACCTTATGCGGTTGTTGGTGAGGCCACCAGTGAAAAGCATTTGCGCGTTAACGACAGGCATTTTAATGCCAACCCGGTTGATTTACCGATGAGCGTTCTGTTCGGTAAGCCGCCAAAAATGCATCGAACAGCGGTTGCTCATGCGCCTATAAAAAAGGCCTTTGATAGTCTCGCTGTCGATATCAATGAGGCGGCTGAGCGGGTGCTTAAGCATCCGACAGTGGCGAGCAAAAAATTCTTAATTACCATTGGCGATCGCAGTGTTACCGGCACTGTGGCGCGCGATCAATTGGTGGGCCCTTGGCAGGTGCCAGTGGCAGATTGTGCTGTCACTACCAGCAGTTATGACACCTATTGCGGCGAAGCCATGAGTATGGGCGAGCGCACGCCGCTGGCGTTGCTGGATGGTCCGGCGTCTGGCCGCATGGCTGTGGGTGAGGCGATTACTAATATTGCCGCCACACGCATCAATAAAATCAGCGACATTAATTTATCGGCTAACTGGATGTGTGCAGCGGGACATCGCGGCGAAGATGAAAAGCTCTACCGCACCGTCGAAGCCGTAGGCATGGCGCTCTGCCCAGAGTTAGGTATTACTATTCCGGTGGGCAAAGACTCCATGTCCATGCGCACCGCGTGGCAGGATAAGGGGCAGGAAAAGGCCGTTACCTCGCCACTGTCGCTGGTGATTACTGCCTTCGCGCCAGTAATAGACGTACGCAAAACCGTTACGCCGCAATTGCGCACTGAGTCGCCTGATACCAGCTTGCTGTTAGTGGATTTTGGCAACGCCAAAAATCGCTTGGGTGGTTCCATTCTCGCGCAGGTATTTAATCAAATGGGTGATTGCCCAGCGGATTTAGATCAACCCGCGCAATTGAAAGCGTTTTTTGCGGTGATGCAGGAATTGCTGGAAGAGGGCAAAGTGCTGGCTTACCACGATCGCGCAGATGGCGGTTTATTCGCCACCTTGGTTGAGATGGCGTTTGCTGGGCGTATCGGTGTGGATATCCAATTGGACGGCCTTGGTTCACCCATCGCCGCCTTATTCAATGAAGAGTTGGGTGCGGTGTTACAGGTGTCGAGCGATGAATGCGCAGGTATTTTAGCGCGCTTTGAGTCTGCCGGTTTAACTGATGCTGTGCACTACATTGGTGGTTTGAACGATGAAGATCAGGTGCGTATTCGCGCCGGTAATGGTGCCTGGTTGTTTGATCAATCGCGCGCCTATTTACACAGCCTGTGGAGCGAAACCAGCTACCGTATTCAAGCCTTGCGCGATAACCCCAAGTGTGCGGAGCAAGAATTTGCCCAAGTGCTGACCAATGATCCAGGCTTATCTGTGACCTTATCCTTTGATCCAACTGAAGATATTGCTGCTCCCTATATTGCGAAGGGCGTTCGGCCGCAAGTGGCTGTTCTGCGCGAGCAAGGTGTTAATGGTCACGTAGAGATGGCGGCCGCGTTTGATCGCGCAGGCTTCAACGCCGTCGACGTGCACATGAGTGATATATTGTCGGGCCGAATTGATTTGGCGCAAATGCAAGGCCTAGCGGCTTGCGGTGGTTTCTCTTATGGCGATGTGTTGGGCGCGGGCGAGGGCTGGGCAAAAACCGTGCTCTTCAATGCTAAGGCAAGGGATATGTTTGCGCAGTTTTTCCATCGCGCCGATAGTTTTTCCCTCGGCGTGTGCAATGGCTGCCAGATGATGTCGAACTTAAAGTCGCTTATTCCTGGCGCTGAGCTTTGGCCGCGTTTCGTGCGCAACGAGAGTGAGCAGTTTGAGGCGCGCTTCAGCCTAGTGCAGATCCAGGCCTCGCCGTCGGTATTTTTCCAGGGTATGCAGGGCTCACATATGCCGGTTGCCGTGGCTCATGGCGAGGGCAGAGCAGAGTTTGTTCAGTCTAGTGCGCAAACCTTGTTAAGTGGCAATCAGGTGGCTATGCGCTTTTTGGATAACCACTTGGTCGCCACGGAAACTTATCCTGCTAACCCAAATGGATCACCCTTGGGCATTACTGCGGTCACCAGTGTTGATGGCCGCGCCACGATTATGATGCCGCATCCCGAGCGCGTGTTTCGAACGGTTTCTAACTCCTGGCATCCAGAAGAGTGGGGTGAAGACTCCCCTTGGATGAGAATGTTTAGGAATGCCAGAAAGTTTGTAAGTTGAGTTAAATATTGCGGGAGCCGAGCTCCCGTTTTTTATGGTAGTTTATAATCCTCTTTTCCCACTGCGTTGTAGGCGCTTGATATGAATAAACGTTCAGGAGTTTTGTTAGTCATCGGTTGTGTCTTACTGTTGGTCATTGCTTTTCTCATGTTGCGCGAGCCGGCGCCCGAGGTAGTGGTGGTCGAGGCGCCCGTGGAGGTTGCAGCACCCGTGCAGCGGGAAGTTGAGCCCGAGCCAGAAGTGTCTGTGCCGGTAAAAGCGGAACAAGAACTGGATTTAATCGGCCCGGCTATGTCAATTGCAGTTAGTCATCCAATGATTATTGACATAGTGCAGTCCTTGTCTCCCAGCCTGGTTCAGTGGTTGGTGAGTGAGGAGTTGTTGCGTAAGTGGGTCATTCTTATTGATCAAATTGCCGAGGGACAAATTTCCAATAAATTTTTGCCGGTGCAGTATGAAATGCCTCCGTTTGCAGTTGTTGGCACGCCGCAATTGGCCACTGGCGATCCTAAAAACTATGATCGTGCCAATAAGCTTGTCAAGGCGTTCGTCGCGATTGAGCCGGAAGTGCTGGTTGCCTATTATCGTTTGTGGCAGCCGCTGCTCGATGAAGCTTATGCAGAGTTAGGCAAAAAAGGCACCTTTGATGAGCGCGTTGTGCAGGCAATTCGTCAGTTGCAATCTGTACCCGCCATGCCCGAAGCCGGCGAATTGGCCGCAAAACCTGTGATGTATAAGTTTATTGACCCGACCATGGAAAAGGCGCCTTCACTGCACAAGTGGATGTGGCGATTGGGGCCAAAAAATCAAGCCGAGATTAAGGGCTATTTAACCCGCGTTAAACTGGCGATGTACAAGCAGTCCTAGTTTTTGAGTCGGTTTTTGGGTCAGTTTTTAGGCGAGTTTTTTATCAAGTTTTTAGTTCAAGGTTCAAGACCAGTTTCTAAGGAAAGTGTATGAAGTCTCAGCTGGGCATAAATAGCCCATTGCCAGCTTGCGCTAAGTATTGCTTTTTTCGGTTGCTCGGCGATTCGAAGGACGTGGCTCGACGACTCAATACCATTGTCGATGACAATGTGGTTATCGGGCTTGGTTTGAGTTTGCTCAAGCATTTGGGGTTGATGGTTCCGGGTATGAAATCGGCCCCAGACTTTTCTTGGCAAGGGCTCGATATTCCACAAACACCGAGTGCTCTCTGCGTTTGGGTGCGCGGCAGCGACGCCGGTATTGTGGCACTGCGTACGCGCAAAATAGTACAGCAGCTAGCCGGGATATTTGAATTAGTTGACGATCTTGACGGCTTTCTTCACCGCGAGGGACGAGATGTGACGGGCTATGAAGACGGAACAGAAAATCCCAGCGGCGAAGCAGCCCATAAATCGGCATTTGTTCCAGCCGGGGCTTTTGCCGAGTCTAGCTTTATGGCGGTTCAATGCTGGCTACACGACATGGAAGCATTCGAAGCCTTGCCGCTGGCTGCCCGCAACCATATCATCGGCCGCGACCTGGAGAGCAATGAAGAGTTGGAGGATGCGCCTGCGCGCGCTCATGTGAAGCGCACAGAACAGGAAAGCTTTTCGCCGCCTCAGTTCGTGCTGAGGAAGTCCATGGCTTGGCAGGGGCGCGCTAAAATGGGCTTAATGTTTGTCGCCTTTGGTGCCAGCTTTGATGCGTTTGAAGCGCAAATGTACCGTATGACCGGTAGCGTGGATGGCATTCGCGATGCGTTATTTGATTTTTCGCGGCCGTTAACCAGCGCTTACTATTGGTGCCCGGCAGTAGATGACAATCAATTAGTTTTGGATGGAAAGATTAAGTGATAAACGAAACCAATACATCACCTGAATCTATTGTCGAAGTGACAATGGCAAACGCCCAAGCGGCGTTAATCGAAGCCTCTGTTGAGCGGCCAGTATTGGCGCTTTTTTGGTCGCAACGCAGCGATGTTTGTATAGCTTTAAAGCAGCTGCTGGAAGCGATAGCGCAGGAGAAGGCCGGAAAATTTCTATTGGCCAATGTTAACACCGATGAGCTGGCTGGTATCGCCAGCCAACTGGGCGTGCAAAGTTTGCCCACGTTAATGGTGCTGCAACAAGGTCAACCGGTGGATGGCTTGGCGGGTGATCAAACGGAGGCCAATGTGCGGGCGCTGCTCGATAAATTTTTACCGCCACAATGGCAAGAAGATTTGTCTGCGGCGGAAAAGCTATTGGCGACCGATGATATTAATGATCAAGCCAAAGCGATAGCGCTGCTTAAAGATGCCTGGGCCGAGAGCAAGCAATGCAGCCTAGCAGTGTTGCTAGCAGATATTTATTTAAATGCCGGTCGTTTGGATGACTGCGAGGCGCAATTAAAGGCTGTACCCATACAAGATCGGCAGTCGGCCTGGCTACAGGTGGAGGCTAAATTGCAATTAAAGCGCGAGGCTGGCAAGGCACCTGAAATTCTTGCCCTAGAGCAAGCGCTGGCCGCAACGCCCGATGATCTCGCGATTGTTCAACAATTGGCCGTAGCCTTGGCTCAAGATAAGCATCACCAAGAAGCCTTGGAGCTGTTGTTTCCTGTGTTGAAGAAAAACCTCGGCGCCGCCGATGGCGCCGTGCGTAAAACCTTTCAGGATATTTTGGCTTCCTTGGGCAAGGGCGATCCCTTGGCTGTTAAATTTCAGCGCCAGCTTTACGCGTTGATCTATTAGTCGAGAGCGAAAGGGAATACAGATGCAGCTTCCGAAAGGTGTCAACCGTGGCACCTCTACCTATGGGTTAGAGTACCTTGATATCGAGCATCCCAAGGCGCGCGCTCGTATTTTTTTACAAGGCGCTCAGGTCACTGAGTTTCAAGCCACGAACCAACCGCCCTTGTTGTGGCTCAGCCCAGAAGAAGATTTTCGCCCAGCAAAGGCCATACGTGGAGGTGTTCCAATTTGTTGGCCTTGGTTTGGTGCCCATGCAGCAAACGCAGCAGCGCCCGCACACGGTTTTGCTCGCACGAGTTTGTGGCATCTAGAAGGCGTCATCAGTCGTGATGAGGGTGTGACCCTAACGCTTTCTTTGCCGGTAGCGGCTAGACCCGATTGGCCCCATTCTGCGCAATTAACCCTGACCGTTAGCATCTCTGATCACCTAGGTTTAGCGCTCACAACCCATAACCTAGGCGACACTGACCTAGTCTTGAGCCAAGCGCTGCACAGCTATTTCGATGTGCAGGATATTACGCAGGTGCAGATTACTGGCTTGCGCGGCTGTCGCTACGATGATCAATTGTTGGGCGAAGCTGGGCGAGGCTTGTTGTGTGCGGAGGGCCCGTTAAACGTGGCGGGGGAAGTGGATAGAATCGTTTACCCGCGTCAGCCTATTGGAGTGACAACGCCAACTTATGACCTAGCCCTAACCACTCAGGGCAGCGCCAGTGCGGTGATTTGGAACCCCTGGTTGGATAAATCGGCTCGCTTGAGTCATTTTCCGGCCGATGGCTATAAGTCCATGCTGTGTGTTGAAACCGCTAACTGTGGCGCCGACGCAAGAGTGATTGGCGCCGGCGCTTCACATAGCTTAGCGGTTGAATATCGACAGTTAAGCACTGGTAAAAACTGAGCTAGCTGGCATAATTCACGCCCGCGCAAGATTTGCGCGCAATTTTCTTTTGTCTGACCGTTAATCAGAGTACAAACATGCGACCAGAACTGAAACCTAGTAACCCCAATTTTTCTTCAGGCCCTTGTAGCAAGCGCCCTGGCTATAGCCTTGATCAACTGCACATTGAGACCTTGGGGCGCTCGCATCGGTCCGCATTGGGTAAAGAGGTCCTCGCCAAGGCCTGTGCGCAAACGGCGGAATTGCTCGGTTTACCCGAAGGCTATCGGGTTGGCATAGTGCCAGCCTCTGACACTGGCGCTGTAGAGATGGCTTTGTGGTCTATGCTCGGGCCGCGCCCTGTGGAAGTGCTGTATTGGGAGTCCTTCGGGCAAGGTTGGATGAGTGATATCACCAAACAGCTAAAGCTAAAGGAAGTGTCTAGCCGCTCCGCTGACTATGGTCAATTACCGGATCTATCGGCGATTAATTTTAATAATGACATCGTTTTCACTTGGAACGGTACCACCTCGGGTGTGAAGTTGCCCAACGGTGACTGGATTGCCGACGATCGCAAAGGCCTTACGATTTGCGACGCAACCTCCGCCGTTTTTGCTATGGAAATGCCGTGGGAAAAACTCGATGTCGTGACCTTTAGCTGGCAAAAAGTATTGGGTGGCGAAGGTGCGCACGGCATGCTAATTCTTAGCCCGCGCGCAGTTGAGCGCTTGGAAACTTACGTGCCGGCCTGGCCCTTGCCAAAAATATTTCGCATGACCAGCGGCGGTAAACTCAACGAAGGTATTTTCCGCGGCGAAACCATTAACACGCCTTCGATGTTATGTGTTGCCGATTATTTGGATGCCCTGGCTTGGTTGGCATCTATCGGTGGCTTGCCTGCGGCGATAAAGCGCTCGGAAGCTAATCTGCAGGCGATTAGTGACTTCGTGTCGAAAAATAACTGGATTCACTTTTTAGCTGAAGATGAGTTGCTGCGCTCTAATACCAGCGTTTGCTTAACCTTGGACGCCACGCCTGACCAAGTAAAGAAAATGGCGAAGTTGCTAGAGGCAGAGTCAGTTGCCTATGACATTGGCGCCTATCGCGATGCGCCCGCCGGTTTGCGCATTTGGTGTGGCGCCACGGTGGAGTCCAGCGATGTGGCGGCGTTAATGCCCTGGTTGGATTGGGCCTATAAGGAAGTGGTAGGCGCGTAATAATGAGAGTTTGAGAGAAGCCCGCCCTTAGGTGGGCTTTTTTTTCAGCCGCTTAGGTATACCAACATTAGCTCGTTTTGTTTGCTGAAAATTATAAAAAATGGAGTCACAGATGTCTTTCAAAGTACAAACCTTTAACCAAATTGCCGAGCGTGGTTTGAAACGATTCGACAGTGTTAACTACTTGGTGGGCTCAGACCAAGTGGAGCCAGATGCGATTTTGTTACGGAGCCAAAACCTGCATGACTGTGTGTTAAATGAAAATTTAAAAGCGATCGCTCGCGCTGGCGCGGGCGTTAACAATGTGCCGGTTGATGCTTGCAGCAAACAGGGCATAGTGGTTTTTAATACCCCCGGTGCCAATGCCAATGCGGTGAAAGAGTTGGTGCTGTGCGCCTTGTTGTTAGCCTCGCGCGGTATCGTTGACGGTATGCAATTTGCGGAAGGCTTAACGGATATAGCCGACAGTCATGAGCTTGCGGCGCGTCTGGAAAAAGAGAAAAAGCAGTTTGCCGGTGTAGAGCTCTATGGCAAAAAATTAGGTATTGTCGGCTTGGGTGCCATTGGTTCAATGGTTGCCGAAATGGCCTTAGCACTGGGAATGGATGTGCTTGGCTTTGACCCAGCGCTATCGGTGGATGCCGCTTGGCGTTTACCAAATCAAGTACAGCGCATGGAAAGTCTTCAGGCGCTATTAGGGCAGGCGGATTACGTTAGCTTGCATGTGCCCGCGATTGAGCAAACCAAAAATCTCATTAACGCCGATACTGTGACGAGTTTTAAAAAGGGCGCGGTATTGGTTAACTTTGCCCGCGAGTCAATTGTCGATCCGCACGCGGTGCTGGGTGCCCTGGATAAAGGCGGGCTTGCGCGCTATGTGTGTGATTTTCCCGAACCTGAATTCAGGGGGCGGAAAGATGTATTGGCGATGCCGCACATTGGTGCGAGCACCTTAGAGGCCGAAGAAAACTGTGCGGTTATGGCCGCAGATCAGCTGCGCGATTACTTAGAAAACGGCAACATCAAAAATTCGGTTAACTTCCCGTCGGTGGCCATGCCGCGCGCGCTGGGCACATGTCGCTTAACCTTTACCAACGATAACGTCTCGGGCGTTTTGGGGCACGTGTTGTCGGTTCTGGCCGATCTCCAGGTTAACGTAGTCGATATGATGAATAAAAGCCGGGGCCAACTTGCTTACAATATCATCGATATGGAGGCGGCGCCGAGTGCGGAATTACGCGCAGCGGTTGCAGCGGTCGAGCATGTTATTGCTGTGCGTTTGATCTAGCAGGCTGCTAGCCTGGGTCTTACTTATGTATAAACTTTGTGTCTATGTACCAACCTCTCATCTAGATGCGGTTAAGTCGGCAATTTTTGCAGCGGGTGCCGGTCGGGTTGGCGCCTATACACACTGTTGCTGGGAAGTGCAGGGCGTCGGTCAGTTTATGCCGAGGACGGGCGCCAAGCCGTTTTTAGGTCGGGTGGGTGAGCTCGAAAGAGTGGCCGAATATCGCTTGGAAACGGTCGTGCCCTTAAATTGCATTACCGACGTAGTCAACGCATTGCGCCAGGCTCATCCCTATGAAGAACCCGCCTACGATGTTATGAAATTAGAGGCTTATTAAGCGGGCGAATTAAATCTTTGGTGCGAAAGGGGAAGTTGTTTTCTTTTCGGTCGGCAAAGTAATGCTGCAAAGTTTCCGTAATTACGGGGAAGGCCAGTTCCTGCCAAGGTATTTCGTGCTCGTAAAAAAGCTCCACCTCTAGGGACTCTGGCCCCGGGCCAAAATTAATATCGGTTAAAGTACCGCGGTAAAAGAAGTACACCTGATTGATTTGCGGTAAGTTGAACAATGTATAGAGCGCGTCAACTTTTATCTTGGCCCTAGCTTCTTCCCAGGTTTCTCTGACTGCGCCTTGCTCTGTGGTTTCGCCGTTTTCCATAAAGCCAGCGGGCAAAGTCCAAAACCCGTGGCGCGGCTCAATGGCGCGCTTGCAGAGTAATACTCTGTCCTCCAATATCGGTAATGTGCCGGTAATGATGCGTGGGTTTTGGTAGTGGATAGTGCTGCAGTGTAAGCATACATGTCGCTCTCTATCGTCGCCTTCGGGAATGGTAAGGGCGACATCTTTCCCGCATTGGCTGCAAAATTTCATTGCTCGCTTTCCATTAATGCCAATCGGTAAATTTTTGCATTCTTGGCAGGTTTTGCTGTATCGGGTTGATTCAGTCTGTCGATCATCTGGTGGAAGGATTCGGTCATCATGCGGGAAATTTTTATACAGGCACCTAAGGGGCTTTTGTGCAACTGGCGCTGGGCGTCTATTTGAAATTGAAGCCCGCGCAGGCGCTGTTTGGTTTCGCCATTCGCCTGATCAATCACAGCGTTTATTAGCTCGGTGCGCAAACTCTCGAGCGCTTCCGGCTCACACTCTGCCAGTGTGCGTAGCTGGTCAAAATTCGGCAATTTCATGGCTTACCTCATACTTAGCTTTGGCTATTCTACCAGAGCTGGCGGTGACTGGGCTCGCGCTTAACTTCACTGTTTGAACTTTCTGGTTATAATGCGCTTGAGGTACGCCTATGCTCAAACAGCTCAGCTCTGCTATCCAACAATATAATTACGCCTTAGACCGCCCCGGTGCCTACAGCAAGCAGGCTGCCGTACTTATGGCGATTACCAATGAGGCCGACCCTCAGGTGGTTCTGACCCTACGTTCTTCCGAGTTGAAGCGGCATTCGGGGGAGGTGTCTTTTCCCGGCGGATGGTGGGATACAACCGATGAAACTCTGGCCCATACAGCGCTACGCGAGGCGCAAGAGGAGATTGATCTTTGCCCGAGCAAGGTTGAGTTGCTGGGTAATTGGCGCTCTCGCTATGCCCGCGGCGGCGTGCGGGTGCAGCCGGTGATTGGTGTCATCGCGCCCGACATTGCACTTACGCCCAACCCGGGTGAGTTAGACGCGGTGTTTAAGGTGCCCTTGGCATTTTTTCTACAGGACCGACGCGCACGCACCGATGTGTTTACCCATGAAGGCAAGGAGCATTGGGTGCCGGCCTACGAGTTTGAGGGCTTTGAAATTTGGGGTTTTACCGCCGGCATTATAATCGACGTATTGAATTCCACACTCGGCGCTGGCATCGTTAAGGCGCATGAAACAGCGCCGTTGCGCCATTTTTAAGGGCAAATTGATATGACTTTTTACCGATTGGGAGATATGCAACCCAAGCTTGAGGGCGAGGGGCACTTTATTGCCGATAGTGCCAACTTGATTGGCGAGGTCATCGTAAAATCCGGCGCCAGTATTTGGTTTAACGCGGTTATTCGCGCGGATAACGCGCCCATTGAGGTGGGGGTTAGATCCAACGTGCAAGATGGTGCCGTTTTACACACAGATCCAGGTGTAAAGCTGACCATTGGGCAGGGCGTAACCATCGGCCACAACGCTATGCTGCACGGCTGCACCATCGGTGATAATTCTCTAATCGGTATAGGTGCGGTAGTGTTGAATCACGCCGTGATTGGTCGCAACTGCATTGTTGGCGCCAATGCTTTGGTGACTGAAGGCATGGAAATACCTGATAACAGCTTAGTGGTTGGCAGCCCCGCCAAGGTGATAAAACAGTTGGATTTTGCCGTTGAGGAATTATTAGCCGCCAGCGCCGAGGTCTATGAAAAACATGCAGTGCGTTATACGAAAGAACTGAAAAAGGTCGAGCTTTGAGTATCGGTGCGGAGGTGGATAATCAGCGGGTTAAATCACCTTGCACGTCAGTGTGTGCTTTGAATGATGAGGATATTTGCGTGGGCTGTTATCGCTCCGCGATGGAAATTAGCCGCTGGGGGCGCATGAGTCACGAAGAGCAACGAGCGGTGGTTGAATTGGCTGCTGAGCGTAGGAAATTCGAAAATCCTTTTAGCTAACACCTAACACCTAACACCTAACACCTAACACCTGATTAGTTTATATCTCTCCCCTAAAATCATTTGTCTAGATGGCAGTTTACTCTTCATCATCCAGCTGTAGCCGTATGGCTTTGACTTTTTCGATCATTTTGCTAGAGGTTTCAACAATTTCAAAACGATAATTCTTTAAGGTTAAACTCATCGCTGTTTCCGGCACGCCTTGGAATGTGTCGACGAGCAAGCCATTAATGGTTTTCGCTTCATCGGTGGGCAAGTCCCACTCCAGTTCGCGGTTTACATCGCGGATTGACGTGCTGCCGTCGATGATGAACCAGCCGTCGCCAAGGTCGATAATTTCTTCCTCCACGCTGCCAGCGTTGTTGGTGGTGAAATCGCCAACAATCTCTTCGAGCAGATCTTCGAGGGTAATGATGCCCTGCACATCGCCGTATTCATCCACCACAAACGCCATGCGGCGCTTTTCTTTTTGGTAGTGCAGCAATTGCGTATGTAAGGCTGTGGATTCGGGCACAAAGTAGGGTTTGCGGCAAAAGCGCCGGATGTCGGCGTGGGTTATGGTGGAGTCGTCGCCAAAAATAAAGCGCGCCGCGTTGCGCAAATGCAAGGTGCCCACCACATTGTTGATGTCGCCTTCGTACACGGGTAGGCGAGTATATTCACTGGTGCGAATTTGTTGCAGTAGCGTTACCACGTCGTCTTCTAAATTGAGCCCAACTACTTCATTGCGCGGCACCATAATATCTTCCACCGTCGCCTTGCCCAGATCGAGCACGTTGAGCAGCATACCTTGGTGTTGGTCGGGAATCAGGTCGCCGGCTTCATCAACCACGGTGCGTAGCTCATCGGGATGAAGGTGCTCGTTGGTGCCACTCACTTCCGGGTTGATACCAAATAGCCGAACCAGTGCGTTAGAAATAGTGTTGACCAGCCAAACCACGGGATAGAACAGCCAGAGCAGTGGCTTAAGTATGAAGCTGGCGGGGAATGCGATTTTTTCAGGCTTGAAAGCGGCAACGGTTTTGGGCGTGACCTCGGCGAAAATCAACATAATAAAAGTGAGCACAATGGGCAGTATCACTAGGGTCGCCCACTCGCCAAATAGGCGCATGGTGATAGCGCTGGCAATAATCGTCGCCAAAATATTAACTAGGTTGTTGCCGATTAAAATAACGCCAATCAGCCGATCAGGGCGGCTCAGCAGCTCAGCAGCTCTTAGGGCGCCAGCGTGCTTCTTATTAACAAGATGTTTCAGGCGATAGCGATTCAGGGACATCATCCCTGTTTCAGAAGAAGAGAAAAACGCAGAAAGTATTATCAGACCAGCCAAGCTTGAAAAAAGTAGGCTCAAAGGTATGTCGTTCAAGTAGGGTTGTTCTCTATGACAGTAAGCGGCGTATCTTGCAATAGATGGCGCCGCATGGCAAATGTAATGTGCTGGTGCATCGGTTTGCTACTTTGTTTGTCGCTAATGAATCTGCAGCACTAGCTCTAAAACAAACTTGCTGCCGAAAAAGGCCAGCATGAGTGCGGCGAAACCGCCCAGGGTAAAGCGGATGGCGGTGTTGCCGCGCCAGCCCAGCCAGTGTCGGCCGGCCAGAAGTGCCGCGTAGATCAGCCAAGCAATGATCGAGAACACAGTCTTGTGTGCCAAGTGCTGGGCAAACATGTCCTCGATAAAGCCGATACCCGTGATAATCGACGCAGAGAGGATTATAAAGCCCAACCAGAGCAGCTCGAATAGCAGCGCCTCCATGGTTTGCAACGGTGGCAGAAATTTGATCGAGCCGCTGGTTTGATGGTGTCTTAACTGGTGCGTTTGTCGAGCCAGCAAAAGGGCTTGAGCTGTGGCAATGGTTAAGAAACTATAGGCCAGCAAAGACAGGATGACATGCGCCGCTAGGCCTTCGTTCAGCTTTGCAAAATGTTGTGCTTGGTGTGTGGCCAAGAGTAACCCCGTGCATAGCACGGCTATCGGCATCATAAGGATATAAAGGCTGTGGAGCGGCTTGCGTAGGCCCGATATTAACAGCAGGCTGTTCATCGTGGCCGATACGAGGCTTGCGGTTGCGAAAAAGCTGAAATTAATGCCCTCCGCAGAGACCAGCAGCGGGTAGAGCCCAGCCCAATGAAAGGCCACCGCGGTTATCGCTAAGGCGTGAAGCCATGGCCCAGCGATGGGCTTCTGGTGTCGAATTAATGTAATCAGGTATCCGGTGGCCGCCACATAAACCGCTATCGCTGCCAGATTTAATACTAACGCGTACATAGGAAGTCCATTTTACCTGTCAAACCAAGCCTTTAGAGGGATCGGCAGTGTGTCACAGCGGCACCGAAATTTGAAGATTTAGTCATCGCTGCAGTCTCAACTTGGGCTAGTGCCATTGCTTGAGATATACTGCCGGCCTTTTCAAGATGACGGCATGGGCGCCGTCATCCCGCACCGGATTAAGATCAGTACGATGTTTGATAATCTAACCGAACGACTTTCTAAATCGCTGCGTACCATTACGGGTAAGGCGCGGCTCACCGACGACAACATCAAAGATACCTTGCGCGAAGTGCGCAAGGCGCTGTTAGAGGCGGATGTTGCCTTGGCTGTGGTGAAAACCTTCGTTGAGCGAGTGCGCAAGCGCGCCGTGGGTGTAGAAGTCGCGAGATCGCTCAACCCTGGCCAACAATTTTTGAAAATTGTGCAGGCCGAACTGGTTGAGTTGATGGGGCAGGCCAATGAGAGTTTGAACTTGGCCCAGCAACCGCCGGCCGTGGTATTGATGGCGGGCCTGCAGGGCGCTGGTAAAACCACCTCGGTGGCCAAGCTTTCGCGCTTTTTGAAAGAGCGGCAAAAGAAGAAGGTGTTGGTTGTTAGTGCCGACATTTACCGCCCAGCCGCCATTAAGCAGCTAGAGACCTTGGCGACCGAGGTGGGCGTTGAATTTTTCCCATCGTCCAGCGACCAGAAGCCAATCGATATCGCCCAAGCCGCTATCGCCCACGCTAAGAAACAATTTTGCGACGTCGTGATCGTCGATACCGCCGGCCGTCTGCATATTGATGACGCGCTGATGGACGAGATCAAAGGCTTGCACAAAGCCATTAACCCGATCGAAACCCTCTTTGTTATCGATGCCATGATTGGTCAGGATGCAGTCAATACGGCACAGGCGTTTAATGAAGCCCTGCCTTTGACGGGTATCATTTTAACCAAGGCAGATGGCGACGCCCGCGGTGGTGCGGCACTGTCGGTGCGCGAAGTGACCGGTAAGCCAATTAAGTTTTTGGGTGTGGGCGAGAAAGTTGACGCGCTCGAGCCTTTCCACCCAGACCGTATTGCCTCGCGCATCTTGGGTATGGGCGATTTAATGTCGCTGATTGAGCAGGCCGAGCAAACCATCGACAAGGCCAAAGCCGAAAAACTGATGAATAAGGTCAGTAAAGGCAAGGGTTTTGATCTCGAAGACCTGCGCGACCAGCTCCAGCAAATGCAGAATATGGGCGGCCTAGGTTCCATGTTGGAGAAAATGCCGGGTATGGGTAATGTGGCGCAGATGGCGCAGCAGGCCGATATGTCCAAACAGTTCAAGCAGATGGATGCCATCATTAGCTCCATGACGCCGCAGGAGCGCCGCGACCCCGATATTCTCAGCGGCTCGCGCAAGCGCCGTATCACCATGGGATCGGGCACCCAAATTCAGGATTTGAATCGTCTGCTAAAGCAGCATAAGCAGATGTCGAAGATGATGAAAAAAATGAAGGGTGGTGGCATGACCAAGATGATGCGCGGCCTGGGCGGCATGATGCCAGGCGGTATGGGTGGCTTGCCGCCGGGAGGTATGCGCTAACCAAATTCCCGGTGCTTTTGCGAAAAAGTACCAGAAAAGCGGTATTTAGAGCGGCAATAGCCGATATGGCAGTGGTTTTAGCCTATACAGGTGGTTTTTTTTGCCCTAAAATACCGCGCCTTTCGCAGGCCTGTGTCTGCAAACTTGCTAGATGTAGTGGTGCAGGCATAACGCAGGCACAAATTTAACAACAGGAAGAAGACTTACATGGTAAGCATTCGTTTATCTCGTGGTGGCTCTAAGAAGCGCCCATTCTATCATTTGACAGTAACCAACAGCCGCAATGCACGTGACGGCCGTTACCTTGAGCGCGTAGGTTTCTTTAACCCATCAGCGCGCGGTCAAGAAGAGCGTCTGCGTGTAAACCAAGAGCGCGTACAGCACTGGGTTGATTTGGGTGCTCAAGTTAGCGATCGCGTTGCTAGCTTGCTGAAAGAAGCCACTAAAGCGGCTTAATTGCACTCACTGAGGTACGACCGGCGATGACCGATACAAGGTCTAATTTGATTGATGTTGGTCGTATTACCTCGGTATTTGGTATCAAGGGCTGGGTGAAAGTTCACTCGGATACGGAACCGGCAGAAAACATCGTTAGCTACAAACCTTGGTGGTTGAAAACCCGCCATGGCGTGAAAGCGGTGGAAGTTGACGAGTTTCAAGCCCATGGCAAAGGGTTTATCGCGCACATCAAAGGTGTGGATGATCGCGATGCGGCCGAGGCACTGGCTAAAGTTACTATCAGTGTTGAGCGCGCCCAGTTGCCAGAGTTAGACAGCGAAGAGTACTACTGGCACCAGCTCGAGAACTTGCAGGTGATCAGTGTCTTCGGTGGTGCAGAAGTGGTATTTGGCCGGGTTAGCCACTTGTTGGAAACCGGCGCCAATGATGTATTGGTGGTGAAGCCAGAAGCCGATAGCCTGGACGACAAAGAGCGCTTGGTGCCTTACGTGCCTGGGCAATTCGTCCAGAAAATTGATTTGGACGCGGGCAAGATTTGGGTCGATTGGGACCCAGAGTTTTAGCCGACAATGTCTGAATCAGCGGCGAGCGCGGCGACATTACCGGTATCGAGTGAAGTGCGTGATACAGCTGAGCCCAAGCGTAGGGCGCCGTTGAAAATTGCGTTGATAACCTTGTTTCCTGAGATGTTTCAGGCCGTAACCGACTATGGCGTCAGCGGTCGAGCGGTAAAGCAGGGTTTGTTAGAGGTTAGGTGTTGGAATCCTAGAGATTTCACCCAAGATCGTCATCAAACTGTCGACGCCAGGCCTTACGGTGGCGGCCCCGGTATGGTGATGATGGTTCAGCCTCTGCGCGATGCGGTTAGTGCAGCGCGGTGCTGGACTGAGGCCAATGCTTCAAGCGGTAATACAGAGGTGGTGTACTTGTCGCCTCAAGGTCGCCAGTTTAATCAGGCGGCGGCGCAGAACTTCGCCCGCGAGGGTTGCGCCAACTTAATATTGATTGCCGGTCGCTACGAAGGTGTCGACGAGCGCTTTATTGAGTTAGAAGTGGATAGCGAATGGTCTATTGGTGACTATGTGTTAAGCGGTGGCGAGTTAGGTGCGATGGTGATGTTAGACGCGATTACGCGACTACTGCCCGGCGCCTTGGGTCATCAGCAGTCGGCCGAGCAGGATAGCTTTACCGACGGCTTACTGGATTGCCCGCACTACACTAGGCCCGAGACCTATCTCGAAGGCCAAACAGAATTAAAGGTGCCAGGGGTGTTAGCCTCTGGTGACCATGAGAGAATCCGCCGTTGGCGGTTACAGCAAGCACTGGGTAGAACCGCTCTGCGGCGCCCAGACTTGTTGCAAGGTAAGACCTTGACCGAGGAGCAGCACAAGCTGCTGACGGACTTTCGTCGGGACCTCGAGGCGGAAAAAAAGCGTTAAATAACGCTTTTTTTCCATTCTAGCTGTGAAGCTACACACTTGTTATTTCGGAGAACAAAATGACTAACAAGATTATCCAAGCCCTCGATAACGAACAGTTAAAGAAAGATGTACCTGCGTTTGCACCCGGTGATACCGTTGTGGTTCAGGTAAAAGTAACAGAAGGCGAGCGCAGCCGTTTACAGGCCTTTGAAGGTGTTGTGATTGGCAAGCGTAACCGCGGTCTGAACTCGGCTTTCACCGTGCGTAAGATTTCTTACGGCGTGGGTGTTGAGCGTACTTTCCAGTTACACAGCCCGCTTGTTGATTCAGTATCTGTTAAGCGTCGCGGCGATGTTCGCCAAGCTAAACTTTACTACTTGCGTGACTTGGCTGGTAAGGCTGCACGTATTAAAGAAAAACTTAACTAAGTTATTTAGTTATGTGTTTTCCAAAAGCCGGCCTCGCGCCGGCTTTTTTGTGCTTGCAACTTTTGTGCGCCTTAGCGAAGCTGTGGTGGGCCAAAATAGGGTGTTAGGTTTGGATATTATCGAGCAGTTTTTAGATGGTTTGTGGATGGAGAAGGGGCTTAGTGATCACACGCTCGAAGCCTACCGCCGCGATTTAACCCAGTTTGCCACGCACTTTCAGCAGGAACTTCTGTGCGCTGACGACGCCGATATCCAGCGCTTTTTTAGCCATAAGTTCGAACAGGGCGCCAGCGCCCGCTCTATTGCTCGGCAGCTTTCTTGCCTGCGCAGTTTTTACAGTTATCAAGTGCGCGAAGGCCAGTTGAAGGTCGATCCTACCGCTTTAATCGACAGTCCCAAGCTAGGGCGGCCACTGCCTAAAAGTCTTTCTGAGGCCGATGTGGAGGCTTTGTTGGCGGCGCCTGATACTGACGACGCCATTGGTCTGCGCGATCGCTGTATGCTCGAAGTGTTATACGCAACCGGATTGCGGGTCAGCGAGCTAGTGGGTTTAACGCTGTCACAAGTTAATTTGCGCCAGGGCGTCGTTCGGGTATTTGGCAAAGGCTCGAAGGAGCGCTTGGTGCCCCTAGGCGATGAGGCGATGAATTGGCTGGCGACCTATGTGCGAGATGGGCGCGGCTTATTATTGGGTGGGGTGCAAAGTGAAGTGCTTTTTCCCAGTAATCGCGCCCAACAGATGACGCGCCAGACCTTTTGGCATCGCATTAAGCTGTGCGCCAAGCTGGCCGGCATTGAAAAGCCCTTGTCGCCCCACACTCTCAGGCACGCTTTCGCCACCCATCTCATCAATCACGGCGCCGATCTTAGGGTGGTGCAGCTGTTGCTTGGTCACTCAGATTTGTCGACCACGCAAATTTATACCCATGTGGCGCAAGAGCGCATGAAACATTTGCACGCCCAGCACCATCCAAGGGGCTAGAGCGCAGCGCGATAGTAAACCTTCGGTCATAAAACCCGCGCTGGTCGCTGCATGTTGCGAGTGATTTAGTTATGATCGGCTCCAGTTGGAATTAATACGCATATAGGTATGACATGTTAAAAAAAGTGAAGGGCGTTATTGCAGTCGTTTCAGTGCTGGCAT
Organism: Simiduia curdlanivorans; assembly: GCF_030409605.1. Lineage (NCBI taxonomy): Bacteria > Pseudomonadati > Pseudomonadota > Gammaproteobacteria > Cellvibrionales > Cellvibrionaceae > Simiduia > Simiduia curdlanivorans. The sequence continues at coordinate 3,002,714 of NZ_JAUFQG010000004.1, forward strand.
CTATGGGTGTCAGTGCTCAGTTGGCCACGGGTATTGCTAAACTTTCGCCTGAAATTGAGGCGCGATTGACCGCGAAAATATCGGCCGCTGTCCCTCACATGGCCGTTGAGGGTGTCACACTGGGCCCGTTTCCGGGTATTTATGCCGTTAAATTGGCCAATGGGCCCGTGGTTTACACCGATGTTGCTGGCGATTTGTTTATTGCCGGCGATCTGTACCGTATTCAAGGCGGGCGCCTCATCGATGTGGGCGAGCTTGAAATGCAGAAAGATCGCAAGCCTAAGTTAGCGGCCTTGGATAATAAGGACATGATTGTTTACCCGGCAAAGGGTAAAACCCGCGGCGCTATCTATGTCTTTACCGACGTAGATTGTGGTTTCTGTCGCAAGCTGCACCAAGAGGTGCCGGCATTGAATGCGGCTGGCGTTGAAGTTCGCTACTTGGCCTATCCCCGCGCCGGTTTGCGCTCTGAGTCGTATAACAAACTCGCGCGCGCTTGGTGTTCGGATGATCAGCAAGGCACCCTGACACGCTTGAAAAGCGGCCTCGATATTCAGAGCGCCGTCTGTCCGCAAAACCCCATCGCAAAGCAGTATGAGTTTGGTTCGAGCATTGGTGTGAGGGGAACGCCGGCCATCTTTTTGGAGTCTGGCGAGTTAATTTCCGGCTATCGCACCAGCGATGTACTGCTCGAGGCGCTGGGGCTAGATTCCTAGCGTCAATAAACCCGCGTAGGCCGCAGAATCCCTAATTGACAGTTCAGTTAGGGATCAGTAAGGTTGCCGTCTTTTTGCAAGAATAACCCGAAACATCTCATTCTAGCGCAACATTTGTTTGCGCTTTTCGCTATTCAGAGGAAGTAATTTTGAAACCGGTGAAAGTTGGCATTTGTGGCCTTGGTACTGTTGGTGGTGGCACATTTAACGTTTTAACACGCAATAAGCGCGATATTAGCGCTAGAGCCGGTGTAGAAATTGACATTATTCAGGTGGGTACTCGGCGCGGAAATAGCGCGTGTGACCTAGCGCAAACGGCCGTGGCAACGGATATCTTCGAGGTGGTTAGAAACCCCGAGGTCGATATTGTGGTGGAATTGATTGGCGGCACCACGGTGGCCAAAGAGCTGGTGCTTGAGGCGATCGCCAATGGCAAGCAGGTGGTTACTGCCAACAAAGCGCTCATTGCCGAACACGGCAATGAAATCTTCGCGCGCGCTGCCGAGCAGGGCGTGAGTGTGGCGTTCGAGGCGGCTGTAGCTGGTGGTATCCCCATCATTAAAGCGCTGCGGGAAGGCTTGGCAGGTAATCGCATCGAGTGGTTGGCGGGTATCATTAACGGTACTGGTAACTTTATTCTCACCGAAATGCGCGACAAGGGCCGCGCCTTCGACGACGTTCTGCAAGAGGCGCAGGAATTGGGCTATGCCGAAGCCGACCCAACCTTCGATGTGGAAGGCATTGATGCCGCCCATAAGCTGGTTATCCTCGCGTCTTTGGCGTTCGGTATGCCGCTGCAATTTGACAAGGTGTTTACCGAAGGCATCAGCAAGATAGCCCCAGAAGACGTGGCCTATGCGCAAGAGCTAGGTTACCGCATTAAGCATTTGGGGATCGCCAAACAAACTGCGGCTGGCATCGAGTTGCGCGTACATCCAACCATGATTCCAGAAAAGCGTTTAATCGCCAACGTCGATGGTGTGATGAATGCGGTGTTGGTGAAAGGCGATGCCGTTGGTTCAACGCTTTACTACGGCGCTGGTGCTGGCGCCGAGCCAACGGCATCGGCAGTGGTAGCCGATATCGTCGATTTAGCGCGAAGTTTAACCGTAGCGTTTGAACATCGTGTGCCGGCACTGGGTTTTCATCCGCAGGGGCAAAATAAAAGCCCGAACATTTTGCCGCAAAGCGACGTTGAAACGGCTTACTACCTGCGTCTACTCGCGGAAGATCGCCCAGGTGTGCTAGCGCAAATTTCCACCATATTGGCCGATGCCAATATTAGCGTTGAAGCACTGATTCAAAAGGAGCCGCAACAAGACGCGCCACAGGTTCCGCTTATTTTATTAACCAGCCGCGCCATCGAGCGCCAGTTAATGAATGCAATAGAAAAAATTGAAGCGCTAAGCGTAATTCATGGTGAAGTCACCCATATACGGGTTGAGTCTTTGGGTTGATTTTTCGCTAGCACCTTACGATATTTTTTGGATTAGATTGTGAAATACATAAGCACTCGCGGGCAAGCGCCCGCACTTAATTTTGAAGATGCAGTACTGACGGGGTTGGCCAGCGACGGCGGTCTCTATGTTCCGGAAACGCTACCGGTATTTGATACGGCAACCATCGCCTCTTGGGCGGGGCTGTCTTATCAGGCCTTGGCGTTTGAAATTATTAAACCCTTTGTCGATGGCGCATTAAGTGATGCCGAGCTCAAGGCAATTATTGAAAAAGCCTATGCAAGTTTTCGTCACGATGCCATTGCACCGCTAGTGCAAACCGGCCATAACGAGTGGATTCTGGAATTGTTCCAGGGCCCAACGCTGGCATTTAAAGATTTTGCGCTGCAATTTTTGGGGCATTTGCTGGATCACATTCTCGCCAAGCGCAAACAAAAAGTGGTGGTGATGGGTGCAACCTCTGGCGATACTGGCTCGGCTGCCATTGAAGGTTGCAGCCGCTGCGATAATATCGACATTTTTATTTTGCACCCGCATAAGCGCGTTTCCGATGTGCAGCGTCGCCAGATGACCACGGTACTGGCTAAAAATGTTCATAACATTGCTCTCGAAGGTAATTTTGACGATTGCCAAAATATGGTGAAAGCCAGTTTTGCCGATCAATCTTTTTTGCCGGAAGGCAGGCAGTTAGTGGCGGTCAACTCCATTAACTGGGCGCGCATTATGGCGCAAATTGTCTACTATTTTTATGCCTCCTTGGCGCTCGGCGGCCCCCATCGGGCTGTGTCTTTCTCTGTGCCCACCGGAAACTTTGGCGATATTTTTGCCGGTTACCTAGCCAGCAAGATGGGCTTGCCAATTGAGCAGCTAATTATTGCCACCAATGCTAACGATATCCTGCACCGCTGTATCAGCGCCAATGATCACTCCAAGCAACCCTTAGTGCATAGCTTGTCGCCTAGCATGGATATTATGGTGTCGTCTAATTTCGAGCGCTTGCTGTTCGATCTGTACGACCGCGACGGCGCGGCCATCACGGAACTGATGACGCAGTTTAAAAGCGGCACTATGACGCTTTCAGCTGAAGCCATGGTAAAAGCGCGATCACTTTTCTCCAGTTATCGCTTAGGTGACGAGGAAATGTTGACGGTAATTCAGACTGTATTTGAGCGCACCGGTTACTTGTTAGACCCGCACACAGCCATCGGTGTTCAGGCTGCAAGGTCGAATCGCAGCAATCAATCGACGCCGGTAGTTTGCCTCGCCACGGCGCATCCGGCCAAATTCCCTGAGGCGGTTATGAAAGCGGGGCAGGGTCAAGAGCCAGCTTTGCCGCACCATATGCAGGATTTGTTTGAGCGCGAAGAGCGCTATGAAGTTTTGGCTAATGATATTCATGCCGTGCAAAAATTTGTCGCAACCAATACACGAAAATAAGAGCTGGAAGCTACGGCTCCCGCTTTTATCTTTACCTTGAGCTAGGTGCGAAATAGTGTGGTTTTAGTGCAATAAAAGGGGCGATATAGTGAGAACGCATACCACCGAAATGTCCGTGCTAGTGACGCCAGAGATGAGTAACTTTGGCGGTAAAATGCACGGCGGCGAACTGCTGAAATTACTGGATAAGGTGGCCTATACCGCCGCCATTCGCTACTGCGGTTCTTACGTGGTGACTTTATCGGTGGATAACGTGCTATTTAAAGAGCCCATTGCCATTGGCGAGCTGTTAACACTGTTAGCGTCGGTGAATTACACCGGTACCAGCTCCATGGAAATTGGCATTAAAGTAATTTCAGAAAATTTAGAAACCGGCGTTGTACGCCATACCAATACCAGCTACTTTACCATGGTGGCCATTGACGCACAGGGCAAGGCCATTCCGGTTGAAAAACTTGCGGTGAACACCGAGGATCAACAGCGCCGTTGGAATCAGGCTGAGGCTCGCCGCAAAGCGCGCAAACCTCGCTAAGTTCAGTAATTTTGATGGATGTTTTTTATTCTGCTTTCTCGTAAATAGCATAAAACTTCTGCACGCTATTTATGGTTTCCCAGGTGCCCGAGAAACCGGCGGGCACCACAAAGGCATCGCCCTTGGTCAATTTTTCTCCCACCCCGTTTTGATCGGTAATGATCGCCTCGCCGTCAATAATGTAGCAAAACTCATCCTCGGTGTAGTTCAGTGTCCATTTACCCGCGTCTGAAGACCATACACCGCAATGAAAATTATTCTGGCTGTTAGTGAATTGATGCGCGGTGGTGCTGTTCGGTTTACCTTGCAGTACTTTTGCAGAGGCGATAGGCCCATGGCTAATATCCCCAGCATTGGGAGTTACTCGAATAATGGCGGTCATCTGTTGTTCATCCTAGCTGTTGGCTATGTGTATTGGACGCGTAAAGGGTTAAGGGTCCAGTGTAGTCGAGTGGCAGAGAACTGGCTTTGCCCCAATCGTGTTATCCTGCCGCTATTGCAAAGGTAACAATGTATGGATATTCGCCAGCGCGCGGTCAATTTCGATTCGCTTCGTTTTTCCTCTTCTATGCCTAAGGTACTACAACGTATTTACGGCGCTCGTGGTGCCGTCTCGGAGGATGATTTACCGACCCAACTTGCACAGTTGATGCCACCCGCCATGCTGGGCATTGATGCTGCCGTGGCTGTACTGGCTGAGGCCATAGCAACGCAGCAGCGCATTTTGATCGTCGGTGACTTTGATGCCGACGGGGCAACCAGTTCGGCTTTAGCTGTGTTGGCGCTGCAATCCATGGGTGCCCATTGGGTTGATTTTTTGGTGCCCAATCGCTTTGATTTTGGCTATGGCTTAACGCCGGAAATTGTCGAAGTGGCAAAGTCCTTCGCGCCCGATGTGATCGTTACCGTCGATAACGGGATATCGAGTATCGCCGGCGCTAAAGCGGTAAAGGATGCGGGTATAAAACTCGTTATCACTGATCACCATTTGCCCGCCGATGAGACGCCAGTGGCCGACGCCATTGTTAACCCGAATCAGCATGGCTGTGAATTCTTAAGTAAAAACTTGGCGGGCGTGGGTGTTATTTTTTACGTGATGAGTAAATTGCGCACGACCTTGAAAGCCCGTAACTGGTTCACCGCACAAGGAATAGCCGAACCCAATATGGCGCAATTTTTGGATCTGGTTGCCTTGGGTACCGTGGCCGATGTGGTACCGCTTGATGCCAATAATCGATTGCTGGTGAGGCAGGGTTTAGCACGTATTAAGGCTGGCGCCTGTCGACCTGGTATTACCGCACTGCTGCAAGTGGCTGGGCGCAACCCGGCAGGCATTCAAAGCTCAGACATGGGCTTCGCGGTGGGGCCGCGACTGAATGCGGCTGGTCGCTTAGATGATATGACGCTCGGTATTCAATGTTTACTCAGTCAGAATGCCGATCAGGCCATGGCAATTGCACAGCAACTCGATGATTTTAACCGCGACCGGCGCTCGATTGAATCAGCTATGCAAAAGGAGGCCGAGGCGGCGTTGAGTGCCTTGCACATGACGGACGATCAGCCCTGGGGGATCAGCCTGTTTCACGAGCAATGGCACCAAGGGGTGATTGGCATTTTAGCTTCGCGTATTAAAGAGCGCTTTCATCGCCCGGTGATATTGTTCGCGCTGGCCGGCGACGGTGAAATCAAAGGCTCGGGCAGATCTATCCAGGGCCTGCATTTACGCGACGCACTCGATCGCGTGGCGGTACTAAACCCGGGCTTAATTATTAAATTCGGCGGCCATGCGATGGCCGCGGGGTTGAGTTTGAAGTTAGAAGATTTTGCCCGTTTTCAATCGGCTTTCGATAGCGTATGCCGGTCGATGTTGAGCGAATCCGATTTGCAGGCGGTTATGTTTACCGACGGAGAATTGGACTCGCAAGATTATTCCTTAGCTTTTGCCGAAACCTTAATCAATGCCGGACCCTGGGGCCAACATTTTCCGGAGCCCAGTTTTGATGGTGATTTTATTTTGCGTGAACAGCGTATCGTCGGCGCTAAACATTTAAAAATGACCTTGTCGCCGGTGCAAAATCCGGCCCAGAGTTTTGATGCTATTGCCTTCGGGGTGGACTTAGCGCTGTGGCCTAACGCAGCCGCTCAGCGTATTCGTGCGGTATTTAAATTGGATATCAATGAATTTCGCGGCCAGCGTAATTTGCAGCTGATGGTTAATTATTTGACGGCTGTAAGTTAAGGTTTTTTAGGCCGGTTATCACGGCGTCTCTCATAAAGGGTTGCGCCGCTTCCGTGGGGTGAATGCCGTCTGCTTGCATCATGCCGTCTTGTAGCGCCAGCTGCGCTAGAAAAAACGGAATCAATTGCACTTTATGTTCGTCGGCAAGAGAAGTGTAAAGATGGGTAAATTTTTCGGTGTAGCGCTTGCCGTAATTGGGTGGAATTTGCATCTCCATTAACAGTACCTCGATGTTTTGCGCCTTGGCCAAACCGATGATATCTGACAATTGACTACGCAGTTGGCTAAGTGAGTAGCCCCTTAGGCCGTCATTGCCGCCGAGCTCAACAATAAGAATGGCAGGGCTGTGAGCTTGCAGTAGTGCCGGCAAACGGGCTAGGCCGCCGGCGCTCGTTTCACCGCTGATGCTGGCATTGACCACGCGATAGTCCTGCTCCAGCGCCGTTTGCAACAGATTCACCCAGCCTGATTCGAGATTGCTGAGCCCATAACCCGCACTTAAACTATCGCCCAACACCAACAGTGTTGGCAGTGATGCTTTGTTATCTGGCTCAGCCCAGCTTGGAATTGCGATCAGTAGTAGCAGGGTTGCGAGCAGTACACATTGACGGCGAATGTAATCTGTTAAGGTATGGGTCATCGTAGATAGCGTAGAAGTTGAGTATGTAGGCTTTACTGTGCTTAATTCGTTTCTCGAATGCAAGGCCAAATCGTTATAACCTAGGCCTCGCTAGATGAGCAGAGTTGCGCTTTGATGAACTGTTTTGTGATTAAGGTTTAGTATCTGATCAGCCGCTTGCAGCGGCTAACTGTGGATTTGCAGTGAGTACATTTAAATAGGAACCCGTTGATGATTTTGGCTAAAAATATCCATAAGCGCGTGCAAACCTCGGCGGGCGAATTAAGTATTTTGTCGGGTGTAAACGTGAGTGTTGCCGACGGCGATAGCCTCGCGATTGTCGGGGCCTCGGGCTCCGGTAAATCGACACTCTTGGGTATTTTGGCTGGGTTAGATATACCGAGCGAAGGCTCGGTCAGCCTGGACGGGCGGAACCTAAACGAACTTGATGAGGATGGCCGTGCTAAGGTTCGCTCTGAGTCCTTAAGCTTTGTGTTTCAGTCATTCCAGTTGATGCCGGGCTTGACGGCACTTGAGAATGTCATGCTGCCGCTTGAGATCAAGGGTTTAAAGGATGCCGCCAAGCGCGCCAAGTTTTACCTAGATCAAGTTGGGCTGGAACATAGAGCTAACCATTATCCGCCCCAGCTTTCGGGTGGTGAGCAGCAGCGTGTCGCTATTGCCAGAGCTTTTGCCAGCGAGCCAAAGATTCTTTTTGCCGATGAGCCGACGGGCAATTTAGACGCGCACACGGGTGCGAAAATTATTGAGTTGCTGTTTCAGCTTAACGCTAAAAATAATGCCACCTTGGTTTTAGTGACCCATGAACAACGGTTGGCCGATCGCTGCCATCACCAGTTGATACTCGAAGCTGGCGTTGAGTTAAACGCGGCCACCACTGCGCAGATAGAACAGCAGGCTGAAGCATTGATGGACCAGCCATGTTAAGTATTCGTTTGTTATATCGGAATTTACGCAGCCCTGAGGTGAGAATATTGGGCCTGGCAACCTTAATGGCGGTTGCCTTGGTGAGTGCTATTGCCATCTTTACCGATCGCTTACAGCAAGCTATGGAAACTGAATCCCACGCCTTCATTGCCGCCGATCGCTTAATTCGCTCGAATAAACCGATCAATGAACAATGGTATGTGCAAGCAGATGCCGCTGGATTAAAAACGGCACAGACCATTAGTTTCGCTTCAATGGTGTTTAACGGCGATCACTCCCATTTGGCGTCGGTAAAAGCCGTCAGCACTAACTACCCCTTAATTGGCAAACTTGAAACTAGGCTGATTCCCTTTGGTGATGACCCAGTTAAGTTTGATACTACAGGGCCTAACCCCGGTGAAGTGTGGGTGGAATCGCGCCTGTTTCCCTTGCTTAAATTGTCCGTTGGGCAAAGCATTGAAGTGGGTGAACGATTGCTTGTGGTCAGTCGGGTATTGGTTAGCGAGCCGGATAGAAATCAAGGTTTTATGAACTTTGGTGCTCGGGTGCTGATGCATGTCGACGATCTTGCATCAACCGGTGTTATACAAGAAGGTAGTCGCGCGACCTTTAGTTTGTTGCTGGCCGGCTCTAAGCCCAGCATCGATCAATACTTAAAAGATTTATCGCCCGCGCTGTCGGTACACGAGCGCGTGGTGGATGTGGCGAGCGCACAAAAACGAATCGCCAGAAGTTTGGAAACAGCGCGGAGTTTTTTAATGCTCGCCAGTGTTTTTGGTGTGTTGTTGGCGGGTATCGCTATCGCCATCGCCGCACAGCGTTTTTGTAGTCGCCATATTGATCAAGTGGCGCTGTTAAAAAGCCTTGGCGCTGTCAGTGGACAGATTCGTAAACTCTATCTAGCGCAATTAGCCTGGTTAGCACTTTTAGCCTCTGTGTTTGGCTTGATCTTGGGCTTGGTGGTGCAAAGTTTAATTGCCCAAAGTATCGCGCAACTGGTGACGGTCTCTTTGCCAGCGCCATCACTTTTTCCCGCCATGCTGGGTGTGCTCGCGGGTTTCTTGTGTTTGTTTTTCTTTGCCTTGCCGCCACTCTGGCCTTTGCCGCAAGTGGCGCCTATAAAAGTGTTACGCCGTGAAATGGTCATAGCCACCACACCGAAGCTAGCTCAGTTAGGCATTGGCCTTGTGTCATTGTTCCTTTTACTTTGGGTTTACAGCGGCGCTTTCGTTTTATCTTCATCTGTTATGGCCATTTGGACGGCGGTTGCCGTTATCGCTGTGCTGCTGGCGCGCGCGGGTATTTGGTTGTTAGGCCGTTACGCGGTGAATTTGGGTAGTCAGTGGCGCTTGGCGATTGCGTCGCTGAAACGGCGGGGCGGTGAATCAAGCCTGCAGGTGGTGGTGTTTGGCACGGCGCTCATGTTGCTGGCAACCTTATTGTTGGTGCGCAGTTCTTTGATAGAGGAGTGGCGTTTACAGTTACCCGCCGAAGCGCCTAATCACTTCGTGGTTAATCTAGGCCCCCAGGAAATTGCAAGTTTCGAGCAGCTGCTGGCGGCTAAGCAATTGCAACATAAAGGCCTTTATCCCTTGGTTCGCGGTCGCATCACGCAGGTTAATGGCGAAGATGCTAGGGCGCGTAAGGCCATAGCGAGTCAAGACGATAAAACGCAAGAGGACAATGCTGAGCCGGAGGGGCCAGAAGCCTTAAGCCGAGAGCTCAATCTCAGTTGGAGCGCCGAACTGCCCGCAGAAAATATTATCGAGGCGGGCCAGTGGTGGGTGCAGGATAAGCCCGGTGTTTTCATCTCTGTTGAGCAGGAAATGGCCAAGAGTATGAACCTAGCCCTTGGCGATACGCTGACTTTCAGTATTGGCGGGTTAACCTTGGATGCCGAAGTTCAGAGCATACGCAGTTTACGCTGGGATTCCTTACAACCTAATTTTTATGTGTTGTTTCAGCCCGGCGCCTTAGCCCAATTTGCACCTATGTACATGACCAGTTTACACGTACCTTCAGACCAAGGCCGGTTCGTCGCCAATTTATTGACCCAGCATCCCACTGTGCTGGTGATCGAAATGGAAAAAATATTCGAGCAGGTGCGGCAGGTTATTACCCAGGTCAGCGGTGCCGTTGAACTGGTGTTTTGGTTGGTTTTAGTTGCCGCCTTGTTGGTTCTAGTGGCCGCGATTAGCGCCAGTATGGATAGTCGAATTCAGGAGCTTGGCTTACTGCGCGCTATGGGCGTTACCCGCACCTTGTTACGGCAGCGTTTATTCGTGGAATTCTGCTGTCTCGGTTTACTCTCGGGCTTGATTGCCGCCTTAGGTGCAGAGTCCATGTTGTGGGCCTTACAAACACTGGTATTCAAGATTCAATGGGTGCCTCACCCTTGGATATGGCTACTGACTCCTGGGTTTAGCGGGCTGTTAATCGGCGCTATCGGGTTTTGGGCTTGTCGCCATTTGGTTAATTTACCGCCTGCCACAGTGCTGCGCATGGCGGCGTCCTAGGTTTTATCCTTACGCGTTTGGTCTTCGGTCTTAGCCTTCAGACTTAACCCTTGACCTTAACCTAAGGTAAGGGTTAATACTGGCTTCATTGTGTTACAGCATGAACGGCAGGGGCTTATGTACATCAATGAAGTGGCTAAAATTACCGGCTTAACCGCTAAGGCGATTCGCTATTACGAGGCCGAAGGCATAGTGGCGGCCTCTGGGCGCAGCGACAGCGGCTACCGGCTCTACTCGCGCGAAAATCTCGATCACCTTTGTTTCTTGCAGCATGCCCGTGGCGTCGGCTTTTCGGTGCAAGAGTCGGCCAAATTATTGAACCTCTACCGCAGTAACCCAGACGCCAGCGACACAGTGAAAGCCCTGGTGGGCGAAAAATTGGCCCAGTTGCGCAGTAAAAAGCGCGAGATAGAGCGGTTAGAGGCGACCTTAGAGAATCTTTGGGCCTGTTGTGATGGCCGAGGCGAGCATCACTGCGAAATTTTGGAGCGGTTGGCGAGCGAAGAGTTTCACGGAGGTTTGCAATGAGTGTGGATAAATCCTGCTGTGCTGACCAAGCGCGACGCGATCAATCGTCAAGTGAGGCATCTAAGTCCGAGTTAGCCAAGGCTAACGCTAGGGCCAGCGACAAGTCGGCCAGTTGCTGTGGCTCGAGCGCCACGAACTCAAAACCTGATCAATCAGAAGGCCAGGCGACTGCCGGTTCCTGTTGTCCCTCAGACGTTGAACACAGCCATGGTCGAGTCGACTACCTGCTGTGGGGCGGTCTTTTTTTGATTTCTCTGCTGTACGGTCTATCGCTTAGCTCTGTTGTCGGTGTCGATCACGATGCCGCTTTGTCCATCGCCGCTCACACGGTGTATGAGTTGATCAATACCATGTGGTGGGGCGTGTTACTCGCGGCACTATTCGTTGGCTTATTGGCTGTGGTGCCTCAAACCTTAATCTTGGGCCTGCTGGGCCAAGGCGGTAGCAAAACCGGCGTTATTAGAGCAACCGCCGCCGGTTTGTTGTTGGACCTGTGCTCGCACGGCGTGTTGATGGTGGGCATGCAGCTCTACAAGCGCGGTGCCAGCCTGGGTCAAGTGATGGCCTTTTTGATCGCCACGCCTTGGAATTCCCTGTCGCTCACCATCATCATGGTGGCGTTGATTGGCCTCCAGTGGACCTTGTGCTTCATTTTCTTTTCTTTGTTGATCGCTTTGGTAACGGGATTTTGGATTGATAGCTTAGTGACGAAGGGCAAGTTGGCGTCAAATCCAAATCATATGGAACTACCGGCTGACTATCGCTGGCGTACCGAGTTTGCTCAAGCCTGGCGGCGTATAGAGTGGCGCTTTGGCCTTATTCCCGAGTTGTTATGGGGCGGTTTGAAAGGCTCGGCCATGGTGATTCGCTGGCTGTTTGTGGGTGTGTTGCTCGCGGCAGCGGTGCGGGCTTTTGTGGATGTCTCGGTATTTGCCCAATGGTTCGGTCCAAGTTTGCTCGGTTTGGCCGTGACCCTTGTTGCCGCAACCATTATCGAGGTTTGCTCTGAGGGCTCGACGCCCCTAGCGGCGGAGCTGGTGACCCGTGCCAGCGCCCCCGGCAATGCCTTTACCTTCATGATGGCCGGGGTGTCGACGGACTACACAGAGATTATGTCGCTCAAAGACACGACCCAATCTTGGCGCTTGGCGCTGGCACTGCCGCTGTACACTTTGCCTCAGATTTTACTGGTTGGTTGGCTGCTTAACACCTTGAGTTAACAGACTTTTATCGAAAATCCTCGGTAATTCGGGCTTGGTGAGACCCTAAGCCTGAGTTACAATCCGCGCCTTTCGATTTAATGTCCATCCAATGGACGCAGTGGAATAGCATGGAAATCAACCCCTACGTATTGGCCCTCAAAGATCTTAAAGCGCGTACTGATGTGCTTAGGGGGTACCTTTGACTACGCCGAAAAAAAAGAACGCTTAGCGGAAGTCGAATTAGAACTGGCCGAACCCAACGTCTGGAATGACCAGGATCGAGCCCAGGCCTTAGGTAAAGAGCGCTCGGCACTGGAGTTGGTGGTCAGCACCATTGAAAACCTCGATGCCGGCGTCGCCGATTGCGGCGATCTTTTGGCCATGGCAGCGGAAGAGGAGGATCAAGATTCTGTCGACGCCGTAGTGGCCGATATTGCCGGGCTCGAAAAGCAGCTGTCTGTGCTGGAGTTTCGGCGCATGTTTTCCGGCGATATGGATGCTAACAATGCCTATCTCGATATTCAATCAGGCTCCGGTGGCACAGAGGCACAAGATTGGGCCGAAATGGTGTTGCGCATGTATTTGCGTTGGGGCGAGGCCAGAGGTTTTAAAACCACCCTTGAAGAAGCCTCCGCCGGCGATGTTGCCGGGATAAAAAGTGCCACCATTTGCTTCGAAGGTGAGTACGCTTTTGGTTGGTTGCGCACCGAGACTGGTGTTCATCGGCTAGTGCGTAAATCGCCCTTCGACTCGGGCAATCGTCGTCACACCTCGTTTTGCTCTGTGTTCGTTTCCCCGGAAATTGACGATAATTTTGAGATCGACATTAACCCCTCGGATGTTCGCACCGATACCTATCGTGCTTCCGGTGCTGGTGGTCAGCACGTTAACAAAACCGACTCTGCGGTGCGTTTAACCCACGTGCCCACCAATACGGTTGTGCAGTGTCAGAGCGAGCGCTCGCAGCATCAAAACCGCGACAAAGCCTGGAAAATGCTACGCGCCCGTTTGTACGAATTGGAAATGCAAAAACGTTCGGCGGAAAAGCAAGTGCTCGAAGATGGCAAGTCGGATATTGGCTGGGGTAGTCAGATTCGCTCTTACGTTTTGGATGATTCACGCATCAAAGATTTGCGCACCAGCGTTCAAACCAGCAATTGCCAAGCGGTACTGGATGGCGATTTAGATCAATTTATCGAGGCTAGCCTAAAGGCCGGCCTGTAATTTAGCAACGAGTTCACATCATGAGTAACGACAACCAAACCAACGCCGCACCCGATGAAAACCGTTTAATCGCCGAGCGCCGTGCAAAACTTGCCGCCATTCGGGAGCAGGGCAATGCCTTCCCAAACAGTTTTCGCCGCGATCATACCGCTGCTGAATTGCAAGCGGCCCATGGCGATAAAACCAAGGAGGAGTTGGAAACTTTGGGTTTGGTTGCCTCGGTTGCTGGTCGCGTGATGGCCAAGCGCGGCCCCTTCCTGGTACTGCAAGATGGCAGCGGTCAAATTCAGTTGTACGCCGATAAGGCGGCGCAGCAAACCTTAAAGGATACAACGGGCCTTTGGGATATTGGCGATTTGGTTGGCGTCAAAGGCCAGCTGCATAAATCCGGCAAGGGTGATTTGTACGTCAATCTAGGCGAGTTTGAACTATTAACCAAAGCGCTTCGCCCACTACCGGATAAATTTCATGGCCTAAGTGATCAAGAAATTCGCTATCGCCAGCGCTATGTGGACTTGATGGTTAACCCGGAAGTTCGCGATGTGTTTCGCACCCGCACAAAAGTGATTAGCTTCATTCGAAATTATTTAAATCAAGCGGATTTCATGGAAGTGGAAACACCCATGCTGCACGTAATTCCCGGTGGCGCGTCGGCCAAGCCATTTGAAACCCATCACAACGCCTTAGATGTTGAAATGTTTTTGCGCATTGCGCCAGAACTTTACTTGAAGCGTTTGGTCGTGGGTGGCTTTGAGCGAGTGTATGAAATTAATCGCAATTTCCGCAACGAAGGTTTGTCGACCCGGCACAACCCCGAATTCACCATGCTTGAGTTCTACCAGGCCTATGCTGATTTTAATGATTTAATGGATTTGACCGAAGACATGCTGCGCAAGTTGGCGCAGGAAGTGTTGGGCTCTACCGCGTTTAATTATCAGGGTACTGATTTTGATTTTGCTCAGCCGTTTACCCGTATCTCTGTGGTTGATGCCATTTTAAAACACAACCCACAGATCACCGCCAATCAACTTTGCACGCTAGACAGCGCTGTTGCTTTGGCGAAGTCACTGAAAATCCCTGTAAAAGATTCCTGGGGTTTAGGTAAGGTTCAGATTGAAATCTTCGACGAAACCACGGAGAGCAAGTTGATTCAGCCGACTTTTATTACCGAGTACCCGGCTGAAGTATCGCCCTTGGCGCGTCGTAACGACGACAACCCCTTTGTTACAGATCGCTTTGAATTTTTTGTCGGTGGCCGTGAATTGGCCAATGGTTTCTCCGAACTTAACGATGCGGAAGATCAGGCCGAGCGCTTTATGGCGCAGGTGCGGGAAAAGGATGCTGGCGATGATGAGGCCATGCACTACGACGCCGATTATGTGCGCGCGCTGGAATACGGCTTGCCGCCCACAGCCGGCGAGGGAATTGGTATCGATCGCTTGGTTATGTTATTAACTAACTCGGCGTCGATTCGCGATGTATTGCTCTTCCCGCATATGCGACCAGAATGAGTGATTGTTTAATTAAAAGCCGCATTGCGGCTTTTTTTTCGAGGTTACAAACAGAGACAGTTTGATGAGCTTTGACTTAAGTCGTATTGATGCATCTTGGCGTCGTATCATGGAACCCGCACTGGCGACGCCAGCCATGGTAAAACTCGATCAGTTTTTACAGGTGGAGCTAAGCCAAGGCAAGGTTATCTATCCAGCGCAAGTGCATTGGTTCAAGGCTTTCGAGATGACGCCCTTAGCGACCATAAAAGTGGTGATTGTCGGTCAAGACCCTTATCACGGCGCTGGGCAGGCGCACGGCTTAAGTTTTAGTGTGCCGGAGTCTCTTGCACTTCCGCCTAGCTTGAAAAATATTTTTAAAGAGATTAGCGGCGCTTCGGCGCACTCCGCTAATGGTGATTTAAGTGCTTGGGCTGAGCAGGGGGTGTTTCTTCTCAATGCCGCGTTAACGGTGGAGGAGGGCAAGGCTGGGTCTCATGCGAAGAAGGGCTGGTTAGAGTTTACGGAGAGCTGTTTGCGCGCCGTTAATGAACAGTGTTCAAAGGTGGTATTTTTGGCCTGGGGCAGGTTTGCGCACAAACTTTGTGCCGGCGTCGACCAAGCTAAACATGTGGTCATTAAAACGTCGCACCCAAGCCCTTTGGGTGCCTATAAATCTGGCGCAGATTTTTCGGCGTTTTTAGGTTCGGGTTGTTTTGAGCAAGCCAATAAGCAGTTATCAGCTTGGAGCAAAACACCGATTCGTTGGCGTGTGGGCGAATAAACAAGCCAAAAGTATTTAACACCATTGGCTTTTGTTGCGGAATTGGCGCTGAGAAGCTCGCTCGTTATTGAAGTAGCGCCATAGCGGCTTCCATTTCGGCACTTAAATCATCGGCATCCGCTGATTCCATATCTGAATCCAAACCGAGGCGAGCAAAGGAGGCGACGCTGGAATAATCAATTTGCGCCAAGGGGTGGTTCGAACCCATATAACTCTGCAGCATGGCAACGGTGACAATATCGGCATAATCGGCTTCTTTGTTATCTCGATCGAACTGCACATGCTGAGTCGGAATGTGGATCAGTTGTTCGGGAAAGTCCCAGCGCTTTAAAATTCTGTCGCCGAGCGGGCCTTGCAGCTGCTCTATCACGGTATCGAGGGTAAAACTATCGCGCATGAGCGCTGGGTTTTCCTCGGCATACGTCAGTATGGGCAGCACGCCGATGCGATGCACGAGGCCCGCCAGGGTTGCTTGGTCGGGTCGGAGTTTGGTTCTGTGTTTGCATAACACATGGCAGATCCCGGCAATTTCACTCGAACGGGTCCACACTTCGCGCATGCGCTTGTCGACTAGGTCTGTGGTGGCTTGGAACATTTGCGACATGGCTAAACCGGTGGCGATGTTACATGTGTATTCAATACCAAGCCGCGCTAAGGCCATTTTTAGATCGGTGATTTCTTTGCTGCCGCGCAGTAGTGGGCTATTGGCCACCTTGATTAACCGAGCAGTTAAGGCGGCGTCGCTGCCAATGACTTTGCCGAGCTCATTGATGCTCGCGTCGGGATCTTCCGCAACTTCGCGCACCCTTAATGCGACTTCGGGTAGGGTGGGGAGCACGAGTCGATCGGCCTCAAGCGCTGAAATGATGTCTTGACTCACTTTTTCGGCCAGTTGGCTCATACCTATACTCCAGAGTAATAATTTGCGATAAAAGTTACTTGTTTATAGCATAAGGTAGCTCGAATCGACTGAGTTTTTCGGCCTTTTCAGTGGCTAAGTGCAAATTGTTGTCGGCCAAATCAATTTTTAGGTCTGCCAATATCAGCCACTCATTTTGGCCTGACTGGGCTCGCCAGAGTAGTTTCCCAGCCGCTGTGCTATCGGCGTTAATAATGCAGCCGAGCTCAGGCGCCGACTCGCTCTCCAGCTTAAAGCCGTATAGATGGGATTTAGCTGTCGCTTTGTAGTGCATGCGGGCGACCACTTCTTGCCCCGTGTAGCAGCCCTTCCTAAAGCTTATGGCGTCGATAAATTGGTGGTTGATATGATGCGGTGTAAATTGCTCCCGTGTTGATTCATCTACCCAAGCTATGCCTTGCTCGATAAGAAACTTTTGCCAGTGGCGCCAGCCGCCCAGGGTTGGGCGCCAGCTCTTAAGTATCTCGCTGGCCGCTGCAGTATCAACACTGATTAACAAGTCGCGGCTATTTAGCCTTAACAAGTGATTGTTTGCCGATGTTGCGGCTTGCCAGCGCTCTTGTGGTATTTGTGTGTGATCAAAAGCGCTTTGCAGGGAGGGGCTGCTTGCGGACGGATCACCTTGAACGAGAAGTAGCTGCGTGTCCGGCACGGGGTTTAAGCTCGCCTTGGAAAATACCAAGTATTTTTTCAAGTTGGTGACAAGAGCTTCGGCATTGTTGGCCGGCATAATTAATCGGGCGCCATTTGCGTGTGTCGGTAGTGCGATGAGTGTTCCGAGCACCCGGCCTTTGGGTGTGCAGTGGTCTGCGATGAAGCCGTATCCTCTTTCAAGCAGTTTAGTGTCTTGGGTTATCTGACCTTGGAGAAATTTGTAGGCATCCGGACCTTCGAGATCAAAGGCGGTGAGTCCGCTCAGTAGGGTTAGGCAAGGCGCTTCCGATGATGGGAAGGGGTTGGCGGTGAAATACTGCGCCGTGTCGTCAGGTGACATCACAGCACCTTTATCTGTCAGTAATTGCCGCCAGCTGTCTATCATTTAACTATTGTCCGTATCAGAAGTGGGTTGCGGGTGAAATGCAGAACCTAGGCCGCTATAATGCCAATCGCTTGCGCTTTGGCAAGCGCGAATTAACCGAAACATGCTGGAGTAGGTTGGGTTGGAGGTTGTAGTGGATAGAAATCGCTTGTTTTGGGGTAGTCGCCGGGGAATGTTAGAGCTCGATCTGGTTTTATTGCCCTTTTTGGATAATGTCTATCCCAGCCTTGCTCAAGAGGACAAAGAGCGCTATTGGAAACTGTTGGAGTCTGAGGATCAGGATATGTTCGGCTGGTTTTTAAAGCGCATGGACCCGGAAGACAAGGAAATGTTAAAAATTGTCGAAATCATTCGCAACAATACAGGGCTCCAACCTAGCTGAGTTAAGCGCCATCTCACTCGCGCCTGCACGCCAGGAGCAGTATTACAAAGGCAGCTTACTCGGGCTTGTGTTGCTGCCTACTTTTCTACTCTTTTTCCCCTACATTGAATTTTGGTTTGGTGGCAGCGGTTATCATCTTCTGGCAACCTTCAGTGTACGAAGCATTGCTCTTCTGATTGCGCTTGGTTGTTTTATTTTGGCGCTGTTTGCCTATCTCGTTTATCTTTCTGTAAGCCCGCTCAACCGCGGTATTACCGATCAATATTTGCGTAAAAATGACGTGGGGTGGTGGCTTGGTGCTGGCAGTCAGTGGCGTCCAGTAACTCTGACCGGCGAGGCGTTGATTAGCTTTTGGCTGATAGTATTAAAAGTTCGTTGTCAGGGCTCGAGCCGCTCGCGCTATGTCTGGTTATGGCAGGATGCTGTGGGTGCGGGCACCCACAGAAAATTGCGCTTGTTGTTGCGCCAATAATTTATTGGTCGCCAGAGACGAATATGTCTTGTGCGGCGAAGTTGGTTGGCACCAAAATTGTGTCCCGCGCTATGTGCGCGGTTTCTGGGTGGTCTAAGGAAAAATGTAGGCCGCGACTCTCTTTGCGCTCCATCGCCGAGCGAATAATCAGCTCAGCCACCATGGCAAGATTGCGCAGTTCAATCAGGTCGCCGCGCACTTTGTAGTTGCTGTAATAGTCGGCAATTTCGCGCTTGAGTAATTTTATTCTATGAGTGGCGCGCTCTAACCGTTTCTGGGTTCTCACAATGCCAACGTAATCCCACATGAAGCGGCGCAGCTCATCCCAGTTGTGAGAAATGACAACATCTTCATCAGAATCCGTTACTCGGGATTCATCCCAGGCGGGTGCGGGATTGCCGAAGGGGATAGTTGTCAATTTTGCTTCGATATCCATCGCTGCGGATTGGGCGTAGACGATGCACTCAAGTAGGGAGTTTGAGGCCATGCGATTGGCGCCATGCAGCCCGGTAAACGACGTTTCGCCGATGGCATAGAGGTTCATCAGGTCTGTTTGGCCATTGGCATCAACCACAATGCCACCGCAGGTGTAATGCGCCGCCGGCACCACGGGAATAGGCTCTTTGGTGATATCGATACCAAATTCAAGGCAGCGTGCTTTCACCGTGGGAAAGTGCTCGCTAATGAAAGCGGCTGGCTTGTGGCTGATATCTAAATACAGGCAGTCGGCGCCGAGGCGCTTCATTTCATGGTCGATGGCGCGGGCGACAATGTCTCTGGGCGCCAGCTCTTCGCGTTGATCGAACAGGTGCATAAAGCGCTGGCCGTTAGGCAGTTTCAAATGTGCACCTTCACCGCGCAACGCCTCCGTAATCAGGAAGGACTTTGCCTTGGGGTGAAAAAGGCAGGTGGGATGGAATTGGTTGAACTCCATGTTGCCAACTCTACAGCCGGCGCGCCAAGCCATGGCAATACCGTCGCCTGAGGCGCCATCTGGGTTCGAGGTATACAGGTAAACTTTACTGGCGCCGCCGGTGGCAAGTACCACGGCTTTGGCGTGGAAGGCATGTACGTGGTCATCGCCGTGGTTATAGACATAGGCGCCAGTGCAGCGCAGCTTGCGCGAACTGGGGTCGGGTTGGGAAATCAGGTCTAGGGCAATGAATTTTTCCAGCAGGGTAATATTGCCATGTTCCCTAACCCGCTCGATTAGGCTGCTGAGTACGGCCCGTCCGGTGGCGTCGGCGGAGTGGATAATGCGTCTATGGCTGTGGCCACCTTCCTGCGTTAGGTGGTAGTTATCGGCGCTAGGGTCTTTGGTGAAATCCACACCTTGGTGAATGAGCCAGTCAATGGCTGCCTTACTTCTTTCCACGGTAAAGCGCACGGCATCTGGATGACACAGGCCGCCGCCGGCCGCCAAGGTGTCGGTAACGTGAGCATCAATGCTGTCTTGATCGTCTAATACGGCCGCTATGCCTCCTTGTGCAAACCAGGTCGAGCCCTCGTGCAGTTGGCCTTTGCTAAGAACGGCAACTTTTGCCTGGTCGGCCAAATGCAAAGCGAGGGACAGGCCGGCGGCACCACTGCCAATTACCAAGACGTCGTATTGATGCTGTGTTGTCATAGTCAATTGTGAATAAAATAAGGAATAGGTATGAATTATAGCGAAAGGTGGGGCGAGGCCGGTAGCGTTGATCACTTGTTTTCACCTTGAAATTTGTCCAGAATCCCCAACATTACAAAGACTTACTGTTAAATATGCAGGTTAAGTCTTAAAGTTGTTGATTTCGTACCTCAAGGTTGGCCCCAGCATTAGCTGATGAGGGCGGCGCTTAATGTGGTTTTAGGGAGCAAACTATGGCGCCGGCGCCAAACACCGATCAGATGCTTGTCGAGCGAGTTCAGAAGGGCGATAAGCGCGCTTTTGATCTGCTTGTTATCAAGTATCAACATAAAGTTGCGTCCATTGTTTCTCGCTATATTCGAGACAGTTTTGAGGTTAATGATGTAGTGCAAGAGTCCTTTATTAAGGCCTACCGTGCTATTCCCAATTTTCGCGGCGATAGCGCCTTTTATACGTGGCTGTTTCGAATCGCGGTGAATACGGCGAAGAATTATTTAGTCGCCCGCTCTAGGCGGCCACCGGCGCAGGGTGTTGACGCCGAGGATGCGGAGTTTTTGGCCGCCGACTACATGCAAGACGTAGACACCCCCGAGGGCTTACACTTCAAAGATGAGTTAGAGGCCTTGGTTGCTAAAACCATTGAAGGCCTGCCTGAGGATTTGCGCTCGGCCGTTATGCTGCGCGAGATCGATGGCAAGAGCTACGAGGAGATCGCCGAGATCATGGCCTGCCCTGTGGGCACGGTGCGGTCGCGTATTTTTAGGGCGCGGGAAGCGTTGGATGCTCAGATAAAGGCGTATATGGAGCCCAACTCCGCTTAACCGTCGCTTAACAAACTTTACTCTTTTTAATTATTTTAACGATTTAGGGAACTTCACTCCCACAATAGAGTCATATTCCTGTCGCAAACAACACAAGCGGCATTAAAATCGTATTCACGGGTCATTTTGGCTGATAGTTTGATCACACAGGTAGGGTAATAATGGTTGCTAAAACAGACGCGAAACTGCAAGAAAGCTTATCGGCGTTGATGGATAACGAGGCCTCAGAGCTTGAATTGCACCGTTTGTTAAAGGCTCTTGAGACCGACCCTAGCCTCGCAGCCAGCTGGTCCAACTATCATCATGCCGCTAGCGCCATCCGCGCTGAGGCTTCTCCTTATCCAGCTTTCGATATATCCGGCTCAATCAGTGCAGCCATCGCCGATGAGCCGGCCTATGGCCAAGGCAAAAAGAGTAGCGCTATTGGTCGCCTCTGGCATACAACTGGCCGTTTTGCGGTTGCTGCAAGTGTTGCTGGCGCGGTGGTCATTGGCGCCCAGCAATATGTAGACCTGCAGGATGGTTATAGCCAAATGGCCGATACCTCGAGCCTTGGCAGTGCTGCGGGCACCGTGCCTGAAGGTTTTCAAACGCCGGATCTGACCACGCGTGCCGTGAGTATTTCTGATGCGCCTGTGCTGGCTGGTCGCGGCGAGCGCACTGATGTTGTCTATGTGCCCTCGGTTGCCGAGCAGGAAATACAGAACAAAGCCATCGAAGAGCATCTGAACCAATTGATGCTTGAACATGCGGAAAATGCCACGCAAAATAGCGCACAAGGCCTGCTTCCGTATGCGCGTATTGCTCCCAGTGTCAGCTTGGAACGCAATGCCCCCGAAAATCCAGAGCCTTTACCTGCCGAATGACGGTACACCCTCAATAAATTAAGGCCGCACTATGATCGTTCGCTTTCGCAAGGCTAGTTTGCTTGCTGATTTCATCGTCTTGGTGTCCTTGTGTTTAGCTCCTGTTTCTGTTTTTGCCGATGCTTCTATTGATGGCCGCGAAGTATTGGCGCGTCAATCTATAGCTATGGCCCAAGCGTCTTATTCGGGGCTGCTGACCTACGAACACGGTACGCATCTCTCCACCATCGAAATCAACCATCAGGTTATACAAGGTGTCGAGCACGAATCCTTAATTCATTTAAGCGGCGATGCTCGAGAGATTAGACGCAACACAGATCATAATCACTGCCCATTTCCGGGCGAGCAGTTGATGCGAGGTTCTGTGCCTCAGGGCGTTCAGGTTACCCAAGATATCGATGACTTTTACCATATTTCTATTTTAGGTTTCGAGCGCATTGCCGGGCGACAGAGCATTGTGGTTCAAGTTATGCCGCGCGATCAGCATCGTTATGGTTATATTGTTAGCGTCGATAAAGACAGTTATTTGGCCTTAAAAACATTGTTAATCGGCCCGGGCGCCAAGGTGATCGAGCGCTTCCAGTTCTCTAAAATTGTTATCGACGCCGCGCCATCCCTAGCGACACAAAATAGCGCAGGTGAGGATGGGGTAGAGGGCTGTGATCTCGTTGCTGCCGAGTCTACAGCTCTGCAGTGGATTGCCCAGTGGTTGCCGCCAGGTTTTGTTTTTGCGGGTGAGAAACGTTTGTCAGAGCAGCGTTTAATGTTGAAATATACTGATGGCTTGTCGGCTTTTTCAATTTTTATTGATCGCCTCGACGCGCCGTCGATCGTTGAAGGGCGAGCTCAGCGCGGTGCAACGGTAGCCTACTTGGGGCGGCTTGAGAGTTCGCGCGGCAACTATCGAGTTACCGCGGTAGGTGAAGTGCCCGCACCCACCTTGGAGCGCGTGGCTATGAGCCTACGCGAGAAAATCTAGATGTTAGTTTCTTCAGTAGATATGGTAATCGAGCAGGCTACCGTGCTCGCGGTTGGCGCCAATACGGTGTTGCTCGAAACGATCAACCGAAGTGCCTGCGCTCAATGTGCCGCTAAATCATCCTGCGGCCAAAGCACCTTGGCCGGCTGGATGGAAACGTCGAACCAGCTCACCATAGCTTTGCCTGATAAGCATTTGCAGCCGGGCGATCTCATCGAAATTTCCTTAGAAAGTAATTTGTTGGCCAAGGCGGCTCTTGTTGTGTATTTGTTGCCTTTGCTTCTGCTTTTATTGGGCAGTGTTCTCGCGCATCAAGTGTCGGCTACCGACGCGTCTGCTTTCGCGGGCGCGGTGGTAGGTTTGGCTAGCGGCTTATTAGCGGTATCTCTGTTAACAAAAGTTTGGTCTAAACAGCTTGTCTTGACGCCGGTTTTTCATCAGTTAATAAAAGCAAATTCGTTGAACTAACTGTTAACTTAAAAACCTAAGTGCTACAAATAAAGGAGTTCGATTACGATGGGTTTTAAACGTTATTTTTTAACAGCGTTTGTGATACTAAGTCTGTCCAATATTGCAGCAGCTCGCAGCTTGCCAGAGTTTACCGAGTTAATTGAGGATGCATCACCTGCTGTTGTAAAAATCAACACAGTTGAGCACGCCAAGCGTAATTCTGCCCGCCAAAACTACCCGCAGGATGTTCCAGATATTTTTCGGCACTTATTCGAGCCTCGCGCACAGCAGGAGCAGCGATCAATGGGTTCGGGCTTTGTTGTCTCCTCGGATGGATATATTCTGACCAATAACCACGTGGTGGAAAGTGCAGACGAAATTTCAGTGCGCCTCAGCGATCACCGCGAGTACTCCGCCGAAATAGTGGGAACCGATCCGCGTTCAGATTTAGCGCTGCTCAAAGTGGAAGCTAAAGGTTTGCCAATGTTGGAGTTTGCCGACTCGGAAAAACTGAAGGTTGGTGAATGGGTGCTGGCTATCGGCTCGCCCTTTGGCTTGGACTTTACCGCCAGTGCCGGCATCGTGAGTGCTATTGGTCGTAGTATTCCCACAGAAAGAAACGAAAATTACGTTCCCTTTATCCAAACCGACGTAGCGATCAACCCCGGTAATTCTGGCGGCCCTTTGTTTAATATGGATGGCAAAGTTGTTGGTATCAATAGTCAGATATATACCCGTAGCGGCGGCTCAATTGGTTTGTCGTTTGCAATTCCAAGTAACGTTGCGGTCGATGTTATTGAACAGTTGAAAGATAAAGGTCGCGTGGACCGCGGTTGGTTGGGTGTTGCTATTCAGGAAGTGGATAGGGATCTCGCTAAGTCATTTGGGTTGAGTAAGCCGACCGGCGCCCTGATTCAGCAGATCGAGCCGGGTAGCCCTGCTGATAAGTCGGGCCTGCTTGTGGGTGATGTGATACTGAGCTTTGGCGGTAAAACAATTGCTAAGAGTGGCGATCTGCCTCATGTGGTAGGCAGTATTGCGCCTGGGAAAACCGTTGCGGTTGAATTGATGAGGTCAGGTAAGAAGCTCAAAACCAGCGTCGAGGTGGGTCAGCTTAACCCTGGGCCCGAGGCTGAACTAGCGGGCGATAAGGGTGTGAAGGGCGACCGCTTGGGCCTTCTGGTGGAGGAGCTCGATGTTCGACAAAAGCAAGCATGGCGTTTAGCAGGCGGCGTTGTGGTAACCCAGGTGGTGCCGGACTCGCCAGCCGCCAAAGCTGGTATTCGAGCAGGCGATGTCATTGCCCAACTTGGATTTGATGTCGTGACCGATCTGGCGACCTATCAGGCGCTGCAATCTAAACTTCCGGCCAACACCTTATTGCCCATAAGGTTCTTCCGCGAGGGGCGGCCTGCGTACAGATCCTTCACCATCGTGGAATAAGGCTTCGTAGCCTAAACCTTTGGAATGCGGTAAACTTCCCGCGCCGCAAGAGCCCTTCGGGGCTCTTTGTGTTTTGGGTGTCACCGGGTTCTGCTTGTCTGCATCATAGTAGGCTTGGGCTCAGTGCTCCCGCATTCATTCATGAATTCAGCAGTAGAAGCGCAAACGTGTCAGACTTAAGTCATATCCGAAATTTCTCGATCATTGCTCATATCGACCATGGTAAATCAACCATCGCCGACCGTTTTATTCAGCTTTGCGGTGGCCTATCCGATCGCGAAATGGCCGCGCAAGTATTAGACTCAATGGATATCGAGCGCGAGCGCGGTATTACAATTAAGGCGCAAAGCGTTACGCTCTATTACACGGCCCGGGATGGTAAAACCTATCAGCTGAACTTCATCGATACACCAGGTCACGTGGATTTTTCCTACGAAGTATCCCGCTCATTGGCGGCCTGTGAAGGCGCCCTGTTGGTCGTCGATGCTGGTCAAGGGGTTGAGGCTCAATCAGTTGCCAATTGTTATACCGCGCTTGAACAGGGGCTCGAAGTTATCCCCGTACTTAATAAGATGGATTTACCCCAAGCAGAACCCGAGCGGGTAGCGGATGAAATTGAAAATATTATCGGCATTGACGCGGTAGACGCGGTTCGTTGTAGTGCCAAATCGGGTATGGGTATAGAAGATGTACTCGAAGAATTGGTCAGGCTTGTCCCGGCCCCAGTAGGTGACGTGAATGCGCCTCTGCAAGCACTGATTATAGATTCATGGTTTGATAATTATTTGGGTGTTGTATCGCTGGTAAGGGTGATGCAGGGTACGCTGAAAGCAAAAGATAAGATTATTACAAAATCTATTGGCAAAGCCCACGTAGTAGATAAGGTTGGTGTGTTTACGCCCAAGCTAACAGAAACCAAAGATTTGAAGGCTGGGGAAGTAGGCTTCTTCGTTGCAGGCATTAAAGAAATTTTAGGTGCCCCTGTCGGTGATACCATCACTCACTACGCGACCGCCGATACGCCTTCGCTACCTGGCTTTAAAAAAGTTAAGCCGCAGGTATATGCCGGTTTGTTTCCTGTCTCTTCTGATGACTTTGAAGGCTTCCGCGAAGCGTTGGCGAAACTCACTTTAAACGATGCTTCGCTTTTTTATGAGCCTGAAAGCTCTGACGCGCTTGGGTTTGGTTTTCGCTGTGGCTTCTTGGGCATGCTCCACATGGAGATTATTCAGGAGCGCTTGGAGCGTGAATACGACCTCGACCTGATTACCACCGCGCCGACAGTAATTTACGAAGTGGTAAAAACTGATGGTGAAATTATTTACGTAGACAACCCATCAAAGTTACCCGACCCGGGTTTAATTGATGAGATGCGTGAACCGATTGTAGAAGCTAATATTTTGGTGCCGCAGGAATACTTGGGTTCGGTGATTACCCTCTGCGTAGAAAAGCGCGGTATTCAACGGGATATTCAGTATACCGGCTCACAAGTGCAGGTTCGCTATGAATTACCGATGAATGAAGTGGTGCTCGACTTTTTCGATCGCTTAAAATCTGTAAGCCGTGGATTTGCGTCGCTGGATTACAGCTTTATTCGGTTTGAGCCCGCTAGGCTCGTTCGCCTTGATTTGTTGATCAATGGCGAGAAGGTTGACGCCTTGGCATTAATTATTCATAAGGATAATGCAGCCTATAAAGGGCGTGCCATTGCAGAAAAAATGAAGGAGCTTATTCCTCGGCAAATGTTTGATGTTGCGATCCAGGCGGCTATCGGAGGTTCTGTCGTTGCGAGAACTACGGTTAAGGCGCTGCGCAAAGATGTAACAGCCAAATGTTATGGCGGTGATGTTAGTCGAAAGAAAAAGCTCTTAGATAAGCAGAAAGCGGGCAAAAAACGAATGAAGCAGGTGGGTCGCGTTGAAATCCCACAGGAAGCTTTCTTGGCAGTTTTAAAGGTTGACGGCTAATCAGAATTTATTTTTATTTAAGGAATCGGCGTTTTGGATATTAATTTTCCGCTCATCTTGGTCTTGCTGGTTTTCTTTAGCGGTCTTGGTTGGCTTTATGATATCGCTTTTTTAGCTAAGGCGCGAAAGGCTAAAGTAGAAAATACGTTAAAAGAGCTCAGTGAAAAATCTTTAAAAGAAACTGATCAGGGCTATCAGTTAGCCTTGGAGGCGGCATCAAAGGAGCCGCTTGTTGTAGAGTACTCCAAGTCTTTTTTTCCTGTCTTAGCTTTTGTTCTCGTGCTGCGTAGTTTTCTAGTGGAGCCGTTTCAGATTCCCTCTGCTTCCATGGTGCCTACTTTGCAGGTAGGTGATTTTATTTTGGTTAATAAATTTGCCTACGGTATCCGGCTACCTGTAACCAATACCAAAATTATTGACGTTGGCGAGCCTCAGCGTGGCGATGTCATGGTGTTTTTCCCACCCCATAAGCCAGACACATATTTTATTAAGCGGGTGTTAGGTCTGCCGGGCGACAGCATTCGTTTGGAAAATGGAACTTTTACGATTAATGGAAGCCGGGTCCCTACTGAGCTTTTGGCGCAGCTGCCTGTGGGGCGGCCGCAGTTTCAAGTGCTTAAAGAAACCTTAGGTGAGGGGTCCCATGAGATACATCGCGCTCTAGTGCCTGGCAGCTTAAGTCAGCAGGGGCAGTGGGAAGTGCCTGCGGGCCATTATCTAATGGTGGGCGATAATCGTGACAATAGCTCAGACGGTAGAGACTGGGGCTTTGTTTCTGAGGATGCTATTGTCGGCCAGGCGTTTGCCATTTGGATGCATTGGGAGAAAATGTTAAGTCTGCCCAGCTTTCAGCGCCTAGGCTCAATACAATAAAACTACTTTCAATCGTTGTTGGAGCGCTACGTAATGAATCATCAAAAGGGTATGAGTTCCCTCAGTTTATTATTGGTTTTAGCTATTTCAGGCTTTTTTCTGCTTTGCGCATTTAAGTTGATTCCGGTTTATTCCGAGAATCAATACGTGGTTAGTGCTTTAGAGTCTTTGCGTGATAGAGATAAACCGGTGGATCAAATGACGCCATCGGAAATACATAGAAATTTACAAAATTTTTATACGGTAAACGGCGTTAGATCGCCTGGCGCCAGCAATATTGTCGTGGAGCGCGAGCGCAATCGCAGTATCATAACCATCTATTATGAGGTGAAGGTGCCGCTTTTTTACAACATTTCGGTGGTATTGGACTTCAAGAATTATATGGATAGCACTAAGCCTGAGGAGTGTTGTAAAGCGCCTGTGGATTATCGGCCTAAGGCTAAGAAGGACGATTAGTGTCTGAACTGCAAAGAAAAATGCTGCAGGATAGAATGGGCTACCACTTTGACGATGCGGCGCTTTTGAAGCAAGCATTAAGCCACCGCAGTATTGGTGCTTGCAACAACGAACGATTAGAGTTTTTGGGTGATAGCATTTTGAGTTTTGTTATCGCCGATGAGTTGTTTCGTTTATTTCCTGATGCTCGTGAAGGCGAGATGAGTCGATTGCGATCCCAGTTAGTCAAAGGCGATACTCTTGCCAGTATTGCTCAAGAACTCGACCTTGGTGGCTGTTTAATTTTAGGTGATGGCGAGAAAAAAAGTGGTGGCGCAGCCAGAGAATCAATTTTAGCAGACGCGGTAGAGGCGTTGTTGGGAGCCATCTATTTAGATGCTGGCTTGCCCGAGGCGCGAAAAGTCATTTTGACCTTATTGGCTAATCGCATCGGGCAATTAAGTTTGTCTGATACAAAAAAGGACAGTAAAAGTAAGCTGCAAGAGCTGCTGCAATCTAAAAAATTAGCGTTGCCCGAATATGAGGTCGCTAGTATCGAGGGTGAAGGACATGCCCAAACCTTTACTGTGACCTGTATTGTCCAAAACACTGCCTATAAGGCCTCGGCAACGGCAAGCAGTCGTAAAAAGGCTGAGAAGCTAGCAGCATCACAGATGTTACAGCATTTGAGCCACCAATAAACTTCATAAGAGTTAACCCATGCCTGATGATCAAAACCTCGAGCCAAATTCTCGCTGTGGTTATATAGCCCTCGTTGGTCGTCCAAATGTGGGTAAGTCTACGTTGCTGAATCATATGCTGGGTCAAAAAATTAGCATTACCTCACGCAAGCCACAAACGACCCGCAACAATGTTTTGGGCATTAAAACTGAAGCTGAAAATCAGCTAATTTTTGTCGATACCCCTGGGCTTCATTTAAACCAGTCGGGCGCTATTAATCGCTACATGAATCGCGCCGCTGGGTCGGCAATAAAGGATGTTGATGTCGTTGTATTTTTGGTCGATAAAACCCAATGGACTGAAGAGGATGAAGCGGTTGCGAAACGATTGGAGGGCGTAAAGGTGCCGCTGATTGTTGCGGTTAACAAGTGCGATCAACTCGAGGATAAGTCAGTTTTATTGCCGCACTTGGAAAAGCTCGCCAAGCGCTTGTCCGCACGGGAAATTGTGCCGATATCGGCCTTAAAGGGTATGCATCTAGACCGTTTAGAATCAATTTTAATAAAGCTAATACCTGCTGGTACACATCTCTTCCCGGAACACCAGATAACGGATAGAAGCTCACGTTTTTTGGCTGCAGAGATCATCAGGGAGAAAATTACCCGGCAGTTGGGCGCAGAATTACCCTACCAAATGGCTGTTGAGATTGAAGAGTTTCAGCAGGATAGAGGTATTTTACATATCAGTGCGGCGATTCTCGTGGAGCGCGATGGTCAGAAGCGCATTTTGATCGGTGATAAAGGCGATAAAATTAAATTAATCGGGCAGCAGGCTCGGCTCGATATTGAGTCGCTTTTTGAAACAAAGGTTATGCTTAAACTTTGGGTTAAAGTGAAATCAGGCTGGTCTGATGATGAGCGGGCGTTACGTAGTTTGGGATACGATGATCTCTGATCGTGGCGACATCCATTACTGATCAAGCTGTCTATATTCTTCATACTCGGCCTTACGGCGATACTAGTGTTATTGCCGATTGTTTTACTCGAGATTTTGGCCGCATCTCAGTCTATGCACGTGGTGTTAGGTCGAAGAAGAAATCTCAACTTAGAACGCTGGTAGATCCTTTTATCCCATCCCTCATTTCCGTTATTGGCAGTGGCAGCTTAAAAACCTTGACCTCACTTGAATCCATCGGCCCGGCACGCACGATAGCGGGCAGGGCGTTGTATTGTGGTTTTTATTTGAATGAGCTTTTAGTGCGATTACTGCCTGAGGGTGAGGCACAACCGGAAATTTTCAACTATTACAAAAATATATTGGAAGAGTTTTCTTGCTACCAAGAAGGTGATGGCGACGCTGGATTAGAGGTGTTGTTGCGGACTTTTGAGTGGCTGCTGGTTCAACAGGTGGGCGCGGCGTTTTCCTTGACGGAAACAGCAAGGGGGCAGCTGATTGATCCTCAGGGCTTTTACCGACTAGTACTAAGCCAAGGTCTTGTGTCTACCACTGATAGGGCTGGGGCTTTCTTGGGTAGCTCTATTCTTAAATTTGCTCAAGGTGATTTGACCGAGGCGGAAACAAGGAAGGATATTAAGTATTTTATGCGCGTTGTTTTGAGGCCGCTGGTTGGCTCAAGGCCACTTAAGAGTCAGGAGTTATTTCGTTGATAAGACTCCAGTTTGGGGCTCTTCTGTTTCGAATAAAACATCTAAGTCGTGTTCGCTAGCCCAAGCTTGCAAATTGTCGATTTCGCTGTCTAACTTTTCAACCTGTTCTTTGAGTGAACTGTAATCTTTGCATTGTAGTGATTTATCTAAATCATGCGCTGCTAGCCGCAGTGCTTCAACACCGCAATAACAGCAGCCACCGTGAAGCCGGTGAACTACAGCCTCTAGGGCGTCATACTCATTGTTCGAATAATGAAGTTTAACGTTGTCTTGATCAGTATTTAGGCCGATTAGCAGCATAGATAACATGTCTTTCGCTAGGTTGGGTTTGTTGTTCGCTAGAACTAACGACCTATTGATGTCGACAATTTTTGGCGCCTCTAATGTAAGGGTCGCTTCGGAGGGTGAAATCTCTGTTGAGTTTTCAACTTTAAGCCAGTTTTTCTGCAGGTTGCGGGCTTTTAACCAGCGATTAATAATGTGTGCTAATTGCGCCTCGCT
Organism: Simiduia curdlanivorans; assembly: GCF_030409605.1. Classification (NCBI taxonomy): domain Bacteria; kingdom Pseudomonadati; phylum Pseudomonadota; class Gammaproteobacteria; order Cellvibrionales; family Cellvibrionaceae; genus Simiduia; species Simiduia curdlanivorans. The sequence continues at coordinate 3,033,528 of NZ_JAUFQG010000004.1, forward strand.
CACGGGCTTGCTTAAATAATCATCCATGCCTGCGAGTAGTAATTGGGATTTTTGCTCCGCCATTGCATGTGCGGTGAGTGCGACAATAGGTGTGCGACGCTTGCCAGACTCTTTATTGCGTATGACTTTTGTTGCTTCGATGCCGTCCATGATGGGCATTTGAAGATCCATAAAAATAAGGTCAAATAGTTGCCGTTCAGCTAGCTCTATTGCTTGCTTACCGTCTGATGCAAGTGTGACATCCATACCAAGTCCGTTTAACAGTTCGCCGACCAATTGCAGGTTGGCGGGATTGTCGTCAACGGCGAGTATCTTGGGTCTAGTGTCGAAAGGTGTGATTTTTCTGCCGAGTTTGGTTTCCTCTTTTTCCGGCATCAGCTCGTTGCGCAGTAAGGAAAGTACTCTGGATTGGATTAGCGGTTTTTCAAGATAATCACATTGGATGTTTGTTAGGTTGTGCTCTATTGCGCGTCTTGCACTTGGCGTGGTCAAAAAAACGGTTTTGCAGCTGTAGTGCAGTAGTAGTTTGTCGACAAACTCCGCTAGGCTTTGCAAATCAAAGTTGCGTTCGAGTTGAGGTTCAATGTCATAGAATACAACCTCTAATGGCTGATTGAGCTGTGATTGGCTTTTAACGAGGGTTAGTATTTCTGGAATGCTGGTACCTGTAAACAAGATGCCGCTTTCCGATTTAATGATTTCGCGCATGTGATTCGCTAGCTGTTGGTTTGCGCTGAACATACCAAAGTGGCAATTGGCGAGAAGGTGGGTTGCCTCCTGTTGATAGGATTCCTGTTCGACACCGAAGCGGGCTGTAAACCAAAATAAGGCGCCGCCTTGACCGCTACTTTTCACCCCAATCTCACCGTTCATTCGGCGTATTAGGCCTTTAGAAACCGCTAGCCCCAAACCTGTGCCACCATGTTTTCTCGTGTTGCTAGTGTCGATTTGGCTAAAGGCCTGAAACAGCTTCTCGCGATCTTGCTCCGACACGCCCACGCCTGAATCTTGAACACTAATTTCGACTTCTACTTGAGTTTCTTCGGTGGTTTTTAGTATTGCATTGAGAATAACATTGCCGCCGCTGGAAAATTTTATGGCGTTACTCACGAGGTTGGTTAAAATTTGTTTCAGGCGTAAAGGGTCACCTAATAGATGAGACGGAAGATTTCGGTCGATATGTAAAATGAGCTGTATGTTCTTTTCATGGGCGGCGGGGGCCATTATTTGCATGGCATCTTCAATGACATGGCGCAAGTGCAGGGGAATGTAATCTAACTGTAGCCGTCCTGTTTCAATTTTCGAAAAATCGAGTACGTCGTTGATAATGGTTAGTAAGCCTTGCGAGGAGCTTTGAATGGTTCGCAGGTACTCGCGCTGTTGTTCGCTGACGGAGGTTTTTAATAGCAGACTGGTGAAGCCTATAATGCCATTTAATGGTGTTCGGATTTCGTGCGAGGTGTTGGCTAGAAAATCTGATTTTACTCGGCTTGCCTCAACTGCTTCCTTTCTCGCCAGATCCAGTTCGATATTTTGGATTTCAATGGTTTCCAGAGTTTCGCGCAAGTCTTCTATGGATTGATCGATATTTCGTTGAATGTCATCTTGTGTTTCTTTTAAACCAAGCGCCAATGCATTGAGGGCGTTGAATACATCATCGAACTCTGTGAGCTCGGTAGCTTCTATATGTAAATCGTGCTGTCCTTTTTTTAATTGTTTGATGCCTTTGAGAACCTGCTCTATGCCTTCACTTATTTGTCGACTATAGCCAATGACCAGATAAGCACTTAGGCAGGCGGCAATTAATCCGGCAAGCATGGCCAAGAGTAAGGTTTTATATTCAAGTAGAGTGAAATCATCAGTGGATATTTCGACGATGAGCCAACCGAAGGGCGCAAAGGCGTCGTGGTCGGCATGTATTGGTACAATATATAAGGTGCTGTCACCGAGTTCCTGATGGCTGGGGTCTAAGCCAAACTTCTCCGGGTTGATATTTGCTTCCGGCGAAAACCTTGGGCCGGAGTGAATGAGTGGCGATTTGTTTAAGTCGTAAACCCGAACGGCAATAATATCGCTATCGGTCACAGAGGTATGTACCACCGACTGAAGTAGCAGCCTATTGTGCATTGACTGGTAGGTGAGTTGCGCGAAGAGCCGGCTGAGGTGATAGCCGCGCTCTAGCGATATCTTAGATAGCTGCGTCAAGTAAAGCGCTGCGAGTAATGCCGTTAAAATGAGCGTTATTCCAGCGATAGGCAGTAGAGCAAGCTTGAGAGATCGACCTTTGATTGCGCTGTTGTGATTGAGGTTGTTGGGCATTTCACCATCCAATTTGGTACCGGTTTAACCTTACCATAATCGGCTGTAGAATAGCGCCCTCTGGCTGGTTCGAACAGTCCGAAAATCGCCATTTTTTACTGAAGGTTTTTATATGACGTTGCCGCAAAATCTTAAGTCACTGCCGACTATGGAATCACTCGTGGGCAATACCCCCCTCGTGAGGTTGCAGAGAATGGGCGTTGATAGCTCGAACGTCATACTGGCGAAGTTGGAAGGCACTAATCCCGCGGGTTCGGTTAAAGATCGCCCAGCCCTGTCGATGATTCAAAGAGCCGAGCTGCGCGGTGATATTAAGCCAGGGGATAGGCTGATAGAGGCAACCAGTGGCAATACCGGTATTGCGCTTGCTATGGTGGCGGCCATCAAAGGCTATCCCATTACATTGATCATGCCCGATAGCGCGACAGAAGAGCGCAAAGCCGCTATGAAGGCCTATGGCGCTGAGCTGATTTTAGTGACCAAGGATCAAGGTATGGAGGGCGCGCGCGACCTGGCCCTACAAATGCAGCAACAAGGGCTCGGTAAAGTTCTTGACCAGTTTGCCAATCTAGATAACCCCCAGGCGCATTACGAAACCACTGGCCCCGAAATTTGGCAGCAAACCGAAGGTAAAATAACCCATTTTGTTAGCTCCATGGGAACCACGGGCACAATCATGGGGGTTTCGCGCTACTTGAAAGAGCAGAACCCAGCGATTCGAATTATTGGCCTGCAACCCGATGAGGGCGCCAGCATTCCCGGTATACGTCGTTGGCCTGAGGCTTATTTACCACGTATTTTTGACAGAAACCGGGTCGATAATATCGTTAATATGAGCCAGAAACTTGCCGAAGACACAATGCGAGATTTGGCTACCATTGAGGGTATCTTCTGTGGCGTATCCTCCGGAGGAGCCATTGCCGCGGCATTGGCCTTAAACCAGCAGGTTGAAAATGCCGTTATTGTGGCCATTATTTGCGATCGTGGTGACAGATACCTGTCGTCTGGAGTTTTTTCTTAAATGTCGATAAAAAAAACTTCACAGCCGGCAGGGCGACGCGGTTTCAGGCCGGCAAAGCCAAAGTCCAAAGCTAAGCCACTCAATAATGTTTTGACGGAAATTGTTATAGATCGCTTGGCTCACGATGGCCGAGGTATAGGTCTGATGGCCGGTAAAATAGTGTTTGTTGACCAAGCGTTACCACCAGAAAAGCATATCATCAAAATAGTGTCGCAAAAATCAAAGTTTTCAGAAGCTATTTCTGAATCTATTGTTGGCGAATCTAGTCCTGAGCGCGTGGCACCCGCTTGTGCCTATTATGCGAGTTGCGGTGGTTGCCAACTTCAGCATTTGCAGCCAGATGCGCAATTAACCTTTAAGTCAAACTTGGTGCTGGATCAATTACGCCGAGTTCAGTTAGACATTCCGTCAGAGAAAGTCGCATATATTGTTGCCAAGAATACCTTTGGTTACCGCAGCCGTGCGCGGCTTTCATTGAATCACAAGGGTAGCCCCTATGCCGGGTTCAAAGCCAGAGCCAATAGTCAAATTATTAAAATTGATAGCTGCCCGGTACTCGATCCTAGTTTAGATGCCTGCCTGGCGCCGTTGCAGCGTGAGCTGGCACATATTCGGCCTGAAGTTCTTGGGCACATTGAAATGCTCAAAACACAACCTTCGCCAGTGCTAGTTTTACGGCATGTGGCTGCGTTAACGGATATCGAACGGGACATACTGTTCAAGTTAAGCGTGGAAATTGGCGCAGAGGTGTATTTACAGCCCGATAGCTCTGCCAACTACTATTGCCTCGACGGTACTAAGACGGACATCCACTTTACCGTAACGGTGCCGCATGTTGCTCAGCCAGTCAATTATCAGATTAGTAACTTTAGTCAGGTGAACCCCGCTGTTAACTACGCAATGGTAGAGCAAGCTTTGTCCTGGGCAAAACCTTGCAAAGATGATGTTTGGTTGGATTTATTTTGTGGTGTGGGAAATTTAACACTGCCATTTTCGACTGTTGTGCACCAGGTTATTGGTGTAGAGGCCATAGCTGATATGGTCGAGCAAGCTAAGGCGAATGCGGACAGCCTAGGTATCACTAACTGTCGTTTTTTGGCGGCGGATTTAGAAAAAGTTGAATCCTTGCGCCTATTACCTAAAAAAGTAGACGGTGTTATTTTAGATCCGCCACGCGCGGGTGCGAAATCGGTTGTTGACAATATTAGCCGATTGAAACCCCGTAAAATACTCTATATTGCTTGTGATCCAGCCACCTTTGCACGCGATGCAAAGATCTTAGTAGCGGCGGGTTATCAGATAGAGCGCGTCGGTGCTTTAGATATGTTTCCCCAGACAATGCACGTTGAAACGATGGCTTTGTTTATCCGCAGCTAAATCGTATTCACCATTTTGGAAGACCCATGGTTAAAGTTAGAGAAGATCAACCCATAAACGCTGAAGGTCAGATTGATGTCGATGCGTGGATGGTTCGACTTTCGTCCAAACTGTCGCTTAGCGCCGTAGAGTGTGAGGCTGTTAGGTCAGCATGCCTGCTCGCGGTTGAGGTTGAGCAAGCCGCTATCGCCAACGAAAACATTTGGGTGACGGGCATAAGCAGCTCGAAAACCGGTTTGGAGATGGCTGAGATTTTAGCGGATTTGAATCTTGATGCGGATACCTTGATTGCCGCCATTCTCTACCGCGCTGTGCGCGAAGGGAAATTACAGCTAATCGCTGTGTCAAAACAATTTGGTGAGAAAATTGCGAAGCTAATTGACGGTGTGTTGCGCATGGCTGCGATTAGCGGCCTGCAATTGGCCGACGACCAATCAGCGCTTGGCCGGCAATCGGAAGAGCACGCTGAAAATGTGCGGAAAATGCTCGTTGCCATGGTCGATGACGTCCGAGTCGCGCTGATCAAATTAGCCGAGCGAACCTGTGCCATTAGGGCGTTGAAAACGGCAACGCCAGAGCGTCGGCTCAGAGTGGCACGGGAGATTGCGAATGTGTATGCACCCTTGGCGCACCGCTTGGGTATCGGCCACATTAAGTGGGAGCTGGAGGATCTATCGTTCCGCTACTTGGAGCCGGATGATTATAAAACAATTGCGCGATTATTGGACGAAAAGCGGTTAGGGCGTCAGCAGTATATTGAGAATGTCATTGCGACTCTTAAAGCAGAATTAGCGGGGGCATTGATTGAAGGTGATATCAGTGGTCGAGCTAAGCATATCTACAGTATTTGGCGAAAAATGCGCCGAAAGAGTATTGGTTTCTCTCAAGTTTACGACATTCGAGCTGTGAGAATTCTTGTTCCCACCGTCCGAGATTGCTATGCCGTGCTTGGTATAGTGCACTCGCTTTGGCGCAATATTCCCAACGAATTTGACGATTATATTGCCTCACCTAAGGAGAATGGCTATCGCTCTTTGCATACGGCAGTAATCGGACCAGAACAAAAAGTATTAGAGGTACAGATTCGTTCTCACTCGATGCACGAGGATGCAGAGTTCGGCGTGTGCGCGCACTGGCGCTACAAAGGAACAGATAAGGAAGAAGTTCAGTCGGGTTACGATCAAAAAATTGCGTGGTTACGCCAAGTATTGGATTGGCATGAGGAGCTCGGCAACAAGTCTGACGACAATTTACTCGCCGATCATTTAAATCCGAGTTTAAATCAAGATCGAATTTATGTGTTTACCCCAGAAGGGCATGTTGTGGATCTCCAAAGTGGATCGACGCCGCTGGACTTCGCCTACCGTATTCATACGGATGTCGGTAATCGTTGTTGTGGTGCCAAAGTTAATGGCCGAATAGTGCCGCTCAACTACCACCTATGTACCTCAGATCAGGTAGAGATATTGACCGGTAAACGCGAGTCGCCGAGTCGAGATTGGCTAAGCCCCGCCTTAGGTTATGTCACCAGCTCCCGTGCGCGATCGAAAATACAACAGTGGTTTAAGTTACAGGCTAAAGATAAAAACTTAGCTGATGGTCGCTCGCTACTCGACAAGGAGTTCAAGCGTCTCGCCGTGCAGGATATAGATTTCTTAGCACTAGCGAAGACGCTGCGCTATAACAACTTAGATGACTTATACACTGCCGTTGGGGCTAGCGATGTCAGTGTTTCGCAAGTGCTTAACGCGGCTCAGCGTCTGATTGATGCCGATTCAACAGAAGAGCCGCAATTAAATATTGTGCGGCCCTCGAAGAATAAGGGGGATGGAGCGGGCGTATTTATCGATGGCGTGGGTAATCTACTTACCCATATTGCAAAGTGCTGTTCACCAGTACCAGGCGACGCGATCAATGGCTATATAACCTTGGGCAAAGGTGTTTCGATTCATCGGCAGGATTGCAGCAATATTTTGCAATTGGAAGCAGATGAACCCGAACGAATCATTCAGGTTTCCTGGGGCGGTGCGCCGGATAAGGTTTACAGCGTCGATGTGCTTATTGAGGCGTTTGACCGACACGGGCTATTGCGCGATGTAACGGCATTACTCGATAGTGAAAAAATAAACGTTATCGCCATGCAAACTTTGTCCGATAAAAATCTAAATACCGTGGATATGCAAGTAACCATCGAAGTTCGTAATTTCAACGCCCTAAGCCGAGCCTTAACGCGCCTGAATCAGTTGCCCAACATCGCGGCAGCGCGAAGGAAGCGTTGATATGGCTGCTAAATATAAGCTCGATGATTTACTTTATTTAATGCAGCGTTTGCGAGACCCGGCGTCCGGTTGCCCCTGGGATTTAGCTCAGTCTTATGCGTCTATTGTGCCTAGTACGCTGGAAGAGGCTTATGAAGTAACGGATACCATCGAGCGCGGCGATTTAACCCACCTTGAAGAGGAGCTTGGCGATCTATTGTTTCAGGTGGTTTTTTATGCTCGGCTCGGCGAGGAGGATGGGCTGTTTAGTTTCAACTCTATTGTAAACTCGTTAACCTCTAAGTTGTTGCGCCGTCATCCCCATGTTTTTGCCTCGGGGAACTTGTATTCCGAATCAGGTGAAAACGCCACTGTGTCGGTTATGGCCTCGGACGGCGTAAAAAAACAGTGGGAGTCGATTAAATCTCAAGAGCGCGCAGACAAAGGCAAGCATGGTCAGTTGGCTGATGTGCCGCTTAATTTTCCCTCGGTTACCCGAGCACAAAAGCTACAAAAGCGCGCTTCACAGGTGGGTTTTGATTTTGGCTCCATTAAACTTGCCATGGAGAAAGTGCACGAGGAGTTGGCTGAGGTTGAGGCTGAAATTGCTTTGCTGGAAAATACGGATTGCTCTATAGCCTTAGGGCAGGAGTTGGGCGATTTAATTTTTTCGGTAATAAATGTGTGTCGTTTAGCCAGCTTCGATGCCGAAACGCTTTTACGCAGTACCAATAAAAAATTCGAGAAGCGATTTTCCGCTATGGAACAGGTCATTGAAGGTGAAGGGCAGGCGCTTAAAAATACTAGCCTCCAGGATATGGAGGCTGTTTGGCAGCAGGTTAAGCAGCTTGATTAGAGTGTCGGCTTTTTTTCTGGATTTCCTCTTGCCATTCAAAAATGTTCAGTTCGATAAAAACGAATGCGATTAGCCAGAGGAATGCGTCCCAGAAGTCTAGAAAGTCTCCGTCAATCCACCAGTAAATGGCGCAGGCCAGCAATGTGCCGTATAAGCCTGCCTTAATCCAACTGGAAAGCGCAAGAAAAGGGCCCATCACCCGCTTGCTGGTTTGTAGATAGACATCTATCTCTAGCACAACCACGATGAGTACCCAAGTTAGTGCATTGATCACGTCTACAACGGCTAGGTTTTCTATAATGTTATAGGACTCTACGCTGCCTATGATTTCCGTGCCATTTAGTCTCATCATATCTACGCCGTTAAGCTCGTTGCAGCTGGCTGCGCTAAGGGGCTGATATTCGTTCAATGAAATAATTTGAGTAAAGCTTGTGTTGACCAGTTCGCATGCGTCCGCGATGCTAAACGGGCTGGCTGCCATGACGGCTATATAGCGAGATATATAACCATAGAGTGAATAGAAAATGAAAATATAGCTTAGGGTGCGTAGTGAAAACAGCGCCAACTTTACTCTATTAGTTAGATATTTGTCGCTTACGATGTAAGTCTCCAGTTCAAATAGCAGCAAAAGCAACACCCAAGAGAGGGTGTCTATGCTATCGGAATAGGCCTCGCCTAATTGAAAAATCGGTACGCCGCCAGAAAATGTGTGTGCTATAGCCGCAGTATTTTCTTGAAAGAAAAAGTATAGGTTTACAACCAATAAGCTATAGATAGCGTATTTAAATACTTGAAATAAGAAGTACAGTGACGGTTTAGGAAAGTTTATAAATAGGCTCATTAGTTATTTATCTATTATTGTTTTTGGTAAATGACCTTGCCGTTGAAAACGGTCAGTTCAACTTGTGTCTCGGCAATTACATCCCCGTCAAATGCGGCTGCACTCGGGACCAAGTTTCTATCCAATAATACAAGGTCTGCTTTTTTGCCTACTTCAAGAGAGCCGGTGATCTCAGCTTGTTGCATTGCTCGAGCACTGTTGATGGTGAATGCATCTAAGGCGTCGGTAAGGCTTAGCCTTTCGCTTTCGTTGTAGGTTTTACCTTCGGCATAGCGAGTGACTGCTGATGCGAGGTTAATGAATGGGCGGGGGTCCCTTGTATCAACAGGTGCATCGCTCCCTGCAATGATAACGGCGCCATTACGCCTAGCACTGTTAGCAGGGTAATGGTTGGTGATGGTGTAATTAGAGGGATTGTATAAATCTTCTAGGCTGCTCAGTTTATCTATGTAGGGCGTCACTGTTAGGTCGTAACCATAATCTGGTATTGCCCAGGCGAAAGTGAAAGCTAGATAAACGGCATTTTTACTAAATCGAGCTAGGTCGCTGTCTGAGATTTGTTGTGCATGACTGATGGTTTGAGGGCGTTGGTGTTTGTTTTTGGCTTTGGAAGCTTCAAACGCATCTAAGGCGGTTGCAACAGCGCGATCGCCGATTGCGTGGGCATGAATTGAAAAGCCAGCAGCTTCTAGTTGCGCTATGTAGTTGTGAATGAAATTTTCATCGTGTTCGAGCCTACCATTGCTGATTATGCACTGCTCTGGCTGAAACTGATGTTGTTCAAAAAATGTTGTTTTTTCGGCGTTACCTAAGGGTGGGTTGGCGCGGAATTTTTGACAGGCAGGCGAGTCGAGATCGACATAGCCCTGTAGGCGAAGTGTGTCGTCCTGCACCTGAAAAATTGGTTGTAAATAGGGTTTTTTTACTGCTGCGTTTGGCAGTGAGGGCGGGGTGGCGAAAGGATTGCCTTCGATAACGCCATCGACAAAAATTTTAGCCGCGTCAGTTTTAAAAATCTGTGGGTTTTTCTGGCGGTTTTTAATTGCCGAGAACTCATCGATTATGCTGTTAATATTCACTTCACTGATGGAGTTTTGCTTGGTCCAATCCGAGTTATCACGGATGGGGCGACTAAAATTTGCAAAGTCTGCAATAAGGGCACCGGTGTAGCGATAAGTTTGCTGGCCGCTTAATGCGTATTGCTCCAAAATCGGCAAGGTTTCTATATCTGCTGCGGCATCTTGAATGCTGGTAATCCCAGACTTGGCTAATATTGCTGCAATGGCCGGTAGCTTGGCACTTAATTGTTCGGGTGTGCCATCGCCTGTTAACGCACTACTGGGTAAGGCCAGAATGTATCTGGCCGCTTCAGAGAGCTGGCCGTCCGGCTCACCTTGTTTGTCGACACCAATGTATTGCGCATACTCTTGAAAGTCTGTCGCAATGGTTTTGCCGCTCAGGCCGATGATGTCTCCGTGTATATTTTTTGCGGTTAATAGGGCTGCGCTATTGGCGGCACCGTGATGACCATCGTTGCCTCTTAGAAAAATAGGTGTGGTTAGGCTGGCTTTGTCCAGAGCCATTCGTATATTCAGTAGTTCGTCATCAGGTTGATTGCCCTTGGTAAAGTTCCATTGTTCGACGGTAAGCCATTGGTTCGGTTCAAGCTTCGCTTGGTTCAGGCAGTCCGTAATAACAGTGGCGAGTTCAGTTAGCGTTAATGGGCTACTTTCTAGATCGCAATTGCTGCTGGAGACCAGACCGAGTGGGTGTATGTGCGCATCGTGTAGACCTGGCAGTACCATCTTGCCCTTGGCGTCTACAACTTGAGTGTTGTCACCGACAAACTTCTTCGCGCCTGCGTCAGTACCTACGTAGATAATTTCGTCGCCAGCAATAGCTATCGCCTCAGCAAACTCCTGCTTAGCATTCGCGGTATAAAGTGTTCCGTTGGTAATAATCAATGAAGCTGTTGGGCTGGCACTATCACTGCCACTATCACATGCGTTAACTGCTAAGCATACAATAAGAGTGGCGGTAACTTTTATCGTGTTTCTAAGTCTAGACCAAAGCTTCATGATTATTTCCGTTTGTTAATTATACGTTGAGTAAAAGGTATTCGCGTTCCCAGGTAGTAATAACTTTATTAAAGGCTTCAAACTCTTCCATCTTTACCGCCGCATAAGCTTTGATAAAGTCCGCGCCAAAAACTTCCTCAAGCTCTGGGCAGTCGGTTAATAGATTGAGTGCGTGCAAAAGGTTTCTCGGCAGCTCTATTTCACCGTCTTCGGAGGCGTGGCCTTCGCAGTGTGGCGTGGGCGTGAGTTTATTTTTCATGCCGAGATACCCGCACGCAAGCGAGGCAGCAAAGGCTAGGTAGGGATTTACATCAACACCAGGAAATCTGTTTTCAACCCGTTTTCCCGCTGGTGAGCTATCTGGAATGCGGATGCCAGCGGTGCGATTGTCGTAGCCCCACTCGAGATTAACCGGTGCAGCGATATCTTTGGCGAAGCGCCGATAGGAGTTTACGTTGGGCGCGAACAGCGAAATTGTGTGCGGTATATAGCGCTGGCAGCCGCCAATGTAATAACGGAATAGGTCGCTCTCATTGCCATCTTTATCAACGAAAATGTTATCGCCATTTTTATCGACAACGCTCTGGTGGATGTGCATCGCGCTGCCGGGTTCGTTGGTCATCGGTTTAGCCATGAAGGTGGCATAAATGCCGTGCCTAAATGCGGTTTCCCGCATAGTGCGTTTAAAAGTAAACACCTGGTCGGCTAAATCCAAAGCGTTGCCATGCAAGAAATTAATTTCAAGTTGCGCAGCGCCGGATTCATGAATGAGCGTGTCGACATCCAAGTTCTGTGCTTCGCAATACTTATACATGTCGTTGATGATTGGTTCGTATTCGTTGCAACCGTCAATACTGTAGGATTGACGAGCAAACTCCCGTCGGCCAGATCGCCCGGGTGGTGGCGATAGCTCGTAGTCTGGGTCGGTGTTCTGGCTGACCAAATAGAACTCAACCTCTGGCGCAACCACGGGGGTCCAACCTTCCTTTTCGTAGAGGGCGAGGACTTTTTTTAGTACATTCCGTGTTGCCATTGGGTGTGGATCGCCGGCTCGGGTGTAGCAGTCGTGAATGATTTGTGCCGTTGGCTCGTCCGCCCAGGGCACGATGCGCACGGTATTTGGGTCTGGCTCTAACAGCATGTCTGAATCGAGTGGGGCCACAATATCCCAATGGTTGTCCACGTATTCCCCGGTTACCGTTTGAATCAAAATACTTTCCGGGAGGCGGCTGTCTTCCTTAATAAATTTATGGGCGGGAATAAATTTGCCTCGTGCATTACCTGTCATGTCTGGCACGAGACATTCTACTTCCGTAATACCGTTTTCCTTTAACCATGAGTCGATGGAGTCAACCATGTTGCACCTGTTGCGCTGTGATTAGTTTGAAGAGCTACAGTAAATCAAGCCTATTGATCTCTCAATGGGTGGCCGGTAAATAGAATAACGGTTACCCCAAATGGGGCTTGCGTAGTGCCACGGCAAAACATACTATAAAACCGAATTATTATTCAGTCTATTGTTTGGCTGATAAAAACACAAGCGCCCCATTTGGGGCAGCAGGCGAAGATGCAATGAACCGTATTTGGCATGAAACCAAGCAAGCTCATACAAGCTCCTATTACGCAGCGACTGCCAAGCATCAGTTTGATAATGGCGCTCTCGTTGGTCACGAGACGACGGACGTTTGCGTCATAGGCGCGGGCTACACCGGTGTTTCCGCTGCTTTACACCTGGCCGAAAAAGGCTATCAAGTGACAGTGTTAGAGGCGAACCAGGTGGGCTGGGGGGCCTCTGGGCGCAACGGTGGGCACGTTGGCACAGGGCAAAGGAAAGACCAATCTGATCTCGAAACCATGCTTGGCCAAGATAAAGCCTCCTTGCTCTGGCAATTTGGCCTTGAAGCTGTTGCTACGGTAGAAAGTTTGGTTGCCAAGCACCAGATCGACTGCGACTTTAAAACCGGCATCTTGCACCTTGCCAGTAAGGCTAAGGAAATTCCGGATTTCAAAGCGGGTGTTGAGCACCTGCGCGAGCGCTATGGCTACACTCAGGCTGAGTTTCTCACTAAGGCGCAAGTTGACGAGCGAGTGGGGAGCGACAAATATCACGGTGGTTATTTAGATAGCGGTTCGCGCCATTTACATCCGCTGAATTACTTGTTGGGGTTGGCCAAAGCAGCCGAGTTGGCGGGTGTGAGGTTTTACCAAAACTCGCCGGTAACCCATTACGTAAAGGGCGCCAACCCTGTGGTGCATACAGATCAGGGCTCTATTACCGCCAAGTTCCTTGTCTTTGCTACCAATGGCTATCTGGCCGGGTTAGAGCCAAGATTGGCTCGCAAAATTATGCCTATCAATAATTTTGTATTAGCTACTGAGCCCTTGCCCGAAGCGGAAGCTCGGGCACTAATACGTGACGACACGGCGCTACAGGATTCGCTGTTTGTTATTAACTATTGGAAGTTGTCAGGGGATAACCGGCTTATTTTCGGCGGTGGTGAAAACTACACCAGTCGTTTCCCAAGAGATCTAAAAGCCTTTGTGCAAAAGTATATGTTGCGTGTGTACCCCCATTTAGCAACAAAAAAGGTCGACTATGCCTGGGGTGGTACATTGGCTATCACGTTAAATCGTATGCCCAATTTTGGTCGGCTTGAGCCCAATGTTTTCTATGCCCAAGGGTATTCTGGCCATGGAGTACCCACAGCAACCATGGCCGGCAAGTTACTTTCGGAAGCGGTTGCCGGTACGGCTGAGCGCTTTGATGTAATGGCTTCTTTGCCGCAGCCGATGTTTCCCGGCGGTACGCTGTTACGCTGGCCCGGCCTAGTGGCGGGTATGCTCTACTACAGTTTGATGGATAAGCTCTAAAAGGCCAGTTAACGACTTTGCGCGCAAAGCCATGGCGCGGGCAGGCGTTGGTGTGCCATTATTGAGGTATAATTTTGCATAAGTGGAAATTTGACTAGAATTAATTTTTCTAAGATTATCCCACGTGTGCAAACAAGCCTTCGCATGGATGCGAAGCGGCTGTTCGCAGCCCAACCTCAACCAAGGAGTTTTCTTTGAACGAACGCAATGTTAAGCGAACTAATTCGATTATCCCTCGGCGCCAGCCGGTACAGGAACGAGCCAAGCATCGCACTCGGCAGATTTTAGATGTCACCGCAAAACTATTGGGCGAAGTTGGCTTCGACGAATTAACAACGATCCTCATCGCCAAAGAATTGTCTATTTCTGTTGGCTCGCTATATCACTACTTTCCGAATAAGCAAGCCATTCTATATGCCCTCGGTGATCGCTGGCTAGAAACCATGGCCGATGCGCTCACCGATGTTGCAGCCTTGCCCATCGAAGACATGAGCCTAGAGGCCTTTATCGACAAAGCCGTTGAGCGAATGCTAGAAGTTTATCGCGATGAACGAGCCATCTTGCCGCTGGCCCAAGCTATGTGGGCTGTACCTGAACTGCGGGATCTGGACGAGCGCCACGACGCCATGATTATTGAGCGGATGATGGCCATGTTTGTTCGACTGGGTTTTGTTTCTAGTCCAAATGAGTTGAATCGATTGGGCCGAGCTTACCTAGAAATGACCCATGCCCTATCGCTCGTTGTGGTGAACCAGGTTGAAAGTCGCGCCGAGCGCACCATTGCCGATTTGAAGCGGTTGGTTCTGTGCTTGCTTGAGCCCCATAAGGTAGAGGACGTTATTCTGGCGGGCGATAATGATATTGATGGGCCTTGACTCAAGACTCAAGATTTAGCGCTTGCGCTGTTGGCTTTGTGCTTGATACAAACTCAGCAGCAGGGCGCGGTCGCGCAGTACCAGCCTGGCTGTGGCTCTTATGGAAAATAACAGTGTCAGCACGAGTAGGGGTACGAGATACCAAAATGTCATGGGGGCAAGGCTCACAACCTTAAAACCTAATAGGCAGATAAGTGGAATGGCTACCCACTTATGACCAAACAATGCGGCTAAATCATTGCACATGTCAGCTAATTTGTAGTCCGTATAGGCCATGGCTTACTCCAGATAATCGGCAGTGAGGCTTTAAGCCTAGACAACATTTGAATCTAGGAGCAGAAAATGCGCGCACTCCGCTAGCAAGAGTCAGCTGCTATGAAGTTCCCCTGGCGTTGGCAACAAGCGTTACCAAAAATCGCAGGCAATGGCGTAAACACGGTTGCTTTTCTTCGGCTGAAAATTTGGCCGGCATTTTTTTAAAGAGATGGAAATAGATGTCAGTACCAAAACAGTTGGTGATTGCGATATCAAGTAGAGCCTTGTTCAACTTGGATGCTAGCCACCAGGTGTATATAAACCAAGGGCTTGAGGCTTACTCACAATATCAAATTGAGCACGAAGAGGAATTGCTGGAAAAAGGCGAGGCATTTCCATTAGTGGAAAAACTTTTGCGACTCAACGAGGTGTTAACAGATCATCGTGTAGAGGTGATTTTGTTGAGCCGAAACAGTGCCGATACAGGTCTGCGCGTATTTAATTCCATTGAGCATTACAAGTTACCTATTAGCCGAGCCGCTTTTTGCGGCGGCGAAGACCCCTACAGATACATTACCGCGTTCGGCTGTCACTTGTTTCTCTCGACCGATCCAGCGGATGTGCGTTTAGCGCTGCGCGAGGGCGTTGCCGCTGCCACCTTATTGGCCTCTAAAAAGCAGAAAGATCCTGGCGCTCAGCTGCGTTTTGCCTTTGACGGCGACGCCGTTTTGTTCTCCGATGAATCGGAACGAATTTACAAAACCCAAGGCCTCGAAGCCTTTGCCAAAAATGAAAAAGAAGCGGCGAAGTTACCTTTGACCGGCGGCCCATTTAAGCCGTTTTTGGCAGCCTTACACAGTATTCAATCTGAGTTTGAGCCGGGTGCATCACCGATTCGCACGGCACTTGTGACGGCCAGATCAGCACCGGCCCATGAGCGGGTGATTCGAACCCTAAGGGCGTGGAATATCCGCATTGATGAATCGCTTTTCTTAGGGGGGATGACCAAGGCGAGTTTTTTGAAGGCTTATGGCGCCGATGTATTTTTCGATGACCAGCAAGTGCACTGTAGCGCCGCCAGTGAGCATGTTGCGACTGGGCACGTGCCACATGGTGTGGCAAACGAGTAGCGCCTCTAGTTTGCACTGCTATGCTTAAGCGAGGTCAATCACCTGCAGTTAGGTGGCATTATGATAGAAAAGATAGTGTGTGGCACAGATTTAGGGCCTCATGCGTCTTACCTGATATACCACGCGGTGTATTTGGCTCGACAATGTGGCGCAAAAGTTGAAGTCGTTCACGCGGTGGAGCCTTTAGGTAGCTTCGCTAAAGCCGTATTCAAGACATACTCAGGGGCTGATAATCAGCAGGCCCATCAAGCCATCGACAAAATTTTGGCGTCCATCAAAGACCAAGTAATAGAAAGCCTCGCAGATGAATATATGTCTGGTTTGGATGACTTATCCACGATATGCGACGTTGTTGTCGACCAAGGTATGCCCGCCGAGGTCATTTTAAGGCATGCCAAAGAGTCGCAGGCCGACCTGATTGTGATCGGTGGGCAAAGTACGCGAGGCGAGGGGATTGCACTTTTAGGCTCGGTAGCAGCAAAGATACTCCAATTGTCCAAAGTACCCGTTTTAACCATTCCGCTAGCGCATAAAGTCACCATGGAGGAGTCACGTGAAGACAGCCAATTAGGACTTTGGTAGGTGATTCCTTCACTCTCTCTATCTAAATATGGCTTAAGACTGGCAAAGCAAAAAAAACCTATCTATTCTCCATTAGAATATTTCTGCTGATTCTTATAACAGCAACGACATTTCTGCAGCCAATTGGAGGGCTAGTATGAAATTGCAACAACTGCGCTATATCTGGGAAGTGGCACATCACGACCTCAATGTGTCCGCAACTGCGCAGAGCCTCTACACCTCTCAGCCAGGTATCAGTAAGCAAATTAGGTTGCTTGAGGACGAGTTGGGCGTGGAAGTTTTCTCCCGTAGCGGCAAACATTTAACGCGCATAACGCCTGCCGGGGAAGCTATCTTGAAGACTGCGGGGGAGATACTTCGCAAGGTCGAGAGTATTAAGCAGGTTGCACAGGAGTTCAGCAACGAAAAAAAGGGCAGCTTATCGCTAGCCACAACGCATACCCAAGCGCGCTATGCGCTACCGAAGGTTATCGAGTCGTTTATCAAAGCTTACCCCGAAGTTTCTCTGCATATGCATCAGGGTACGCCGATGCAAATATCGGAAATGGCTGCCGATGGCACCGTTGATTTTGCGATCGCAACAGAGGCGTTAGAGCTATTTAGCGATTTGGTGATGATGCCGTGTTACCGCTGGAATCGCTGCGTGGTGGTGCCACGGAATCATCCCCTCGCGCAAATGTCTACCTTAACCTTGGAGTCCGTCGCCAAACACCCCATTGTTACCTATGTGTTTGGCTTTACTGGGCGCTCAAAATTGGACGAGGCTTTTATTGAAAAGGGCTTGGCGCCAAAGGTGGTATTCACTGCCGCCGATGCAGACGTTATTAAAACCTACGTTAGGTTGGGTTTGGGTATCGGCATTATCGCGAAAATGGCCTACAACGAAGAAACCGATAGAGATCTCGTTGCACTTGATGCCAGCCATTTATTCTCCGCCAGCACTACCAAAATTGGCTTCCGTCGCGGTACTTTTTTGCGTGGATTTATGTATGACTTCATTGCGCAATTCGCGCCACACTTAACCCGTGAAGTGGTTGATCAGGCGTATCAGAAACACTCTAAAGCCGAGTTGGACGATCTGTTTGATGGGATGGAGCTGCCGACTTTTTAATCGCTGGTAAGGTAAAAGAAAAGGGGCCTCGGCCCCTTTTTTTGGTTCCTGCTCCCAACTAGGTTGGGCTCAAGGGCTAGAGAAAATCCAGGTCTGGATTGTTCGCTAATATCTCTGTTGCCTCTTCACTGGCGCTGGTTTCCTGCTCGAGTATGTCGCGAACAAACTTTAAATAGACGGTATAAATGACAGCCTCCTGATCGGGTCTTTCTACCACGAAAAAGGGTGCTCTATTCACTTGGTATTTATCGGCAAGCAGCATTCCGGCAGAGTTTTCATCGCGTTCATCGGCAATGAGAATTTCGTCAATAGACGTCATATAGCCGCCTGACTCTAGCTTTTCCAGCACGTCAGCGCATTTTTTGCAGGGGCTGCCGTCGGCCAAGATTTTTTTAACAAGTGTAATTTTCACGTGTATATCCTACTTTTTACTAGCCTTTAACGTTGTCAGCGTGTAATCCGCACTCTTTTTTCGTAGCCTCTTCCCACCACCATCGACCTTCGCGTTCGTGCTGGTTTGGCCCGATGGCACGGGTGCAGGGTTCGCAGCCAATAGAGACAAAACCATTGTCGTGCAAGCTATTGTACGGTACGTCGTTGGCTCGAATATAGTGCCAAACGTCTTGGGAGCGCCAATTCGCCAGCGGGTTAAACTTGGTCAGTTGTGCGCCTGCTCTAGCAAACACCTTGTCGTCTTGGATGACCGGGATGTTAGCTCTGGTGCCGGGGCTTTGGTCTTTCCGCTGGCCTGTTACCCATGCATCCACGGTTAGGAGTTTTCTCTGCAGCGGCATTATTTTGCGTATGCCACAGCACTCTTGATGGTTATCTTCATAAAAACTATACAGGCCTTTTTTGCTCACCAATGCTTGCACGGCGCTGGTTTCAGGGTAGAGGAGTTCAATATTCAGCTTATAGTGCTTGCGCACGCGTTCAATGAATTGGTAAGTCTCTGGGTGTAAGCGTCCAGTATCTAGGCAAAAAACCTGGATCTGCGGGTCAATTTTGCGTGCCATATCGATCAACACCACATCTTCTGCGCCGCTAAAGGAGAGCGCCAAATCAGGGTGGTTATCAATCGCAAATTCAAGAATCTCTTGCGGGCTTTTCGTCTCTAATGTGGCATTAATATCCACTAGTGAAATGGCGTCTGACATAGCAATCCTTGTGACCTTCGTTGTATCTGCGCGCATGGTAATGCTGTTGTGTAATCACTAGCAGAAAGGCGCTGATTTTAGCAAAGCTTGTTATAAGTTATAAGCAACGATTGATTATAGTTTTATAACTATTAGGTTGGATGTTGTGTGTCTAGGTGGTTTTTAAATACTCCGTGGAACATTGATTGCGTTTTGATCGCCAACTACCATATCTTGTGTTTTCAGCAATGTTTTGAGCATTTATTCGCCATATTTTGTGGTGTTCGATGGGGTTTTAGCCGTCATGCATATATCTTGATCGCATGAGAGGTTACTATTTTGGCGTCAATCTATATATGTTCCACGGGGAACAGTCTGTTGAGCTGAAACTAAAGCCCGATCAGTTTCGCCACTTTTGTCATGGATTCCTGGTACTCCTCATCTGGGTTTGAATCTGAGGTGATTCCACCTCCGCCCCAGCAATAGAGTTCACCATCGCTGGCAACCAGCGTGCGAATGGTAATGTTGGCGTCGAAGCGCCCGTTAGCACTGCTATAAAATACCGATCCGCAATAGGCGCTTCTGCCAAAAACTTCGGTCTCGCGGATAATTTCCATGGCTCTGCGTTTGGGGGCGCCAGTAATGGAGCCGCCGGGAAAGCAAGCTTGGAGCAAGTGAATGTTAGTTACCTGCGGCGCAAGGTGGCCGGTAATACTAGACACCAAATGGTGAACATTCTCGAAGCTTTCTAGCTCGAAAAGTTTGGGAACATGAATACTCCCCGGTAAGCAGACGCGGCCTAGGTCGTTACGTAGTAGGTCCACAATCATTAAGTTCTCGGCCCGGTCTTTTTCGCTGTTCACTAGTTGTAGCGCGAGTGCGGCGTCTTCTTGTTTTTCTCGCGAGCGGGCAATGGTGCCTTTGATTGGTTGTGCAAGTACGCGGCCTTGATCGTTTTTTACTAATCGCTCTGGTGATAGGCTGATGAGCGCCTTGTTAGTTGCAATCGATAGAAACGCTGACATTGGCCCGGGTTGCTGTGCTCTTAAAGCTTGGTAGCTAGCGAGTGGCGTCTGTTGTACTTGGTTGCAGCCAAAGCGCTGGGTGTAGTTAACTTGATAGCAGTCGCCAGCGCGAATGTAATCTTGTATTTTTTTTACTGCTAGCTTGTAACAATTTACATTAACTTGCTTCTTTAAATGATTGATTTTGATCGTTTTAAATGGATTTTTTTTGATAGGTTTATCGGTTAAATGTATGATTTTTTGGCGCAGTTCTCTGTCGCAGTCAGATAAAAAGACCAGCTGACTGGTGAACCTGTGGTTGTCTTGAATTAAGGCCCACCGATAGTTGCCAACTGCGAAATCGGGGAAGTCTATTTCGCCACTGGGTTCAACGCCTAATTCGCTCCAAAGGCCAAACTCATAACCGACAAAGCCCAGTAAGCCGCCGCAAAAAGGAAGGTTGGAGGCGATTTCCGACTGGGTTTGTAGTTTTTCGATGGCGGCCCAGCAGTCTTTTGCGCTGCAAGCTTTGGTTTTTGATTGCTGGCTACCATTTTGATAACAAAGGACGCCATCTTGCAGTGTCAGCCACTGTTGTGGCGCGCCGGTAATGATATGATACCGGCCAGAATCGCCACTGAAATTGCAGCTGTCGAGTAACGCTAGGCGGGGCAGCGCCTCGAAAATCTCAAGCCATTGGCAGGGGTTTTCGAGGTATGGGGCGTTGAGTGTCTCGAGCTGCATTGATTGCACTATCGATTTTGGGCGGGCAGTGATTGTAATTGTTTGCTGCCGCCAAGCCAATTTAAGCTTAGATTTTTTAGAAGGGTCGCTCTATGAGCGCGCAATTGGGCGTAAAAAGCAGCAGCGGTTTGTTTCCAGCTGTGTTGAAAGAAGCAGAACTAAAGGGCGATTATGTTGAAGATGTTTATCTTCTCAAGCCCGGTAACAGCATGGACAGGGCAGCTGAGTTTGCTGTTACTCGCCTTAGTGCCCCGGGCAAGCGCAAGCTAGGGCTTCCGCCGCTGGTGATGCTGCACGGCTTGTATCGAAATAGGCAGCAATGGATCGCCTCTGGTCAAGGCTTAGCTATGGCATTGATTAATGAAGGTTACGATGTCTGGTTGCCAGAGTTACGCGAGCATGGAAGTTCACCGCTGCGCTCGCACGTACATGCCACTGAGCCACAAGATATTGCCGAGTGCGACTTGCCGGCCGCGGCTATGTTTATTCGCGAACAGACCGGTGCTCCCGCTATCTGGATTGGTATTGATGTTGGCAGTCTCGCGACTTTGTTTACCCTGCAAAGCGGCATACTTTCAACCCAAATGATTTCGGGTTTGGTGTCTCTCGGTGGGCCCTGTGATAAGGAGGCCATAAGCCTAGGTAAACGTATTGCCAGTGTCGGGCTTCGCACTCGTCTGCTGCAAGAGCGAGCCGGCGATGAGCCCGAACGCCGCGATTGGATCAATTATTGGCGCAAACGATTCGGTTTACTAAGCTACTGGCGTGGCAAGCCGGTGGAATCTCTCAAGCTATTTCTCAGTCAGCCCCGTCAGGTAATGCATATTTTCGCGCCGGAACATTTTGCCGCTAAGCTTTCTCGCTGGCGCAACTTGAACTCGGTGACTATTCATTTACTCGCCGATGAGTGCAAAGACTACGCGAGTGCCAGAGAGTGGTTAGGCCGAGAGGGATGTGTGGAGCAGTTGATGCCGGGTTTGCGTCTATCCATAGAGCAGCTTGCTTCTCAATCAAATAGATAATGACGTTGAATTAATTATGGCCTATCGAGCGCTAGAAAAAATCATTAACTTGTACGACGGTTATTGCAAGTCATTTCAGGTGGATGGCAAGCCCTTGTTGTTAGTTCAAGATGGCAACAGGCCATACCTTTTGCTAAATAGGTGTCCGCATATGGATGCGCGCATGGATAACGCCAGCATTGACGCGGGAAACATTCGCTGCCCAGTGCATGGCATTCAGTTTAATCTGGAAAGTGGTGTGGCGATCGGCCCGCTCGCTAGCTGTTTAAAGCAACTACAAAAGCTACCGCTCATATACGAAGGCGGTTCTGTGGGCGTGGATCTATAATCGCTATTCAGCAGGCGAATTCGCTTTAGCTGTATCTGCTACTTTTAACTGCCATAATTAATCCCTTCACAATAGGGAGTTAGGTTATGGCTATTTCTGCGGGGCAATTTTCCACACCCGATTTGAGCGATGAGCATGGCGATAATGTCATTGCGCTCGACCCAATTTTTCAAAGTTACGGTGGCGCGGCGAATTTTTATGGCCAGATAGAAACCGTTAAATGCTTTGAGGATAACTCTCTTGTTAAGCAATTAGTTGCCGAGCCCGGCTTGGGTCGAGTCATGGTTGTCGACGGCGGTGGCTCGTTACGCAAGGCGCTACTCGGCGATATGTTGGCGGAGCAAGCCGTAAAAAATGGTTGGGCAGGCTTCATCATTAATGGCTGTATTCGCGATGCCGAGGTGATTGCAAAACTTCCACTCGGTGTCAGAGCTCTCAATACCAGCCCGATAAAAACAGAAAAAAAAGGCGTGGGCGAGCAGGGTTGCTCGGTGCGTTTTGCCGGCGTTAGTTTGGCCAGGGGTCAATATGTTTACGCCGATGTAAACGGTATTTTACTTTCTGATAATGCATTGTTTTAAATCTCAATAAAAAAGGGGCTGCATAAGCAACCCCTTCTTTATATCTATCGGGAACCGATTAGAACTGGTTCATTGTGTTGTCTTTACCTGATGCTTTAAGTGCTGCGTCGCCTGAGAAGTACTCTTTGTGGTCGTCGCCCATGTCCGAGCCGGCCATGTTCTGATGTTTCACACAGGCAATGCCCTGGCGGATTTCCTTGCGCTGAACGCCTTCAACGTAGGCGAGCATGCCTTGTTCGCCGAAGTAGCCTTTAGCCAGGTTGTCAGTAGATAGCGCTGCTGTGTGGTAAGTTGGCAGTGTGATCAGGTGGTGGAAAATGCCGGCTTCGCGCGCGGCATCACGCTGGAAGCTTTGAATTTTCTCATCAGCTAATTTCGCTAACTCGGTGCTGTCATATCGCTCGTCCATCAGCTTGGCGCGGTCGTAGCTCGATACATCTTGGCCGGCTTCGGTCATCGCATCAAATACTTGCTGGCGGAAGTTGAGGGTCCAGTTGAATGATGGCGAGTTGTTGTAAACCAACTTCGCATCTGGAACTGTCGCACGAATTTTATTTACCATGCTGGCAATTTGACCAACGTGCGGCTTCTCGGTTTCGATCCACAACAGGTCCGCACCGTTTTGCAGTGAGGTAATGCAGTCTAGTACCACGCGATCTTCGCCTGAACCCTGTTTGAACTGGAATAGGCCGCTGGCTAGGCGCTTTGGACGCAACAGTTTGCCGTTGCGGTTTATTACCACGTCGCCGTTTTTCATATCAGCAGGTGATACTTCTTCAGCGTCTAGGAAGCTGTTGTATTGATCGCCAAGATCGCCAGGGGTGTTGGTTACTGCGATTTGCTTGGTTAAGCCTGCGCCTAATGAATCGGTGCGGGCTACGATAACGCCGTCTTCTACGCCTAACTCAAGGAATGCGTAGCGAACTGCTTGAATCTTGGCCAAGAAATCAGAGTGGGGGACCGTTACCTTGCCGTCTTGGTGGCCGCACTGCTTTTCATCGGAAACTTGGTTTTCAATTTGAATGCAGCAAGCACCGGCTTCAATCATCTTCTTTGCCAGCAAGTAAGTCGCTTCTTCGTTACCGAAGCCGGCATCGATATCGGCAATGATTGGCACCACGTGAGTTTCGTGGTTGTCGATCTTCGCTTGAATTTCTGCGGCTGCTTTTTGATCATCAGCGGCGCGTGCCGCATCTAGCTGACGGAAAAGACCGCCCAGTTCGCGCGCATCGGCTTGACGCAAGAAGGTGTACAGCTCTTCGATCAGGCTAGCCACTGAGGTCTTTTCGTGCATTGACTGGTCGGGCAATGGGCCAAATTCGCTGCGCAGAGCCGCTACCATCCAGCCAGATAGGTAAAGGTAGCGACGCTTGGTGCTGCCTAAGTGCTTTTTAATCGCAATCAGCTTCTGCTGACCGATAAAACCATGCCAGCAACCCAAGGATTGGGTGTATTGCGCTGAGTCGGCGTCGTAGTTAGCCATGTCTTCACGCATGATTTTTGCGGTGTATTTGGCGATGTCTAGGCCTGTTTTGAATTTGTTCTGGGCGCGCATGCGTGCCGCGTACTCTGGATTAATGGCTTCCCACTTAGAGCCCTGAGCTTGACGCAGTGCGGTTACTTCTTGGATATCGTTTGTGTATTGAGACATGGTCTAGTCCTTCCCGTACTGGGTGAATGATCCTGAGGTTGCACATAATGGCTGGCCTCAGTAAGCATCGAACGCTTGAGACTAGTGTAGGTAGGGAGGCTAGATTTGCCTAATTTATACTTTCTATTGCGGGTATTGCTGTTGTGAATTATAGTCGCGTTTCTTATAGAGATGTGGCGAGAGGGCTAAAGGTGAATATTAACCGAATAGATCTAAATTTGTTGGTTTATCTGGATGTCCTATTGCGCGAACGAAATGTGACCAAGGCGGCGAATCATCTGGGTTTGAGTCAGCCTGCCATGAGCAATGGCCTGCGCCGCTTGCGCGATCTCTTTGAAGATCCTTTGTTAGTGCGTACCAGTGAGGGCATGACGCCGACTGAGCGCGCATTAGTGCTGCAGCCGGTTATTCGCGATGTGTTGGCGAATGTGGAGCGTGCTGTGCAGCCGCAGAGTGATTTCGACCCGTCGGCGTCGGACCGGGTTTACCGCATTATGGCCAGTGACTACGCGGAAGCCGTGCTGTTTCCCAATGTTTTAACCCGCTTAAGGCGCGAAGCGCCTGGGGTTACTTTGGATATCATGACGCCCTCTGACGTCAGTTTTTTGGATGTCGAGCAGGGCAAGGTTGATATGGTCATTAACCGCTTTGACTCCATGCCTCAGTCCTTTCATCAGACAACCCTTTGGAAAGACAGCTTTTCCTGCATGTTGAGTCAGGAGAACCCGATCAAGGATCGCTTTTCGCTGGAAACCTATTTGCAGGCTCAGCATGTTTGGGTAAGTAAAACTGGCATGGGCGTGGGCGTGGGCGTTAACCCTAGAGATGTTCAGCGTCTTGGCTGGGTGGATGAGGCCCTCGCTAAACAGGGGAAAAAGCGCCGTATTAGCGTCTTTACCCGCCATTATCAGGCCGCCATGTTGCTCGCTGAGCAAAAAGACCTCATTGTGACCATCCCTTCTAAGGCCGCAAAGTTGCACGCTAGCAATGTTAGGGTTGTTATCGCAGAGCCGCCCTTTGAAATCCCCCAGTTCGAGTTAAAAATGGCGTGGAGCCCGCTGCTGCAAAATAACGCTGCGCACCAATGGATGCGGCGCCTTATTGTCGATGTTGCGCATAGCTCTTAGTATTCTTTGTGTGAATGGTCGGTATTGAAATAATAGGTTAGATAAATTTATCTGGCCTAATTAGAATTTGGTTAACGAAGGTGGTTTTAATCAAGCGACAGGTTTGTTGAGGTTTGATTGCTATTGCCGGCCAATGAATAGAGAGGTTGATATGACAAATAGAATTCAGAAGGGTGGTTTGCAGGTTGCCGAGAGCCTTTATCGTTTAGTCGAAGAGCAAATAGCGCCGGGTACCGGCGTAAGCCCCGAAGCCTTTTGGTCTTCACTTGAATCTATTCTTGCCGATTTCATGCCGCGCAATGAAGCCTTACTCAAGGTGCGCGATGATTTGCAGGGGCAAATCGACAAGTGGCATAGCGCGAATCATGGCCCGATCAAAGATATGGCGGCCTACAAAAGCTTTTTAACCGACATCGGCTATTTGTTGCCTGAGCCTGCAGATTTTTCAATAAGCACCGCCAATGTGGATGAGGAAATTGGCACTCAAGCGGGGCCGCAGCTGGTTGTTCCGGTAAAGAACGCGCGTTTTGCGCTCAATGCCGCTAATGCGCGTTGGGGCAGCTTGTACGATGCACTTTACGGCACAAATGCCATAAGCGAAGACGGTGGCGCGGAGAAAGCTGGTGTTTACAACCCTGTGCGTGGAGCCAAAGTTATAGCTTTTGCGAAAGCGCATTTAGATCAAGCTGCGCCACTGGCAGCCGGTAGCCATGCGGATGTTGTGTTATATAAAGTAAGCTTTGGTGAGCTTCGCGCGGAACTCAAGAATGGTGCCGAAGCAGGGCTTCAAAGTGCGGAAAAATTTGTTGGCTTCCGCGGCCCGGAATCGACGCCGTCCGCGATTTTATTGAAAAATAACGGCCTCCATATTGAAATTCAAATTGATCGCCAAGCTGAAATTGGAAAAACCGATCTCGCCGGCGTGCAGGATTTGCTGGTTGAGGCAGCGGTAACTACCATTATGGACTGCGAAGATTCTGTCGCAGCCGTCGATGCCGAAGATAAAGTTGAAGTTTACGCCAACTGGTTGGGTTTGATGAAAGGGGATCTAGAGGATTCATTTTCTAAAAATGGCAAAACTGTAACCCGTAAGCTCAATGAAGATCGTAGCTACACTGCCGCCAAAGGCGGTGAGCTGGTGTTGCACGGCCGCAGTCTTTTGTTTATTCGCAATGTTGGCCATTTAATGACTACCGACGCGGTGTTGACGGCTGAGGGCAAAGAAATTCCCGAGGGTATTCTGGACGGCTTAGTGACTGTTTTGGCTGCTAAGCACGATGTGTTGAACCAAGGTATTGTGAGTAATTCCCGCACCGGCAGTATTTATATCGTTAAGCCTAAAATGCATGGCCCAGCGGAAGTGACTTTTACCTGTGATCTGTTTGCTCGTATTGAAAAAGCCTTAGGTCTAGCACCGCTGACATTAAAAGTTGGCATCATGGATGAAGAGCGTCGCACCACCGTAAATTTGAAAGCCTGCATCGCCGCGGCAAAAGATCGTGTCGCGTTTATTAACACCGGCTTTTTAGATCGCACGGGTGATGAAATGCACACCAGCATGCTCGCAGGCGCTTTTGTTCCCAAAGCGAAAATGAAGCAGCAGGCTTGGATTGCCGCTTACGAAGATGCCAATGTTGATATTGGCCTGGCCTGTGGCTTGGCTGGTAAAGCGCAAATTGGCAAGGGCATGTGGGCCATGCCGGATGAAATGGCGGCCATGCTGGAGCAAAAGGTTGCGCATCCATTATCCGGTGCCAATACGGCGTGGGTGCCTTCGCCTAACGGTGCGACTTTACACTCAGTGCATTATCACCGAGTGAATGTTCAGGCGCGCCAGCAAGAGCTGTTAACGCGCCAGCAGGCGAGTCTTGACGATATTCTTACCATTCCCGTTATGGAAGATCCCAGTGCGCTAAGCGCGCAAGATATTCAACAGGAATTGGATAATAATGCGCAAGGTATCTTGGGCTACGTGGTTCGCTGGATTGACCAGGGCGTTGGTTGCTCCAAGGTGCCAGACATCAACAATATCGGTTTGATGGAAGATCGCGCCACGCTCAGAATTTCCAGCCAGCACATTGCTAATTGGCTGCATCACGGCGTTTGCACTAAAGCTCAGGTAGAGGAAACCTTTGCCCGTATGGCCGCCATCGTAGATAAGCAAAATGCGGGAGACAAAGACTATGTGCCGATGGCGCCGTCTTTGACCTCCAGCGTCGCCTTTAAAGCGGCATCTGACTTGGTGTTTAAAGGCTTAGCGCAGCCCAACGGTTATACCGAACCCTTGTTACACAGCTACAGACGTCAACTTAAGCAAACGCCCGCTTAAAAAGCCGTAGTTTATATCCGCTACCATCTGTAAACAAAAAAGGCTCCGTTTGGAGCCTTTTTTGTTTGTTAGAATTTATCCACTTTGATGAAAATGCTGGTATCAGTGGCTTGGTTTGACGTCTGGTAGCGCGCGATGCCGCGCTCGTCTGACGAGTTACTGGCTTGAATTCCGCCCACCTGAATCCATTCGCCGAGACGTGCGTTTATTTGTGTGCGCAGGGATTGGGTGTCGATATTGCGGCCATCAACAGCGTTTGCCTCTTGTGTTAAATCCAGTATGACTTGCCCGTTGCGCAAGCGCGCAATAACGCTAATGCCACTGGTGACCGGTTGGTAGTAATCACTCGTTGCTACACCGCCGACAACCCCGTAGCGAGATTGAACCGGGACTTGCTGGCCCGATTGCAGGAATACGCGTTCGCCTTCGAGGGCGCGTAATTGATAGCTGCTTTCACCGCTGCCCCAGCCAGTTGACTTGTGCACGGTCACTGTTTGCTCGGTCGGGATGGGTTTGCCGTCGACGCGAATTCTACCCGTGGTTATATTTCCCTGTGTGCTTAGGCCGCCAGAGCCTCCTTGATTGCTTTTTGATTGGCGCACGCTAATAAGTAGCTGCTGTACGGGGGCGTCAAGTTCATCTACGAGCAGTGCAATTTGTTGAAAGTTAGCTGGCGTAGTTTTTAGAATGAGTTTGTTGCCCGAGGTGGAAATGTGCCCACCAGACTCGATGAGTGGAATGAGTGTGTCCACTAAAGATTCTGGGCTGCGGTGTTTAATTGGCAATGTGTAGATGACAAAACCGTCAGCCGCATAGGCGCTTGGCATTCCAACCCATAGCGCTAACGACAGGAGGGGCGTAATTATGCGTTTCATGATTTGCCTCATCGTCTTAGATACCTAATCGTTGCAATTCCATCACTGGCTCGCCGTATTGCCAAAGGTAGTCAAATTTATGGCCAAATTCCTTGGCGTTGGCTCTATCTTCGAAATTAACAAAACCTTTCCACTCTAGCGAACTGTGTTGCAGTAAAATTTTGCTGTCATCGCCAATCATAAAGGCTCGATCCAGCTTTTGAATGTTTTCAGGGTCAAAGTCCTTTGGCAATACACGCAACTTCATTTTGTCGCTTAGGCGTTTTTGCAGTCCGATCAGTGGATGATAAGTCTCTATAATAGGTTGCGCATTCTGAACCAGTATTTCGATAAGACTGCGTCTAGAGCTGCGCGCAAAGCTGGAGCAGGCATCGACAAATAGCTCGTTGGCATAAAGGTCTGGCGTTAGGTCGGGGCTGTAAATCCGTAACTTGGCACGACACTGGCTTGCGAGCTGGCTGCCAAATGCTGTGAAGGCGGAGAGTTCTTCAAGAATTAGCAGCCCTTGGGTAGTTGGTGCGGGATTGACGCCATTTAGTTCAAATTGATCCATGGGTTTTACTCCTTCAAGGTGAGTGCCTTGAACCTTTTTAACCTATATTAGGCACCTTATCACACAATATTCTTAAGGCACCTCTGAATAACTCCGGTACCTCTCTGGCTTGCAGCAATTTTTGTGACCGCGGCGCTGCCTCGAAGGCATACCGGGGTCTGTCGAGAAGTTGCAACAAAGCGCACGGAAATTGCTGCAAGCCTCGAAGAGCGTGGCCTGGGGCCGTATCCGCGGCGTTGGTATTCTTGCTAAGGGCTAGGGCCATTAACTGCGAATCCCGCCTTGCGGCTAACAGCTCCAGGCCGCGCAGAGTGGTACCGGAGTTATTCAGAGGTGCCTTAATATCTTCGCGGACGTTTCTGTGCCAGCGTACATGATTGCGCCGTGGCTTGAGTGAGGGGCGAGGCACAGTAAGGCGTTAGCTGAAGTGACAGTTTACTGCCGTTTAAGTGCGGTGAGACGCTTTGTTATCAAGCGCTGCCAGCATAAGCCGGCAGTGATTGGGTGGCTATTGTGCTTATTCGTCGTCGAACTCATCGCCACTGGGTTCAAGCGGATCTTCGAGCCAAAGTGCGCCACTCGCAACTAATGTTAAAAGTAGCCTATGACTATCTGCGTTTGCTCGGTGTTCGTGCCAGTTTGGAATCGCTCTGTTGTTGGCGAGTTCGAAGGCGAGCTCAGGTCCGCAATGGTAGGATTTACCATTCACGAAAAGTATTGTCTGGTGGCAGGCGAAGCGTGCATCCGGGGCCTGAAATAAAGCACCGTCATGTTCAACTAGCTCAGCCTGTGCTTGGGCTATATCGTCCTTGCTCGGTTGGTTTACTTGACCGGCGTCGGGATCGTACTTTGGCTCGGTCATGTATTTTCCAAACCACTGGGCGAGCTGTGCTGGATTGTTCAAATGGGATTGGATTATGTGGCCTAGGGTTTCGATGGTTTTAGTGTCGATGACGCCAGGCGTGCTGCTGGTTTGAATAGCGCTGTCTTGATAGCGCAAATGGTCGGGTAGCGATTGACAAACCTCTGCGGCGAAATCATCGATTATTTCCGCGTGCGAAGGTGCCCTGAACCCAACTGAATAGGTCATGCATTCGCCTTCTGCAATGCCCCAGTGTGCAATTTGTGGTGGCACGTAAAGTATGTCGCCAGGCTCTAGAATAAATTCCTCGCGGCAGTCGAAGTCGCGCAATATATTCAGCGGCGTACCTTCAACTTTTTCACTGTTTTCATCACAAGTTTGACCCAGCTGCCAGCGGCGCTTACCAAAACCTTGAATTAAAAACACGTCGTAGAAATCGAAATGGGGGCCAACGCTACTGCCGTCGGGTGCGTAACTGACCATAATGTCATCGAGACGCCAGTTGGGCAAAAATCGAAACTGGTCGAGTAGGGCTGTGACTTCCGGTACCCAATGATCGACAGCTTGTACCAGTAGCGTCCACCCGGTATCGGGTAGCTGGTTAAAATCCTCTTCGC
Organism: Simiduia curdlanivorans; assembly: GCF_030409605.1. Taxonomy (NCBI): domain Bacteria; kingdom Pseudomonadati; phylum Pseudomonadota; class Gammaproteobacteria; order Cellvibrionales; family Cellvibrionaceae; genus Simiduia; species Simiduia curdlanivorans. The sequence goes on from NZ_JAUFQG010000004.1 coordinate 3,063,931, forward strand.
TAAATGGGCCTGCTTTAAGCTGCCAAGGTTTGCCATCGTCTAGCTCGAGTACGAGGCGCGACTCCACGTCTTCTTCCAATGCAAGGCCTGCTAATTCGTCGGGGAATAGTGGGTTTTCCCAATTGGCTAAGCCATTGCGGATGAGGCAGGGCTTTTTCTGCCAATAATTTTCGAAGAAATCGCTCAGCGATATTTCACCTAGTTGGGTCAGTGCCATATGTCTCTACTCGCTCAAGGGGGAATTAAAAACGGCAGCCGTAGCTGCCGTTTTTGTTACAGGTCTTTCGCCTGTTGAACTGCACTGCCGATATAATTATGTGGCGTTAAGGCCCGCATAACCACCTTGGCTTCCTCTGGTACGTCGAGGGTTTCTACGAAATCCAAAATAACCTGTTTTGAAATTGTCTGGCCGCGGGTTAGTGCTTTCAGTTTTTCATAAGGTTCGGGTACATCATAGCGGCGCATGATAGTTTGAATCGGCTCGGCCAAAACCTCCCAGGCATTGTCCAGATCTGCATCTAAACGCGCACGGTTAATTTCTAGTTTACTAATGCCTTTTAACGTGGAGGCAAAAGCAATGGCGCAGTAGCCGAAGCCAACACCCATATTGCGAAGTACGGTGGAGTCGGTCAAATCTCGCTGCCAGCGCGACAGGGGAAGTTTTGCAGCAAGGTGGTTGAACACAGCATTTGCTATCCCCAGATTGCCTTCCGAATTCTCAAAGTCAATCGGGTTAACTTTATGGGGCATAGTCGATGAGCCCACTTCGCCGGCAATGGTTTTCTGCTTAAAGTAGCCTAACGATATGTAGCCCCATACATCGCGATCAAAATCGATGATGATGGTGTTGAAGCGGGCGATGGCATCAAACATTTCGGCAATGTAATCGTGCGGTTCGATTTGTGTTGTGTAGGGGTTAAAGCTCAAGCCTAAACTTTCGACAAACTGCTGCGCATTGGCTGCCCAGTCGATATCTGGGTAGGCCGACAAGTGGGCGTTGTAGTTACCGACAGCGCCGTTAATTTTACCCAATAATTCCACCGCCGAAATACTTTTAATTTGACGCCTTAAGCGCGCCACCACGTTGGCCATTTCTTTGCCGACTGTGGTTGGCGATGCCGTTTGCCCATGGGTGCGCGACAGCATTGGGTCGGCAGCAAAGTCTTTGGCGAGCCTGGCGATGGCAGCTTCTACCTCAGACATCTGCTGAACGAGTAGATCTCTACCTCGGCTCAGCATCAACCCATGAGATAAATTATTGATGTCTTCTGAGGTGCAGGCGAAATGAACGAACTCTTTGATTTTCGCGAGCTCTGCGTTGTCGCCGAATTTTTCTTTAATGAAGTACTCAACTGCTTTAACGTCGTGGTTGGTGGTTGCCTCGATGGCTTTAACGCGAAGCGCGTCAGCTTCACTGAAGTCGTCTACGATATTGTTAAGTAGAGCGTTGGTGGCATCGCTGAAAGGGTTAACTTCGATAACGCCTGGGTGGTTAGCGAGCTGCTGGAGCCAGCGAATTTCTACTTCTACGCGGCACTTAATCAGACCGAATTCGCTGAAAATGGCGCGATAATCTGAGGTTTTGCTTCCGTAGCGGCCGTCGATGGGGGAAACGGCCGTCAGCGCAGACAATTCCATGGGGTAAGCTCCGAGTGGTTTGAAAATTCAGGGGGCAGAATCTTACCTGATTTCAGCCCTAATGGCAGCTAAATCAGTCCGATTTACTGGGGTTTTTCCGAATTTCATAGAGTTGTGCTTCGGCCGATGCCAACAATTTGCGCCGGCTCAACAAAAACTGCCAGCGATTTCCGCCCATTTGCCGCCAGAGGGTTGCCGAGCGAATACCGGCGAGTAGCAACGCACGTATTTGATTAGCAATCCTCGGTTGTTGCAAGTAGGTCATTTCACCCATTACCTGAATTCTGAAATTAAAGGTGCTCAGGGTGTCGGTGTAAAGTGAGGCAAGGTTAGAAACGAGATTCTCGTGATCGACCCCAAAATGGTCCTTTTGGGTGCGTGCAAGCTCCAAGCGCTGACCGATGGTATTGAGCATGTTGGGTGTTGATACTAGTTTTTTTTGTAAATACAGCAAGCCGTGTACATAGCGGTCTGTGTGACTGCCTTTTCGTTTGCCTTGCTCTAAAAACTGTATTAGTCCTTCAAAGCCGCTTTGTAAGCTTTCGCTATAAACGTCTTCCGGGCTTTTTGGGTTTTGAATGAACAGGCTATTGAGCAATACTTGAAAACACTGCTTATCTTTCATGCCTTGGGTTGCGAGTTTCTCGACTTGAATAGCCGCCTCGAAAATACCCGCCAAGGCTAAGGTTTGGTAATCGATTTTGGATAATTGCTTAACGGCTTCTGAACTCATAATGTTATCGATTAAAACTGTAGTTAATGACGGCGCCTCCGAGGCAGGTTTCTTCCAGGTAAAACACGACGTATTGGCCTGGTGTTACCGCTCTTTGCGGTTGATCAAAGGCTACGCGCAATTTGCCCGAGTCGTCGACGGTGACTTCACAAGCCTGATCGGGTTGACGGTAGCGGGTTTTCGCTTTACAGCGAAGCGGGAGGCTAGGGGGTGTGTTTATCCAATGGCTCTGATCGGCGATTAAGGTATCCGTGTAAAGTGAGTCGTGATCTGTGCCTTGTGCGACAACTAACGTGTTATTAGCAAGATCTTTTTCCACCACAAACCAGGGTTCTTCTGGGTAACCTTTTACGCCACCAATGCCTAAGCCTTGGCGCTGCCCTAAGGTGTAATACATCAGTCCGTGGTGCTGGCCAATTGTATTGCCGTCAATGACTTTTATTGGACCCGGTTGTGCGGGCAAATATTGCTCTAGAAAATCCTTGAACCGACGCTCGCCAATAAAGCAAATACCGGTCGAGTCTTTCTTATTATGGGTAATGAGGTTGTGTTTTTCTGCCAGCTTTCGAACCGCAGGTTTCTCTAAGTTTCCAATGGGGAATAAACTTTTCGAAAACTCAGTTTCACCCACGGCATGCAAAAAGTAGCTTTGATCTTTGTTGTTATCGAGCCCTTTTTTTAGCAAGGTTTGGCCGTTAATGGTTTCTCGGCGTGCATAATGGCCTGTGGCAATTAGGTCGGCACCAAGAATTTCTGCATACTCCAAAAATACTTTAAATTTTATCTCGCGATTACACAGAATGTCGGGATTTGGCGTGCGCCCAGCTTTGTATTCGGCTAGGAAGTGTTCGAAAACATTATCCCAGTACTCGGCGGCAAAGTTGGCGGTGTGAAGCTGAATGCCGAGCCTGTCACACACAGATTGAGCATCGGCTAGATCGGCAATGGCGGTACAGTATTCAGAGCCGTCGTCTTCATCCCAATTCTTCATAAACAAGCCTTCCACCTGATAGCCTTGCTCGATAAGTAGGAGCGCAGATACGGATGAGTCAACGCCGCCAGACATACCGACGATGACTTTTTGAGCTGGGTTCATGATAACTACCTTAAATTCGAAGGGCGCCGATTTTACCTGTGCAAGGTACCAAGCTCCAGTGATTGTGCGCCATGCTTGATATATTGATCGAGGACATCGGCGACGAGTGGGCTACGCCACGCTGCTTTTTGCTGCTCTAACTCCTCACGCGAAAGCCAGATAGGTTCAATAATGTCTGGGTCTAGCCTCGCCCCGGGAACCTGCTTTGCATCCTTTGCGCTAAAAGTGGCACGGAAATAAGTGGTGCCGTTGCTGGGTGCGGTATAGCTGGATAAGCTGACGAATCCTGCCAGAGTCACCTTATAACCTGTTTCCTCAAGGGTTTCTCGACATGCAGCCTGGGCCAAGGATTCTCCGGCTTCCACATGCCCCGCGGGTTGATTAATGCGGATACCTTGGTCCGTATTTTCACGCACGAAAAGGTATTTACCGTCCTGTTCGAGAATGACGGCAACAGTGATATGAGGAGCCCAGTAATTATCCATGTTTATGGCTCCGGGTTTTGCCCGTGCGTTTTCTTGTGGTGGCTTTCTTGTGAGGGCGGTTTTGTAGGTTGGTGTTTTCGCCGCTTAATGGTACCGATTCAAAACGTTGATCACCTGGCTGCATGTCGCCGAGTTGCCAGGGGCCGATTGCCACGCGAACCAAGCGAAGGGTCGGGTGGCCAACCGCTGCGGTCATTCTGCGAACTTGACGGTTTTTCCCCTCCGTTATCGTGAGTTCTAGCCAGCTATCGGGAATGGCTTTGCGGTATCTCACTGGTGGCGTTCTGTCCCACAAGCTGGGGGGGGCTATTAATTTTGCTTGTGCCGGCTTAGTTAAACCGTCTTTTAGCTGCACGCCGCGCCTGAGCTCGTCCAGCGCATCTACGTCAAGCTCGCCTTCAACTTGTACCCAGTAGGTTTTAGGTAGCTTATGGCGAGGGTCGGCGATCTTGTTTTGCAATAGGCCGTCATTGGTTAGTAAGACTAAGCCTTCGGAATCAAAGTCTAGCCGTCCCGCCGGGTAGAAATTCGGTAGCTGCACAAGTTCGGCCAAGGTGCGCCTTGCGTTTGTGTCAGTGAATTGACACATCATTTGGTAAGGTTTGTTCAGTAAAATCAGGTTTGTCACAGGCTATTTGTTTCTCGAATAGTGGAAATCGACCCAAGGCTGATGGATAGTAAATCCGGATCTTAATGGCCATGCTATCATGATTCGGAATCGTCCAAATATCGAACTAGGGTGCATCTTTATTATCCCCATTTAGGTGATAATTACCTGTTTATCGATAAAAATTTCCCTCACATGGAGTAACACATGGGTTACCAACACATAGAAATACCTGCAGATGGCGCCAAAATTACCGTCAATGCTGACTTTTCACTAAATGTGCCCGATCGTCCAATCATTCCTTTTATCGAAGGTGATGGTATCGGCGTAGACATCACCCCCGTGATGCGCAAGGTTACTGACGCGGCGATAAAGAAGGCCTATGGCGGCAAAAAATCCATTGCTTGGATGGAGGTTTACTGTGGTGAGAAGGCCGCTGCAAAATATAGTGGCGACTGGTTCCCGTCTGAAACCTTAGATGCCATTCGCGAGTACGTGGTTGGCATTAAGGGCCCTTTGACGACGCCAGTGGGTGGCGGTTTTCGCTCGCTGAATGTGGCTTTACGTCAGGAAATGGATCTCTATGTGTGTCAGCGGCCGGTGCGCTGGTTCAAAGGTGTGCCGTCACCGGTTAAAGACCCAGGCAAAGTGGATATGGTCATTTTTCGCGAGAATGCGGAAGATATTTATGCTGGCATTGAGTGGAAAGCTAACTCTCCCGAAGCTAAAAAAGTGATCGACTTTTTGCAAAATGAGATGGGGGTCAAGAAGTTTCGTTTTACCGAGAACCTAGGTATCGGCATAAAGCCAGTGTCAGAGCAAGGCACTAAACGCTTGGTGCGCAAAGCCATTCAGTATGCCGTCGATCAAAACTTGCCTTCCGTGACCTTGGTTCACAAGGGCAATATCATGAAATTCACTGAGGGTGCATTTTGCGACTGGGGTTATGAGTTGGCGCGCGAAGAATTTGGCGCCACACCGCTGGATGGCGGGCCTTGGCATGCGTTTAAGCACCCCAAGACCGGTGCGCAAATTGTTATTAAAGACGTTATTGCCGATGCCATGCTACAGCAGGTGTTGTTGCGGCCGTCTGAGTACGATGTTATCGCTACTTTGAATCTCAACGGCGATTATCTATCAGATGCGCTTGCAGCCCAGGTGGGTGGCATCGGTATCGCGCCAGGTGCCAACAATTCAGATGCGGTAGCACTGTTTGAGGCGACCCATGGCACGGCGCCAAAATACGCGGGACAAGACAAGGTCAATCCTGGCTCATTAATTCTATCTGCAGAAATGATGCTAAGGCACCTCGGCTGGTTTGAAGCGGCGGATTTGATTATTAAAGGGGTGGAAGAGGCTATTGCGGCTAAAACAGTGACCTATGACTTTGAGCGGCTGATGGATGACGCGACCTTGCTGTCATGCTCGGCATTTGGCGATGCCATTATTGCGAAGATTGGCGCCTAAAATGTGTGCCCACACGCCAGCGGTGCCCGTGTAGGGCGTTAGCGTGTGGGTAATTTGAAAATGGCGCCGGTGGCTTGAATTAACTGGCAACGACCTTTAATTCAGGGCGCTCATTACTTTTTGCGTTGTCATTGGCTTGAATATTGGTTGCGTGCAAGCCTTTATCGCCCTCAACGATATCAAATTTCACAGCCTGACCCGCTTTCAGGGTTTTATAGCCATCCATCTCAATTGCTGAGTAATGCGCGAATAGGTCTTCACCGCCTTGGTCGGGCAGGATAAAGCCGTAACCTTTTGCGTTGTTAAACCATTTAACAGTACCGGTAGGCATAGTATAAATCCTTCTATCGCCTTGATATATAACGTGTTTTTATAGTTTTGATAAAAGCACAGCCGCGTAAAGCCGAAAAACACACCCTTGTAAGACCGCACAACGTACCCATATCTACTGTATCTAGGTCGGCAGAAGGCGGTCAAAAAATGACAAGTTAAGCCATCTTTTAACCAACTGATGCTTTTATGTCAAGAGATTCAACCGTTGAGTGTCTTTGTTTGGCTCGGCATGAGTTAAAATGTGGGCTAATACACCTATAGTTAGAACAGGATGCAGTGAGCCTAGATGGGAAATTTCAAATATCTTCAGCTAACATTAAATAGCGCACACGATGAAGGAGAGGAAGATTCTGAACACGGCACGGGTGTTGCTGTCAAAGAGTCTAAGCCCGCGCTGAAACGGCCATCGATGTATAAGGTGGTATTGTTGAATGACGATTACACGCCTATGGATTTTGTGGTCGACGTGCTGGAAGGCTTTTTTTCCATGAACCGGGAGCAGGCGGTGAAAGTGATGCTTCAGGTTCATAATCAGGGAAAAGGCGTGTGCGGCATCTTCACGCGTGATATCGCTGAAACAAAGGCGGCACAAGTGAATCAGTATGCAAGAGAGAGTCAGCATCCGCTCTTATGCGAAATAGAGGCGGCTGGTGAAGGTGACGAAGCTTAGAGGTTACAGAGATGTTAAGCAAAGACTTAGAAGTTACCTTAAACTTGGCATTTAAAGGCGCCAGGTCCAAACGACACGAATTTATGACGGTCGAACATTTATTGTTGGCCCTGCTCGATAACGAATCAGCGGCGACTGTGTTGCGCGCCTGTGGCTCCGATATTAACAAGCTACGGAAAGAGTTGATCGAGTTTGTCGACTCCACCACACCGCTTATTCCCGAAAATGATCCCGAGCGAGAGACTCAGCCAACGCTAGGCTTTCAGCGTGTTCTGCAGCGCGCCGTATTCCATGTGCAATCCTCGGGGAAAAAAGAGGTTACAGGCGCCAATGTACTGGTAGCGATCTTTAGCGAGCAGGAGAGTCAGGCTGTTTATTACTTAAAGCAGCAATCCATTGCCCGCATTGATGTTGTTAACTATATCACTCACGGCATCTCCAAAGTTTCAGGGCACTCTGGGCATGCGGCCCAAGAGCCCAATTCAGATGTTAGTGATGATGACGCTACCGTCGATGGCAACACTGCGCAGAGCCCACTGGATAGCTATACCACCAACCTTAACGAAATGGCCGCGAATGGAAAAATAGATCCTCTCGTAGGGCGCGTCGACGAGGTGGAGCGGGTTGCTCAAATTCTTGCCAGAAGGCGTAAAAATAACCCACTGCTGGTGGGCGAGTCCGGTGTTGGTAAAACGGCAATAGCGGAAGGTTTAGCGAAAAAAATTGTTGATGGCGAAGTGCCCGAAACACTCATGGATGCTGTGGTCTACTCACTTGACTTAGGTTCACTGCTAGCGGGTACGAAATACCGCGGTGATTTCGAGAAGCGCTTTAAAGGCCTCTTAGCCGACTTGCGCAAGCAAGATAAAGCCATTTTATTCATCGACGAAATTCACACCATTATCGGTGCCGGTGCGGCGTCCGGTGGGGTAATGGATGCCTCAAACTTGTTGAAGCCTTTATTGACCTCCGGCGAAATGCGTTGCATTGGTTCAACCACTTTCCAGGAGTATCGGGGTATTTTTGAAAAGGATCGGGCCCTATCGCGCCGGTTCCAAAAAATCGATGTTAACGAGCCGTCGGTCGATGATACCTACCACATCCTAAAAGGCTTGAAGAGCCGCTTCGAAAAGCATCACGGCTTGAAATATACGGATACAGCGCTGCGTGCGGCGGCAGAATTAGCCGGTCGTTATATCAACGATCGATTCATGCCCGATAAAGCCATCGACGTGATCGACGAGGCGGGGGCATTTCAGCAGCTACAGCCTCCGCACAAACGCAAAAAGCAGATTGGCGTTCCCGATATCGAGGCCATGGTTGCAAAAATTGCCCGTATTCCGGCGAAAAGTGTTTCGAGTAACGATAAAGAACAGCTGAGAACCCTCGAAGAACAGTTGCGCATGGTGGTGTTCGGTCAAGATCAAGCGGTCGGCACTGTATCTACGGCGATAAAGTTGTCTCGTGCTGGCCTAGGATCAATCGACAAACCCATTGGCTCTTTCCTATTGGCTGGCCCTACGGGTGTGGGTAAAACAGAAATTTGCCGTCAGTTGGCCAAGATTATGGGCATTGAGCTTTTGCGCTTTGATATGTCTGAATATATGGAACGCCATACGGTATCGCGCTTGATAGGTGCGCCGCCTGGCTACGTAGGTTTTGATCAAGGTGGTTTGTTAACGGATGCCGTAACCAAACACCCACACAGCGTTGTACTGTTGGATGAAATCGAAAAAGCGCATCCTGAGGTCTTTAATCTGTTACTTCAAGTGATGGATCACGGAACGCTAACCGACAATAACGGCCGTAAAGCGGATTTTAGAAATGTCATTTTAGTGATGACCACCAATGCGGGTGCACATGTGCTAAGCCAGCGCTCAATTGGGTTTACTAAGCAAGATAACTCTACTGATGGGATGGAGGAAATTAAGAAAGCCTTCACCCCAGAGTTTAGAAATCGACTAGATGCCGTGGTTCAATTTGCGCCGCTAACGCTTGAAGTTATCAAGACAGTCGTGGACAAATTTTTGGTGCAGCTACAAGTACAACTCGATGACAAGCGCGTGCACTTGGCCGTATCTGATGCGGCGCGGGAGTGGCTTGCGGTTAATGGCTACGATGAAAAAATGGGCGCTCGCCCGATGGCGCGTTTGATTCAGGAAAAAATCAAGAAGCCACTGGCTGAGATGGTACTCTTCGGCGAGCTGGCAGATGGCGGCGGAACTGTGACGGTGGATGTGGAAAACGACGAGCTAATGGTGAGCACCGAGCATGAAATTGAAGCTGCTATGTCTTAAATGTGTGGTAGCTCAGATTTTATCTGGTAGCTACCCGTTTCACCGCGCTTTTTGTCCATTCTAGATCCAGCTGAGATCGTTAACCTATATAGACATTCGTGCCTCAATCTCGAGTTACGGATGCCTATAACCTTTATTAAGTTTTTGTTTGTTCACGTCTGTGTGGGTTTTCGCTTTCTTGTTTGGGTTACTTTTTAAAAGCAACCCATTGGCGAGCAACCTGATTTTGGTGTCCAATTCCTGAAGCTGTAGCATCAATGCTTCATAATCTCGATCGACCTCGGTACCCAGTATATTCGTCGCTTCGGCAATGGGTACTTCGCGAATCAATCTATCTCTAATCGTCACCAATGAACTCGCGGTTTGTAGTTCGCCGGCTTCAAGTGCTTGGATCAATTGGTTCGAGGCCTCTATCGCATGTCTTATTGTCCCTTTCATTAAGTAGCCCCTTGGTACTTTTTAACGGTGCTTTTAGCTTAGCGCTTTTCGTTCGTATTGATAGCTAAAAAGCCCTGCTTGGTGCGGCAATGTTTTGCCGAAATCTACAGTCGATTGAGTCAGAAAATTGCCGCTCTGCTTTTTTTTCTTCATTCGATCCCTTTGATCTTGATTTTTCTATCGTAAATACAATGGGTTACCGTTGTTTTTAAAAGTTGGCATGGGCGTTGCTCTAATCCTTTTGAGTTCTATGTGGCTGGTCGAAACCGGAGTTTTGGCAAGCTGATTTGGCAAAATACTCTAGGGTAGAGGAGAAGCAACATGCCATTAGTCATCAATACCAATGTGCAATCACTGAATGCACAGAGACAGTTGGTGAAGTCGGGCGACGATTTAAGTCAGGCGATGGAACGTTTATCATCCGGTAAACGTATCAACACCGCGGCTGATGATGCGGCAGGCTTGTCCATCTCAAATCGCATGACGTCACAAGTAAGAGGCCTAAATCAAGCCATACGAAATGCCAGTGATGGTATTTCCCTTATCCAAACCGCTGAAGGTGCGCTGGATGAGACAACAAATATCTTGCAGCGTATTCGCGAGTTAGCGATTCAATCATCGAACGGTATTTACGATGACAGTAACCGCAAGACGCTCGATGCTGAGGTTCAGCAGTTGATTGCTGAAATGGATCGAATTGCAGAAACAACATCGTTTAACGGCCAAAAATTGTTAAATGGCAGCTTGGGTGACGTGGCATTGCAGGTCGGAGCCCAATCCGGAGAATTTATAGATCTGAAAGTGGGTGAGTTGAACTCATCAACACTTGGTGCCGCGCAGGATGCTGGATTGAGTAACACCAGCCGGTACTATGACAACCCGGCGGCTGGCGCCCTTGGTATTACCGCAGGTGATTTAACCATCAATGGTATTGCCATAAGCGGCACCAGTTCTGCCGACGATAACGCATCGACATCTAATGCCAATGCCAGTTCGATTGCGCTAGCTGCTGCGATCAATAAAGTGTCAGATTTGAGTGGTGTAAAAGCCACCATAAATAGCACCGTGATGGCGGGTGCATCCATGACCCCACTTGCCGCGCAAACTGGTACCTTTACCATCAATGGTGTACCTACCGCCGCAGTAACGACAACCGCAGATGGTGCAACTACACGTTCCGCTATCGTAGCGGCGGTCAATGCAATATCCGCTCAAACCGGAGTTACCGCTGTTGACTCAGGTGAGGACGCAACCGGTATCAACTTGATTGCAGAAGATGGACGAAATATTGAAATCACTGCTTCGGCTGCAGCATTGACGGCTGCCAATACAGGCATCCGTTTGGCTGCAACATCCACCGATCCAGCCCTACAAATTGGCAGTGTATCTCTTTTATCTGTTGATGGCGGCGACGTGGTAATCGGTGGTGACAGTAGTTTGACACCTCAATCTGGATTCGTAGCAGGAACTTTTTCTGGCGAGTTGGCACAAGCTACAAGTGCATCACATGAAGGCGCCGATAACGCTGCTAGCCAGCTGCAAGCAGGTGATTTGGTAATCAATGGCATTCAAATAGGCGGGGCGAAAGCAACTGATGATACTGCCAGTACCGCAGGTAAAACCGGCAGTGCTATTTCAATCGCCAAGGCAATTAATAATGTTTCCGAGGCGACGGGTGTTAGTGCATCGGTTACAGGCACAACAATTACAGGCCAGTCTTCACCAACAACACCAGCTGCTGCAGGCGATACTTTTTCCACTACTATAAATGGCATTGTTTTACCAACCGTTACGAGTATTGGAGAGTTAAGTGCAGACCGGGCAGCAACTGTTGCTGCTATTAATCAAATTTCTGGTCAAACTGGCGTTGTCGCCCGCGATACCGGTAGTGGTATTGAAATGCTAGCGGCTGATGGAAGAAATATCACGTTAGCCGCTACAGTGGTGAGTGGGGCGGACGCAGAGGCGTTTGGACTGGGTGATGCAGCTGGTGCAGCTCCAAGCACAGCGTTTACACAAACGACTTTTGGGGCTGTGACTTTATCATCGGGCGCTCAAATAGAAATTACCGCGGGAGCCAACGGCATTGCTGGGCTTGAAGGTATTGGCTTTAGGGCTGGCCAGTTTGGAGCAACAGAAAGTGGCCAACTACTCAAAGATGTTAGTGTTGCTACCTTTAAGGGCGCTCAAAAAGCGATACAAGCAGTCGATAACGCATTAGAAAGCATTAACGCTACTCGCGCAGATTTGGGTGCAATTAACAATCGCCTAGATTTCACCATCTCTAACCTGATGAACGTTACGGAGAACACGGCAGCTGCGAGAAGTCGAATCATGGACGCTGATTTTGCGGCAGAAACTGCAAACTTGAGTAGAGCACAGGTACTGCAGCAGGCTTCACAAGCGATGCTTGCTCAGGCAAATGCTTCCACTCAACAGGTGCTTCAATTACTTAATCAGTAATTTAGTTTTAAATAGCCAGTCCTTAATAACTTAGGGGCTGGTTTTTTTATATATTAAGAAATAATCGTTCTAGGACGCAGCTTCACTTAAATCACAAAAAGTTGAGATTTATCGCTTCAAAATCAATCAGATAGTCATCATTTTCCACCCGACGGCAAACTCTTGCCGCTTTCGCCTAAAGCTTTACCGCCCTCTGTCGATAACCTAGTCAGAAGCGCTTCGACCTGTTCGAGCCTTTAAGGCAGGCTGGTATATAACCGGTCATCATTGAGGAACCGTGATAGGAGGCAATCATGCCCTTAGTCATTAACACCAACGTTCAATCGCTGAACTCTCAGCGTCAACTGGTGAAGTCCGGTGCAGACATGTCGAAAGCCATGGAACGCCTGTCTTCAGGTATGCGTATTAACAAAGCAGCGGATGATGCTGCCGGTTTGGCCATTGCCAACCGTATGACGTCGCAAGTACGGGGCCTGAATCAGGCCGTGCGTAACGCGAACGACGGCGTGTCCATGGTACAGACCGCCGAAGGTGGTTTGAACGAAATAACCAACATGCTCCAGCGTATGCGCGAGCTTGCGGTACAGTCTGCTAACGGAATTTACTCCGACGCAGACCGTGCAACATTGAACGCAGAATCAGAGCAGTTGAAGTCTGAAATTCAACGTATTGCGGATACCACTTCCTTTAACGGTCAGGCACTGCTTGATGGTTCTTTAGGTAATGTTTTGCTGCAGGTGGGTTCTGAGGCGAATCAAACTATCGGTGTGAACATTGCTGAAGTGAATAATGAGAAACTAGGTGTTAGTGCTAAAGCAGGCTTGAGTTCGTTTGCCCAAACTGGTTTGGCAACTGCTCTGAATGGCCTAGGAACCGGTGATCTTATTATCAATGGTGTTGCAATCGGATCTGCGGATAGTTCGGCGGATACGGCGTCAACGGCCAGCGCGACTTCAAGTGCTATTTCTATAGCTTCGGCTATTAATGCAAAATCTGACTTGTCTGGGGTGACTGCAACCGTTGAGCAATCAACGCTTGGTGGTGCGGCTATGCCGGGTGCCGGCGCGTTAGATACCACCTTATCGATCAACGGTATTGCTTTAGGAACTCTAGATCGCGCCGCTAACTCTACAGATGAAGAAGCTCGCGCCGCTACGGTGACATTAATCAATAATTATTCTGCCCAAACGGGTGTAAAAGCCATGGACAGCGGGACTTCTGAAGGTGGCGTTGTACTGGTCGCAGAAGATGGACGAAATATTGCCCTGACGGCAGGTACGGCTGCAAGCATGGCCGGCTTTGGTTTAACCTTTGGTGGCGCCGATGGCGAGACTGAGATTACCACGGGTACGGTAGCACTGCGTTCGACCTCTGGCGGCGATATTACGATTACTTCTGATGCTACAGGCGATGCCAGCGATGGTGGGTTTACTGTCGGTAAATACTCGGGTGTCCAAGCGCAGGTAGCAACACAGCTGGAAGACAGCACCACCGCACTTTCTGCGGGTGATGTGGTTATCAACGGTGTTAGCATTGGTGCATCTCAAGCCAGCAGTGATACGGCTTCCTCTGTTAATAAAGACGCCAGTGCCATCTCAAAAGCTGCAGCCATAAACAAGGTGTCTGAGCAAACGGGTGTTACAGCTGTTGTGCTGGAGAACTTCGTTAAAGGCACAAGCCAAACCGCGACAGCCGCTGCTGATGCCATGGATATCAATATCAATGGCATTAATATAACCGCGACAATGACCGGTGTACTCAGCGATGATCGTGAGTTAATTGTTAACGCGATTAACGATAAGTCCGGTCAGACGGGTGTTTATGCTGTCGATTCGGGTGAGGATGCTGGTGGGGTTCAGTTGTTTGCAGCCGACGGCCGCAATATTGATGTGGCTGATAATGCTTCCACCGATGCAACGCTGGCCGATTATGGTTTGGCTGTAGCCACAAACATTGGTGAGTTTACGCTAGTATCAGATAAGTCCATTGAGGTTTCTTCGGGCACCGGAACCATTGCGAACTCAGGTTTGACGGCCGGTACTTATGGCAACGCTGAGGACGGCCAGTCCATCGCCAATGTAGATATCTCTACTGCGGCTGGTGCGCAATCTGCCATTAAAGGATTGGATAACGCCATCGATAACATTAACGCCATTCGAGCCGACCTCGGTGCGGTAAGTAACCGTTTGGACTTCGCAACATCCAACTTGATGAACGTATCGGAAAATACCGCAGCAGCCCGCTCGCGTATTCAAGATGCGGACTTCGCGGCGGAAACAGCGGCGCTGAGTCGTGCACAAGTTCTACAGCAGGCATCCACCGCGATGTTGGCTCAGGCGAATGCACAGCCACAGCAGGTTCTGTCACTACTCCAGTAATGGGGCAGTAACAGATAACTTAAAGCGGGTGGGGTAGTCCCCCACCATGAAAGCTGAGAGGTTTTCCCATGAATGAAGTTAGAGCAACACAAGTGGCTATGACGATAGCTGCCGGGTCTGCTTCATCGAAAGGGGCTGCTGGCGCAACAAGCAGGGAAACCGGCAAAATATCGCCGGTGGAACAACCCGAGCAACCGCAAGAAGCGAAGAAAGTTGAATTACCACAAGAACCTGTTGTTCTTCAGGAAGTGGTGGCAGACATGAATAACTATATTCAGTCTGTGCAGCGGGATTTGCATTTCGCGGTGGATGAAGACCTTGATCAAACCGTGATCAGGGTGATGGACCGGGATACGGGCGAGCTCATTCGCCAGATCCCAGAAGAAGTGTTTTTAGACTTGGCACGAAAAATGAAGGCAGAACAAGAGCCCTTTCATTTGGTTAATGCCCAGGGCTAAAAGCCGTCAGGTTACGACGGGGTGCGCTTGCGCACCCTTTGTCGCATCTGAATATTTGATATAACCCGTTATGTTTTATTCGCTTCTTGATATAGCCGAGCGCGGATAAATAGAGAGGTAGATATGATTGATTCAAATGTCCCCTACTTGTTAGGTGCCGGATCGGGTATCGACTCCAAAGCGCTGGTCGAGCAATTGGTAGAGATTGAAAAGTCTGCCAAACAGGGCCAAATTGACTCAAAGCGAACCAGTTATGAAACTAAGCTGTCTGACTACGGTCTTTTTAAAAGTGCGCTTTCTACGCTGCAAAGTGCTCTGACGACCTTAAAAAATCCCGAAACCTTTACGGCAAAATCGGTGTCATTTCCGGATAGCGATGTGGTGATACCAACGGCCGTTAAGGCGGGTGCACAAACGGGTACCTTTTCCATTGAAGTTACCAACATTGCTAAATCCCAAAGCTTAAGTTCTCCCTCTTTTACCAACATCACCGACGAGGTAGGGAAGGGCACATTAACCTTTAATTTCGGCGATTGGGACGACGTTATTCCGCCGACGACCTTTACTGCTGATACGAATAAAGTTGCTAAATCGATCGTCATTGATGATACCAACAATACACTTGAAGGCTTACGCGATGCGATTAACACTGCCGGCTTAGGTGTTCAGGCAAGTATTGTAAATGACGGGTCTGGCTTTAAGCTATTGATGAAAGCCGAATCGGGTGAAAACAACCAGTTAAGTATTTCTGTGGTTGAAGATGAGGCGGTGCCATCGGATAACGATGCAACCGGTTTGTCTCGGTTTACCTTCAATGAAACCGCCTTGCAAATGACCCAACAGCAGGCCGGCGCTGATGCACATTTAATTATGAACGGCTTAGCGGTCACGCGCACCACGAATAATATTACCGATCTTATAGACGGCTTCAGCTTTACCATTGCTAAAGATGCACCGGGGGAAGTTGTAAACATCTCTATTCTTGATGATAAAACCAGTGCCGAAGATGCGATACGAAACTTTGTTGATTTGTATAACGAGTTTTTAGAGGTGGTTAAACCGTTGACCGGTTTAAATGAAGAAACCAGTGAGTACGGTAGTTTGTCGCGCGACGCCTTGGCTAAATCCATGCTGAACAAAATTCGCGAGTTTATTACCCAGCCGGTAGAAGGTATTAGCTCAGGCTTAAATGCGCTTACAAACCTAGGGATTCGCACCGAGTTAGATGGCTCCATTTCCATCGATGAAACAGTGTTCAGCCAAGCCTTCGATGAAAATTACGCAGATTTAAAAAATGTATTTGCGGCCTCAACAGCTTCTAGCGCGGATAAAGTTAAAGTAACTGGTTATGGCACAAGTACCGTTGCAGGAACCTATGAAATAGAAATAACGCAACAGCCGGAGAAGGGGACTTTCACGGGCACTGCAAGCTTGGGTTTTCCACTCGATACAACCGGCAAGGACTACAGCTTCAATTTTGAAGTCAACGGCGTTGCGACGGCGAGTCTGGCCTTACCGGGCGGTGTGGTTTACGCAAATGAAACCGAAATGGCGACAGCGTTCGAACAGCTGATCAATAGTGATAGCGCGTTAGCGGCGGCAGGCGTAAAAGTCGACGTAAGTTTCGATACGGACCATTTCGTTTTTACGTCTAATGCGTTTGGTAGTAATTCGCTTGTGTCTATCACTGCTGGTGGCGCCGACATTGCAGATTTGGGTTTATCAGTAGCGGCTGGTACGGCGGGTAAGAATGTGGTGGGAATGGTTAATGGCGTTGAAGCTTTTGGTCTGGGCGATGTTTTATTGCCCGCCTATGGCACTGATGCTTACGGGCTTAAACTGAGAATTTTACCTGGCGCCACCACTGCCTCAGTGACATTTGCCCGGGGCATTGGCGATAACCTTGATCGTTTGGTGACGGACTTTCTTGGATCTCAGGGCCCAGTTACTACCCGTGAAAAGGGGCTTGCGGAAGACATTGCCGACTTAGATGAAGATCAGGAAAAGCTCGATAGTCGAAGTGCGGCCTACCAAGCCAGATTGCAAGCGCAATTCATCGCTATGGAAGCTATTGTCGACTCGTTAAACAGCACGCGCGACTACCTAAAAAGTGTGTTAGATAACCTACCATTTACCGCGAATAATAACTAAAGCAATTTGGGCGAGTGTCGATAACCTTGTGAGAAACATGCGCCTTTGCAGTTTCGAGTGAATTGAGGTCGATATGAATCTTCGTGCTAATGTGAATGCCTACACTAAAGTTCGCAATGAGACCGCCGTTGAAACGGCGAACAATCATCGGCTTATTGAACTCTTGTACGATGGTGCTTTGGAGCGTATCGCCCAGGCGAAGGGCGCACAACAGCAAGGTAGGATCGATGTTCGTGGGATTAAAGTAAGCCACGCGATTAACATTCTTATGGGTTTGCGCGACGCCCTTAATCCAGCTCAGGGCGCCGAGCTGGCCGGCAACCTCGACTCCCTTTACGATTATATTCAGCGCCTGCTGTTAAGCGGTCATAAAGAGGGATCGGTCGAGAAGTTTGATGAGGCGAGTAAGTTGCTTAATGAATTGGCGAGCGCTTGGCGGGAAATTGGAGCGATGGTGGGGTGAAGAGCGCTGCAAGCCGCAAGCTGTTTGCTGCAAGAAAAATCACAATCAAAAATTAGGTCCTAGCGGGCCTATTTTTTTGCGCGACCAAAATTGTAGGGTCTGGGCATCCGGCTTGCAGCTTGCAGCTAGAAAAAGTTGGCATTATCTTCGCATTAAAAACTTTCAAGCACCTAAGTGCTGAGGTTTTTTTGACACTTGAGGATAATCCGATGACTGTAGTTGCCACTCGCGCTGCCAAAATGATGGCAGCTGAACCCAATGAAATATCCCCCCACCGTGTGATCGCGCTTCTGCTCGACGGCGCCTTAGAGCGCATTGGCCAAGCAAAGATGTGTTTAGCCGAAAATAACCAAAAAGACTTTGAAGTGCTGCTTGTTAAGACCGTTGGAATTTTAAACGGATTAAGGTCAAGCCTAGATTTCGAAAAAGGCGGTGAAATTGCAGCTAACTTAGATTCAATCTATGACTATGTGGCCGATAAGCTCATACAACAACACAATCCAGAAGCGCTAGCCGAAGCGGAACATTTGCTCTCTGAAATTAAATTGGGGTGGGACGGAATAACCGACCAAGCAACCAGCATCGCTAGATAAACCAGTCGATTGGTCGAAGCGATTCAAGCAGGGCGGCTTAGCGTTTCCCTAACCGCATTACCGTAAGCGTTAGGTTTATTGGCTAGGGGCGGAGGCGGACTAATCTTCCGGGTGGTTGTGTTTGAATTGCTCTGTATTCACGAAAAATTTTAGTCGTCCTTTTCTTTAAGTTTGCATTCCTGCTGTCGATAACCTGAGGTAGCTAATCTATCTCAGGAGTATCACATGGCGTTAATACCGCACAGCCAATGGCGTTTAGTTCGCATGCGTAAAGCGTTAGAGTCGGCTTTATCTGAGCAGGACTGGGATAAGGTTCGGCAATTTGACCTAAGCCTTATGCAGGCGTTAAATGAAGCTAGTGAAGACCCAGAGCGCGACGCAAAAACACTTCTGATGGAGCTAAATGCTGTCGTGCACCTCTACAAAGACTTAGTGCTGAGTTCTGAGTTACATCGCACGGTTAATCAGTTACATTGAATGGGTAAACCCAGTTTTAACACGCTAAGCTTGGTTAACAGCTTGAGGACTCGTCATGTTTAAAGCTAAAGGAACGGAGTTGTATCAGCGCCTTGGGCTTGAGAGCCAAGTGCAAGGGGCGAGCCCGCATCAACTCATTGCACTTCTGTACAATAGTGCCACGGCGCAGCTGGAGCAGGCGCTGCTCGCTGATAGCCAAGGTAAAGACGACGTCCGGCGTAAACACGTGGCCAAATGTTTAGGGGTTATTGGCGGTTTATCGGAATCATTAAATTTTGACGTGGCTTCTGATTTACCTTACAACTTACACAACCTTTACCTCTATATGCAGGGCAAGCTGGTGCAGAATCAGCGCCAATTTTCCAAGTCGGATTGCGAGGAAATTCTCGCTTTGCTGGAAACACTGAGCGATGGCTGGGGCGGCATTGCGAGTAAAGTAAACTAAGCCCTGTATATTTAATAACCTCTCTTAATAGCACCTTTTTGACTTTTACGGTCTCTTAGAACAAGAAGCACGTAACTACGTCAATTTCTAGACGAAAACATTCCATCTAAACCCCTGCCAAGAATTTGACCAGTGGCAAAGTTTTGACTATTACTTGTTGCACTAAGTTGTTTTTTTGACTTCCGACACGGAAGTTAATGCCAACAGTGATAGGGGCCTCCAGGTTGAGGTGATGTTCGTCGCCGGATTGCAGTAATCCTTAGGTGTAAATTAGGAAATCCACATGTTGTTAGAACCCATTAAAATTCTTGTTGTAGATGATAACGCCGAGCGCCGGCGGGACCTCAAGGTAATCTTAGATTTCATGGGTGAATCCGCCCTTACTGTTGATACCAGCCGCTGGGAAGAGGAGGCTGATCTGGCCGATAGCGCCCATCGTTACAGCGCTGTTTTTTTGGGCGAAAATAAGGATCATCCTGCACTCATTTCGCGCCTGCAGCGGGTACATGATTGGGATCAGGGCCTGCCAGTTATCCTCGTCGGGCAAGAGTCGGCGCTTCCCGCCGAAACCAATCCTTATTTAAAGCATAAAATCATTGGCGAAATGCCAAGCCAGCCCACCTACAATCAATTACTTGATCTATTGCATAGAGCCCAACGCTTTCACAGAATGCTGAGTCGCAATGCCAAGTCAGGTACTAAACGCGTTCCCCATCTGTTTAGGAGCTTGGTTGGCTCCGCGCCTGCGGTTGAGAAAATGCGCGAAATGATGGCGCAAGTAGCCGACAAAGATGTCACCGTGTTAATTACAGGCGAGTCTGGCACCGGCAAAGAGGTTGTCGCTAGAAACCTGCACTATAACTCGACCCGTCGCGACAAGCCTTTCGTACCCGTAAATTGTGGTGCGATTCCGGCGGAGCTTTTAGAAAGCGAGTTATTCGGTCATGAAAAAGGCGCTTTCACCGGCGCTATTAGCTCCCGTGCTGGGCGTTTTGAAATGGCCGAGGGCGGTACGCTGTTTCTCGATGAGATAGGCGATATGCCGCTCAACATGCAGGTAAAGATACTTCGCGTGTTGCAAGAGCGCTGTTTTGAGCGGGTTGGTAGCAATAAAACCCAACCCACCAATGTTCGAATTATTGCCGCAACCCATCGCAACTTAGATGACATGATTACCGAAAATCGGTTTCGCGAAGACTTGTACTACCGGCTGAATGTATTCCCCATTGAGGTTCCGGCCCTAAGAGAGCGAGCCGAAGATATTCCGGTTTTAATTACCGAGCTGGTTTCGAAAATGGAGGCCGAAGGGCGCGGTAGTGCACGCTTCAACTCCTCGGCTATATTATCTTTGTCTCGACACGAGTGGTCCGGCAATGTCAGAGAATTGGCGAACTTGGTTGAGCGTATGGCCATCATGATGCCGGGCAAGGTGGTGGGCGCCCAAGACCTGCCTAGTAAATATCAGCATGTGGATGAACTGGAGCAAGAAGAGTTTTTTCAGCTCGAACAAGATAGCCATAACACGGTTATTAAGGTGGGTGAAAACCCTCTATTACCTGATACCGGCATCGATTTGAAAGAGTACCTCACGTCCCTTGAGTGCAGTCTTATTCAGCAGGCCTTAGACGATACGGGTGGTGTGGTAGCGCGTGCAGCCGATCGATTGACGATTCGTCGAACCACGCTCGTGGAAAAAATGCGCAAGTATGGGTTGAGTCGTTAAATTTGGCCGCAAGCCGCAAGCCGCAAGCCGCAAGCCGCAAGCCGCAAGCCGCAAGCAAAATCAAAATCAAAATCAAAATCAAAAATATGGCCCTTGCGGGCCACTTTTTTTGCACGACCCTAGCTTGTAGCTTGTAGCTTGTAGCTTGTAGGGGGCGGCCCCCCGCCTTGTAGCTTGTAGCTTGTTCCCCCTTCACCGGATAAACTTTGCCGCATTCGCTTTTCTTGGCACTTCCTTTGCACCTGTCTTATTTGAACGCAGAAATGCGATTTTTTTGACACCTTGCTGGAATAAGCCATGGGGCAATTAGCCGTAAACTCGATACAACGGGAAGACTACGAAAAACCAGACGGCTTGAAGTCTGCGTTTGAGCTCTTTAATGAGATGTCGGCTCAGTTGGCAAACTCCTATGATGCTTTGCAGTCGAGAGTTTTAGAGCTCAACCAAGAGTTGTCGACGGTTTCCGCCCAGCGTTTACAGGAATTGGCACAGAAGGAAAAATTGGCCAATAGGCTAGAGACGCTGCTCAATGTCTTGCCCGGTGGCGTTATTGTGTTGGACGCCTTTGGCAGAATAACTGAAGCCAATCCGGCCAGCCGCGAAATGCTATCTGAACCACTGATCGGATGTTTGTGGCGACAAATCATTGAGCGCAACTTTTCTCCCAAGGCCGATGACGGGCACGAGGTTTCCACCCTGGATGGGCGCCGTTACTCTATTGCTACGCGCTCCCTCGACGGCGACGGGCAAATCATTCTATTGACCGATCAAACTCAAACCCGGCATTTGCAAGACCAGCTCAGCCGCCACGAACGGCTATCTTCGCTCGGTAAAATGGTGGCCGCACTGGCCCATCAAATTCGCACACCGCTTTCGGCTGCGTTGCTTTACGCCAATCATTTGACTCAATTTGACGGCGATGTCGAGCGCTCTCGAGTCTGCACCGAAAAAATCCGCGGGCGACTTTTGCACATGGAACAGCAGGTTAAAGACATGCTGTTTTTTGTGAAGGGCGAATTGCCGCTACCCGATATTATCACCGTGCAAAAGCTCAAAGAGGCACTGGAAGAAGCTCTTGATGCAGCGCTAAAGCAGGCCAATGTCAACTGCCAGTGGGTCGTCAGAAATCCGCAATGCAGTATTAAAGTCAATCTCGAAGCCATTAGTGGCGCGGTGCAAAACCTGGTCGATAATGCCTTGCAAGCCGATAGCGAGGCCAAGCCAATTGCGATTACCTTAGAGTCTTTTCTCAACGATGCGCTGGCCATTAGCGTGTTAGATCAAGGCCCTGGTTTGCCCGAGGATATCGCTGATTCGGTGTGTGATATTTTTGTGACCAACAAAGCCCAGGGCACCGGGCTTGGTTTAGCCGTGGTTCAGCAAGTGGCTAAGGCACACAGTGGAAAATTTACCATTCGATCGATAAAGGGCAAGGGCACGCGCGCCAGTTTGATTCTGCCCGTACTTCATTCCCAGTCGCAAACAACATCAACGTCAGAGGTGAAAGCATGACCGCGCAAGCCGTTAATGAGCGTCCCGCAAAACTCAGTGCGGAAACCGTTTTGATTGTCGAAGACGACGCAAGTTTGCGTGATGCCATGGAGGATACGCTCTCTTTTGCGGGTATAAGTACGGCGTCTGTGGCCTGTGCCGAGGCGGCCATTAGCTATCTGTCCGATGGCAATGAGGTTGCCATGATCGTTTCCGACATCAACATGGGTAAACTTTCCGGGCACGACCTACTGCGCCATGTGCGTCAATACCACCCACAGGTACCCGTGTTACTAGTGACGGCCTACGGCAGCATTGTCGACTCGGTAGAAGCCATGCGCGAGGGCGCGGTGGATTATTTGGTGAAGCCATTTGAGTCCCAGGACTTGGTCCAGTTAGTCCATAAACACGCAATCAATCAGGGCATTGTGTATGACGCGCCGGTGGCCGAGTCGGCACAAAGCAAGCAGCTACTGCAGCTGGCCGATCGAGTGGCGCAATCGGATTCTACGGTATTAATACTCGGTGAATCAGGCACAGGTAAGGAGGTGTTAGCCCGCTATATCCACGCTCGATCGGCGCGTAGGGATCAACCCTTCGTGGCCATTAACTGCGCAGCCATACCTGAAAACATGCTCGAGGCCGTGCTTTTCGGCCATGAAAAGGGGGCCTATACCGGCGCTCACGCGAGCGCACCCGGTAAATTTGAACAGGCCAACGGTGGAACTTTGTTGCTCGATGAAATATCGGAAATGGCGCTCGGTTTACAGGCTAAATTGTTGCGGGTTTTACAGGAGCGCGAGGTTGAGCGCTTGGGCGGTCGAAAATTGATCAAGCTCGATGTTAGGGTTATGGCTACCTCGAATAGAGGCATGCGCGAAGAGGTGCTAAACGGCCGTTTTCGCGAGGATTTGTACTACCGCTTAAGTGTGTTGCCTATGCAATGGCAGCCCCTTAGGGCGCGCAAAGATGATATTCGCCCATTGGCCGAGAGCCTTATGCGCCGGCATGCGCAAAAGCAGGGGCGCAAAGGCGTTGTGTTAAGCCCGGCAGCCATACAAACCTTGGAAAACTACCCTTGGCCAGGCAATGTTCGAGAGCTGGATAATGTCATGCAGCGGGCGTTGATTTTGCAGCCTAGCTCGCGCATAGAACCCTTGGATCTAGGCTTGGAGTTTGGTTTAGGCCAAACCCCAGCCGACCAGTCCTTGTTTGTACCGAGTGCTGCTGCCGCGGTGCGACAGCAAGAAACCCCCGAGCCCAATGTGTCCGATGGCCTGCTGGGCGACGACCTGAAAAAGCGTGAATTTGAGGTGATCGTAGATACCTTGCGCAAGGTTCATGGCAGTCGAAAGGACACCGCGGCTCGCCTCGGCATCAGCGCCCGAACCCTGCGCTATAAAGTGGCTCGATTAAAGGATGATGGCTTTGATGTAGACGGCGCTTGGAAGATGGCACACTGATAAAAATTAGTGAAATAAACAGTTGACCGCAGCGCTAGCCCGTTATATTTTCCGCGACAGGCTAGGGTCGACCCAGATGCGGATGTAGCCGGTCTCGAATCTACCTTCAGCTTATAACTAAAGCAGCTTATTTCTTTGAATTTTCTGCTTTTTGATAACCAGATTTTTTGCTTAGGTGGGGTAGGTTATGTCTGGTATGGAATTAAGTGTTGGCTTCGACGACAGTGACGATGTGTACGTTATGGACAATAGCGTGGATGACGTAGATACACGCGTGGCAGCAAATGCAACTGACCCGAGGCGCCGTTTAGAAGAGCGTCTCGAGGAGATGCGATTAAAGCGCGAACTGCGCGAACTGGATTTGGATTTTCGAATTTAAATCACTCCCTAAGAAAAGCGGCATTAGCCGCTTTTTTTTCGCCTGAACAATTCCTTTTTAAGCTCAAAGGCAAATTTGTGCCGCCGGCAATTCTTGGCCTGCTTTGTGCATTTATAGGTGAAAGAGCACAACATTTGGCTGAAAAGTCAAAAAGCCGACGGTGATAATTATGGTAGAAAGAATGGATATCAACCGTTTGTTGGTGGAAATGCGAGCCATAAAACAGCAAGCCATGCCGCCACAAGTAAACGATGTCAAAGCCTTGGCTGGTCAAATCCAACCGGGCACGGTAATTGGTGCAACAGAGCCGCCATCGAGCGGCTTCGGCGAGCTCTTTTCAAAAGCGGTTAACAGTGTGAATAACACACAACAAGAATCCACTGCCTTGGCAAAAGCTTATGAAATGGGTGACCAAGGTGTTGATATTACCGATGTCATGATTGCGTCGCAAAAAGCTAGTGTGTCTTTCCAGGCCATGTTGCAAGTGCGAAATAAGTTGGTAGATGCCTACCGCGACGTTATGAACATGCCTATTTAATTTTTGCGGAGCTAAAGCAATATGGCAACGGCAGCGGCTGATTTAGACGATGATTTGTCCGGCGGCGGAAAACCCGGCAACGATTTAGTTGAAGGTTTTAACAACTTAAATCTGATTCGCCAGGCTGGCCTAATGGTCGGCTTGGCGGCTAGTGTGGCCATTGGTTTCGCCGTTGTATTGTGGACCCAGGGTGAAGATTATCGCCCTTTATACGGTAGCCTAGATCGCTTAGACAGTAGCGAAGTGACGCAAATCCTAGAGCAAAATGATATTGGCTTTAAGGTGGATGGCAGCACCGGAGCGCTTCTAGTGGATGCCGATAAAATTCACACGGCGCGTTTGAAATTGGCCGAGGCGGGTATACCCGGTGACAAATCCATAGGCTTTGAGTTACTCGATAAAGAGCAACCCTTAGGTACCAGCCAGTTCATGGAAGGGACGCGCTACCATCGTAGCCTCGAAGGTGAATTGGCCCGCACCATTACCAGTATCAATGCAGTGCGTAGCGCCCGGGTACATTTAGCGATACCTAAGGCTTCGGTGTTTGTACGCGACGCGAGAAAACCAACCGCATCCATCTTCGTCGAACTCTATCCCGGTCGACAGGTAAAGCCCGAACACGTTAAAGCTATGGCCAATCTAGTGGCGTCCAGCATTCCCGAGTTAAAACTCGAAGACGTTACCATTGTCGATCAACGAGGCAATTTACTCAGCGCCGGCGAAGAAAATCTCGAGTTGGTGATGGCGGGGAAGCAGCGCACCTACACGCGTCAAATTGAAGGCGATATAGTTGGCCGTATAAACTCAATCTTAGAACCTATCATCGGTGCCGGGCGCTATAGGGCGGAGGTTTCCGCCGAAGTAGATTTCACTCAGGTGGAGCAGGCGGACGAAATGTTTAACCCGGATTTGCCCGCGGTGAGAAGTGAGCAAACCGTCGATGAATCTCAAATAGGTAACTCTACAGCGGCGGGTATTCCTGGCGCCTTAACCAATCAACCACCTAATGACGGAGCGGCCCCTCAGGTTGCTGGTGCCGGTGAAGCTGGCGGTGCCAATCAATCGCGCCGAGACAGTAAACAAGCGACGCGAAATTTTGAACTCGATAGAACGGTTAGTTATACCAAGCATCAGTTAGGAAAGATAAAGCGCTTAACGGTGGCGGTTGTGGTCGATGACAAAGTCGTTGCGTCGGCTGAGGGTGAGCAACGCCAGCTTTGGACCGAAAATGAGCTCGAGCGATTATCTATATTGGTGCGCGATGCGGTTGGCTTTTCCGCGGCAAGGGGGGATAGTGTTAATGTACTGAACTCGCGTTTCATGGGTATTGAAGAAGTGGTTGTCGAAGAATTGGAGTTCTGGCAGCAACCCTGGTTCTTTAATCTGGCCAAACAAGCCGTTGGGCTCATTATTGTCTTAGTATTAATTACCGGATTATTAAGACCTGTTTTGAAAACCTTGGCAGTAGCGGGTCAACGAGCGAAGGAATTGGAAAACGCCAAAGAAATGGCGGCGCTTGAAGATGCGGGCTTAAGTGGTTTTGAAAATCTATCCGATGAAACTGTAACACTCACAGGCGGCGACGGCTTAGCCTTGCCAAGCCCAGAGGAGAGTTACGAGCAACAAATCAATATGATCAAGGGGTTAGTTGCCGAAGACCCCGGTCGAGTGGCGCAGGTTATAAAACGCTGGGTAAATGAAGAATGAGTGACCCTAAAGCTTCGCAAAAAGCGGCTGACGAAAAGCCGAAATTAAAGCTTTCCAAAGTAGATCAGGCGGCCATTTTGCTGATGTCTATGGGCGAGGCAGATGCTGCACAAGTTTTAAAACACATGGGTCCGAAGGAGGTGCAGAAAGTCGGCACCTCTATGTCGCACCTTAACAACGTGCAGCAATTTGAAGTTGAAGCGGTTATCGCAAATTTTCTAGAAGAAGTTAGAACCTTAACCGGTTTGGGTATGGGTGCCGATGGCTATATCAGAAATATGTTAGTTAGCGCCTTAGGTGAGGATAAGGCCAACGGGCTTATCGATCGTATTTTACTGGGCGGCAACACCACCGGTTTAGATACCTTAAAATGGATGGAATCTCGCTCTGTTGCCGATATTATTCGCAATGAGCACCCGCAAATTCAAGCCATTGTGTTGGCCTATCTCGATAGCGACCAAGCTGCCGAAATCATGGGTTATTTCCCCGATAAGGTGCGGCTAGACATCATGATGCGCGTAGCTTCTCTCGACACAGTGCAGCCCAGCGCGCTGCAAGAGCTCAATGATATTCTCGAGAAACAATTTTCCGGTAATGCCGGGTCGCAAACCAAAGCGATGGGTGGCGTGAAAGTAGCTGCCGAAATTATGAACAATTTAGAGAGCTCCATCGAAGCCGATCTCATGGACTCCATTAAAGAGGTGGATGAAGATCTCGGCACCCAAATTCAAGACCTTATGTTTGTCTTCGACAACCTTAAAGATGTGGATGATCGTGGTATTCAAGCGCTATTGCGCGAAGTTTCCTCTGAGATTCTTATCATTGCGCTCAAAGGTGCTGATGAAAGCCTTCAGGAAAAAATCTTTAAAAATATGTCTAAGCGCGCGGCCGAATTGTTGCGCGATGATCTCGAAGCTAAAGGCCCTGTCCGGCTTACCGAAGTTGAAGGAGCGCAAAAAGAAATTCTTACAATTGCTAGGCGCATGGCTGATGCTGGTGAAATCATGCTCGGTGGCAGCGGCGAGCAAATGCTTTAACGGCTAGCTAGTTTATATATTCCGGCCAATGGATGAGTGAGTAGTGAATGGCGTCTTCCGATAAAGCCTATATCAGCGCTGAGAATGCAACCCACGCGGTTACATGGCTGCCGCCACAAGTGGGTAAACAGGCGAATAAAATTCCCAGTGCTGAAAAAGAAGCACGCGAAGCCAAGCGCCGTGAAGCAGAACGAGCTAAAGAGCGGGTTGAGGATGTAGAACCGGCCAAGTATCCGACCACCGATGAAATTGCCGCGATCTTTGATGCCGCGAGAAAAGAGGGCTTTGCCGAGGGTTTCGCGGCGGGAATGAACCAAGGCTTAGAGCAGGGGCGCGCTGAAGGCGCTGAAAAATCTTACGCTGAACATCATGCCCAAGCCGAGCAGTTGAAGGCTAAGTTACAGGCCATGCTGGATAATTTAGCCGGCCCGGCTGAGCAGGAACAACAACACATATCGGCAATCCTTACACAGGTCATAAAGCGTTTAACGCGCAAGCTTGTTATGACCGAGTTGTCAACGCCAAGCCCGCATATTGAAAATTTAGTTTCTACTTGTGTGGCCTTATTACCCGCGACCCAAACAGAGAGGCGCGCGGTTATTCAATTACACCCAGATGATCTTGCTTATTTGCGTGGCGAGGCTCAATTAGCGTCTATTTTAAGCGCCTGCGAATGGCAGCCTAATGCCGACGTGGCGCAGGGAGGCTGCCTAGTAATTTCACACAGCAGCCAGCTCGACGCAAGGGTTGAGTCGCAATTGCAAACCCTGTTTGAGAATTTTGATAACGGACGCTTTTCCAGTGACGCTGAAGATGAGCCGGCGTTGCGTGTCAGTGAAAAAAGTATCAGTGCCTCAGTCGATCACGGGGATAGCTTAGCAGCCAGTTCGGAATCACAATTAGCCTCAGCTGAATCTGAAACCCAGGATGTTTTTAAACCAGCCATTGATGAGGGAGATTCATCCGCGCAAACCGAGCAAGCACAAGAAGCTCATAAGCCGGTACAACCCGAGCCACCCTTAGACGATGATGGCTCATATGTGGAGTGATATCGCTAGCAGCATTAATGCTCTGGTTCCCGGCGCCGGCGAACCCTTGTTACCGAGAGTGGAGGGGCGGTTAACCCGGGTTGTGGGCATGACACTTGAAGCCGAGGGGGTAGATGTTTCCATTGGCCAAGCCTGCGATATCCTAACGAATTCTGGGCCCGTTGCTGCAGAAGTGGTTGGCTTTAGCGATCAAAAAGTGTTTCTTATGCCCATGGCGCAAGCGTCAAATTTGCGCGTCGGCACCCGCGTTCGTCCCAGGGCGCGCGCCGACGGTATTTTGGTTGGCAATGGGCTGCTAGGGCGTGTTATCGATGCCTTGGGTCAACCCTTAGACCGAAAGGGGCCGCTGAGTGACGTAGCGGACTCGGTATTGGGCCAACAAGCGATCAACCCACTCGATAGACACCCCATATCCGAGCCCCTAGACGTGGGTATTCGGGCTATTAACGGTTTATTGACAGTGGGCAAGGGCCAGCGCATTGGCCTATTCGCCGGCAGTGGCGTGGGTAAGAGTGTCTTGATGGGCATGATGACCCGGTTTACCCAAGCCGATGTGGTGGTGGTTGGTTTGATTGGCGAACGTGGACGCGAGGTAAAAGAGTTTGTCGATCATATTTTAGGTAAAGAGGGCTTGGCGCGCGC
Source organism: Simiduia curdlanivorans (assembly GCF_030409605.1). NCBI lineage: Bacteria > Pseudomonadati > Pseudomonadota > Gammaproteobacteria > Cellvibrionales > Cellvibrionaceae > Simiduia > Simiduia curdlanivorans. The sequence goes on from NZ_JAUFQG010000004.1 coordinate 3,093,152, forward strand.
CGTGGTGGTGGCTTCACCGGCGGATGATGCACCTCTGCAGCGGCTCAGGGCATCGCATTTAGCCACTGAGATTGCTGAGTATTTCCGCGATCAAGGTAAAAACGTCTTGCTCTTGATGGACTCCTTAACCCGCTATGCCCAGGCGCAGCGAGAGATTGCCCTAGCCATTGGCGAGCCACCGGCCACCCGGGGCTATCCGCCATCGGTGTTCGCCCGATTACCGCAATTGGTAGAGCGAGCTGGTAACGGCGTGGAAGGGGGCGGCTCAATCACGGCTTTTTATACCGTGTTAACCGAAGGTGACGATTTACAAGACCCTATCGCCGACTCTGCCCGCGCCATTCTCGATGGCCATATCGTGCTGTCGCGACGCTTGGCCGATGAGGGTTTATATCCAGCTATCGACGTCGAGGCCTCTATTAGCAGGGTCATGCCCAATGTCGTGAGCGAACAACATTTAAGAGCGGCACAGCAGTTTAAAGGCATGATGTCACAATACACCCAGAATAAAGATTTGATCAGCATTGGTGCCTATCAACCCGGGTCAGATAAGACACTAGACCTCGCCATCGAGCGCTTGCCTTACTTAAAAGATTTTGTCCGGCAATCGCTTAATCAGCCGGTTAGCTTTCGGGACGCAGAGCAGGGCCTAAGGAAGTTATTACAGCCAGCGCCGCTGAAGCCGTCGATGGATAGAGCCAGCGCCCAAGCTGATTCTCAAAGCCTATGAGCCTAAGGTTAAAGCGCGCGGAACTGGTGATTAAGCTTGCCCGGCGCAAGGAAGACCAAGCCGCAAGCCTGCTGCGCCAATGGCGCGAGCGAGTAGAAAATCAGCGCCAGCAGTTGTTAGAGCTGGAAAACTACCAAGAAAGCTATCACAGGTGGCCGCAAGGGGCACAATCAGTTCAGAGCTTGATCACTGAACGAGCCTTTTTTACGCAGTTATCGGGAGTGGTCGATGAGCAACGCCAGCGCCTTTCCCAAATGGAACATCAATACCAACTTTATGTAAATCACTGGCAGGGCCTGCACAAGCGGCGCCAGCTACTCGACGAGCACCGCGACAGGGTTGCCCTCGATGAAACTCAGCGCTTGGATAAGCAATGGGATAAGCTTTGCGATGAGTTAGCGATCACCGCCTTTTCCGCTAAAAAGTAAGTTGCTTATGCCAGATAGCAAAAAAGCGCAGTTTTTCAACGCTCATTATATGACAATGGAATAATCAGCTATGCTTAGCCTTGTGTACTGCCCTCGGTAGTCTCGCTCCGAGATATTGCCCGATACAGAAAGGAAACGACTATGGGAATTCGCGCCACCTATATTGCAGACGACAATCAGCTCACTATTGCCATTGAAGGTCGATTTGATTTTTCTGCACATCAGGAGTTTCGCTCAGCCTATGAGAATGCCGAGCCAAGGCCGGCGCGTTATATCGTCGATATGAAAGACACCAACTACTTAGACAGCTCGGCGCTGGGCATGTTGCTGCTTCTGCGCGACCATGCTGGCGGCGACGGAGCTGACATAACCATCGTTAACTGCAGTCAAGACGTAAAGAAAATCCTCACCATCTCAAATTTCGAGCAACTTTTTACAATCAAGTAATCGTGATTGCTGGGTGAATTGCGCATGGTAACCAGTGCAGTACTGACCATATTAATAGCCGATGACACCAAAACTGACAGGCTCATTCTGGAGCGTATAGTCAAGAATGAAGGCCATAACGTCGTTAGTGTAGAAAATGGTGTTGAGGCCGTTCGTGCTTTTACCGAAGTGCACCCAGACATCGTTTTGCTCGATGCCTTGATGCCAGAAATGGACGGCTTTGAAGCCGCCAAGGCAATCAAGGAACTTGCCGGTGACGACATGGTGCCGGTGATTTTTTTAACCTCCTTAAACGACACCGACTCTTTAGTTAAGTGTTTGAACGCAGGCGGTGACGACTTTCTCTCCAAACCCTATAACCGCTTTATATTGCAAGCAAAGATTAAAGCTTTTTCTCGCATGCGCGATATGCATTCAACTATGCGCCAGCAGCGCAATCAAATTCAGGCCCACCACGACCATATGCTGCAAGAGCAGGCCGTCGCTAAACAGGTGTTCGACAATATTGCCCACAGCGGTTGTTTACATGCCTCCAATGTAAAATATTTTATGTCGCCATTGGCTGTATTCAATGGCGACGTATTGGTTGGTGCCTTAAGGCCCTCGGGCAGCATGATGATTTTGTTAGGCGATTTTACTGGCCACGGCTTGCCAGCCGCCATTGGTGCTATGCCTTTAGCGTCGACCTTTTACGGAATGGCGCATAAGGGCTTTTCGCTTTCTGATATTTTGCGGGAAATTAATCAAAAGCTTAAAGATACACTACCGGTTGGTTTGTTTTGTTGTGCCACCATGGTTGAAATGAACTTTGTTCGAAATCAAATTAGAATTTGGAATGGCGGTTTACCGGATTGTTTTATCTATCGTCAGGCCAGCAAAAAAGTGGAAGTGGTTAAATCTAGCCATTTGCCCTTAGGCGTTGTGGCTGGAAAGGCGTTTAAAGAAGATAGTTGTTTTATCGAACTCGATGAAGGCGATCGCGTATTTCTTTGGTCTGATGGCATCCACGAGGCCCGCAACAGTGAGGGCGATATGTTTGGTGAGCAGCGTTTATTAAACGTCTTTCATCAGGTGTCGGCGGGCGAAGCTATCTTTGACGATATTCTTACCGCTGTACATAGGTTTGTTGGCTCCGTTGAACGCGATGATGATCTGTCTTTGGTTGAACTGGTCATGCAGTCGCCCTCGAACCTGGAGCAACTTCTAGAGCAGCACGGCAGCAGTTCTGCCCGTGGCTTAACCGAGTGGTCACTGATCTTTGAAGTAAAAGCCGCTAGCTTTCGATTTTTTGACCCTTTGCCCTTGTTGCTGGATATTTTACAGTCTGTGCCTGGGTTGAGAAAACATGGCGGTAACCTTTATACAATATTGGCCGAACTCTATTCTAATGCTCTCGAACACGGGGTGTTAAAATTGGATTCCGCTATGAAAAAATCCGCCGATGGTTTTTTGGAATATTATAACTTGCGTTCGCAGCGTCTAGATCAAACCGAAGGCTCGGTGACTTTCGGTATTAGCCATAAGCTGGAAACCGATGGTGGCTTATTAACCATCACCGTAAAAGATACCGGCGCTGGTTTTGATTACAAAAGCATGCAAGCTAAGGCCGAAAACCTCAGTTATTCCGGTCGCGGTATGCACTTAATAAGTGATCTTTCCCAAAAAGTGACTTATAAAGGTGTTGGCAATGAAGTAGAAGTTCAGTTTGCCTGGCATGAAGACCATTAACACCTTCGAACATTATTTAGTGACTAGGATGGAACGAGTACAGGTATGAAACAGCTAGACATTGAAGCCATAGAAACACTTAAGGAAGTGATGGAAGACGATTTTACCATCCTACTAGATACTTTTTTTGAAGATTCCAAATTACGCCTAGAGGATTTACGGAGCAATATATCGTCTGAGGACGCGGAGGCGTTGCGACGTACTGCCCATAGCTTTAAAGGCAGTGCGAGTAACTTAGGCGCCTTGGCCTTGGCCGATTTATGTATGCGAGCCGAATCACTGGGCGCTAAAAGGAGCCTAGAAGGTGCTGATACGCTGGTCAATCAAATAAAAGATGAATACTTTGCTGTTGAAGCCTTATTGAAATCTTATCTCTAACCTAACCTCTGCCGCCTACATTAACCGGTGCGCTAGTTGGCAACAAAATTGCAATACCTCCAGTACTAGATCCATTAAGGCCTTTGCAAGAGGTCTTAGTGTTTGGATGAGCAGCAATATTTGCCTTAATGGGGCAAATTGTTGCCGGTTATTAACCATGGGGTTGTAGTTATGAGCATAAACCAAGCGGCAATAAGCGGGTTGAGTGCGTTGATGTCTTTAGGTGCGAAATCAAAACCCGTAGCACGAGAGGATGGTTTTAAAACCGCGATGGCGGATGCGCAGGTGCAGCACACACGGGCAACCCCTAAGCCTAAAAGAGAGCCAGAACAAAAAAGCGTCGCTCGGGAAGCTAAACCAGCCGACTCAGCTGCAAGTGCATCTAAGGCTGTGAAGGACGAGGGCTCTGAAGTCGATCAATCTGCAACCAAACAGCAGGCATCCTCCGCAAGCGCTGAACATGATAAAGGCTCAGCCGAAGCGCATATGGCTCAAAACGACACTCACACCGATGAACAGGCCTCATATGTCGTGCCCGCAGAGCGGCAAGATTTACCGCGACCAGATGGTTTAGCGGAGCCCTTAGGGCTTTCAATACCGCAATTTCAGCTTGCAGCAAGCCACAACCGCCTTGGTTTAGGTGTCGATGGTGTTGGCATAGCGGTTCAACTAGGCGAAAATCCGCTGGCGGCACTCGCCGAGCTAGAGGGGAGCACTCTTCTTGCGTCCAGTTATCTCTCTGGTGGCGCTGCAGGTGTGACAGATTTGACTGGCGTGCTAGGCGTTTCTGAGCCACTGGCCGGCGCAAATATGGCTTTGTTATCCGCACCGCAAGCGGGGCAGATGACAGTTTCGCCCCAGGCACTTAAAGCCGGCGAGGGCCTCGTAAACCTGGGGCTCACAAGCGCGGAGGATGCAACACTGAATTTAGGGCGTGAACTCGATGTGGATAGCCCTGTAAAGGGCCAGGTGGCGACGGCAGTTAACGATAAGCTCTTACAAAGCCCGAGCCAAAAAGTACTCGCGGCTGCCCTAATAATGCAGGCCGATGCAGATAGCATAAAAATCGCCCAATCGCTGGATCATCCAGCGGCCGCGCTTAAGAAAGGCTCGAGTGACGCAATGTCGAGCATCTCCAGCACTTTGTCCACAAGTGCCAACAGCCTTAATGGTCGAGTGCAACCCATCACTGTTCCAGTTAGTCAACCGCACTGGGCTCAGTCGGCTGGCGAGCGGGTTGTTTGGATGGTGTCACAAAAGCTGCAATCGGCAGAAATTCAGTTAGATCCACCAGAATTGGGGCCGCTCCAAGTCAAGGTCAGCGTGCAGCACGACCAAGTGAGCATTACCTTCGTTAGTCACAGTGCGCAGGTGCGCGACGCGTTAGATCAACACGCGTTGCGCTTAAGGGAAATGTTCGAAGGCCAAGGTCTCGACCTTGTGGATGTCGATGTGTCAGATCAATCCTTCCAGCAGCGCGAAGAGCAGGGCGACAGTCAGCCTCGCTCCGGTAATCCGCAAGATGACGACAAGCTAGACAGTGATGTGCAAATGATCGCGTCCAAGGTATCCAGCCAACTTGTCGACCACTTTGTCTAATTAACGCACGCTTAACCTCATCTAGGGAACCTCTGAATAACTCTGGTGCCGCTCTGGCTTCCAACAAATTTCGTGGGCTAGGCGCGGCTTCGAAGGCATACCGGGGTCTGTCGAGAAGTCGCAAGCGGATGGCCGCCCCCAACTCACACGGAATTTGCTGGAAGCCCCGCAGGGCGCGGCCTTTAGCGGCCTCCGCTACGTTGAGCTTCTTGCTAAGGGCTAAGGCCATTAGCTGCGAAACTCGCCTTGCGGCTGACCGCTACAGGTCACGCAGAGCGGTACCGGAGTTATTCAGAGGTTCCCTAGCAACGCGCCGCCAAAAAGTCGGCGCTCACGGTTAGTTCGTCGCATCAGTGAACTACACTTCTACTGCACAAACTGTGCTTTGTGCCATAGCGCAAGTCTTTGGTTAAACCTCTAGGTGTTAAGGTCTTGCGGGAGCCTAGTCGCATATGGCACGCAGTTTGCTGGAACCCTTTATATGGGATTTTTAGTTGTCAAAACGACGGACTTTTGACATGGCAAAACCAAATGAAACACCCGAAGTAGAAAACGCACCTGAAGGCGCTGGCGGCAAGAAAAAACTCATCATTTTAATTGTCTTAGGCATGGTTTTGGTTGGTATCTCTGTGGGCGGCACCTTGTTTGCTCTGAAAATGTTTAGCGGTGAAGAAGCGGCCGTTGCAGCAGAAGGCGATGAAGAGGGTGAAGCGACTGCGCCTGTAGTAAAACTTCCAGCAGTCTATTTCCCTTTGAAACCAGCCATTATTGTCAACTTTCAATCGCGAGGCCGGCAGCGATTTTTGCAAGCGGAGGTGACCTTAAAGATTCGCGAACCGGATGTTGTCGCCGCTGTTGAGTTACACATGCCGATGATTCGCAATGCCTTAGTAATGTTGCTCGGTGGCCAAGTCTATGAGGACTTGCAGACCCATGAAGGCAAAGAACTTTTACGTCAACAAGCGCTGGCAGAAATTCAGCGCTTAATTGAAATTGAAATTGGTAAGCCTGGCGTCGAGCAAGTGCTGTTTACCAACTTCGTGATGCAGTAGGGGTCAAGGGTGCAAGATCTATTATCACAAGACGAGATTGATGCCTTACTCCACGGTGTCGATGATGGCGATATAGATACCGATTCCGACGATGAGCCGGGCTCGGTCAAATCCTATGATTTAACCAGTCAAGATCGTATCGTTCGCGGGCGTATGCCCACCTTAGAAATGATTAACGAACGCTTTGCGCGCTACATGCGCATCAGCATGTTTAACTTGTTGCGCCGCACCGCAGATGTATCTTCTGGTGGCATACAGATTCAAAAATTTGGTGAATATGTACATACCCTGTATGTGCCTACCAGCTTAAATATGGTGAAGTTTCGGCCGTTACGCGGCACGGCCTTGCTGATTTTGGATGCCAAGCTTGTGTTCAAGCTGGTTGATAATTTTTTTGGCGGCGACGGTCGCCATGCCAAAATTGAAGGTCGGGAATTTACCCCCACTGAACTGCGTGTGGTGCAGATTGTACTAGAGCAGGCCTTTATCGATTTACGCGAGGCTTGGAAAGCGGTTATGCCCATTGAGTTTGACTACATAAACTCAGAAGTTAACCCGTCCATGGCTAATATTGTTAGCCCGAGTGAAGTGGTGGTAGTAAGTACCTTCCATGTAGAGTTAGATGGTGGCGGCGGCGACTTCCATATTACCTTGCCTTACTCGATGATCGAGCCCATTCGCGAAGTGTTAGATGCAGGCTTACAGAGTGATTCAGATGATCAAGACGAGCGTTGGGTAAAATCCTTGCGTGAAGATGTGATGAGCGCGAAAGTAAAATTGGAATGCGATATAGCCCGAGGCCAAATCACGCTTAGAGACATTGTGAATTTAAAGGCTGGCGATGTAATACCCATTAACTTTCCCGAACAACACATTATCACGGCCAACGGTGTGCCCGTTTTTCAGGCAAAGTTTGGTCAGTCGCGAAAAAATTTAGCCTTTTCTATTGAAGAGTTTATCGACCGGTCTAAGCCCGGCTATTTGAGCGATATCGGTTTTGAATAGATATGGCTTGGGCTTGGGTTTGAATACGAGTGGGAGCATGTAATGACTGATGACAATACACCAGATAATGGCGAAGAGCCGGATCAGGACGCCATGGCCGATGAATGGGCTGCGGCAATGGCCGAGCAGGGTGATGAGGAAGATGAGGATGAAGAGGAGTTGCCCAAGGCTGCCGCGCAGACGATGAATTTAGACGAGTTTAGCGAGTCGCCGAAAGCAAATCACGGAGGTCAGGATCTAGACACGATTCTGGACATTCCCGTCAGTATCTCCATGGAGGTTGGCAGCACCTCGATTACGATTCGTAATCTCTTACAGCTTAATCAGGGCTCTGTTATCGAATTAGATCGACTCGCCGGTGAACCCCTCGATGTGTTGGTCAACGGCACACTTATCGCCCATGGCGAGGTGGTGGTGGTCAATGAAAAGTTCGGCATTCGCATGACCGATGTCGTTAGTCCGTCGGAACGCATAAAGCGGTTGAGGTAACTACATTGAGCACTGAGTTAAAACCAATAGCGGAAACTACTGGGTCGCTGTTAACTGCTGCGCCAACTGCGGCATTAAAGGCGCAGACCACAAGCGATATGGCGGTGCAATTGATTCAGGTGCTGGGCTCACTCGGCTTGGTCATTGGTTTGGTGTTTTTGCTCGCCTATTTGATAAAGAAAAACCAAGGCTTTTCCTCATCAGTTAAACAGTTAAAGGTCATCGAGCGTTTAGCCTTAACGAATAAAGATCAATTGTTGCTTGTGAGTTTACATGGCAAGGAAGTTTTACTTGGCGTTTCAGCGGCTGGTATTAACACCTTACTGACTTTTGACGAAGAGCCTCTCGCTGTTTCTGAGCACATGACTGAGCAAGGGGCAGCCCAAAAGTCGACCGGGGTGGACCCGTTAAAACGAAAGCAGGGTAATTTTGCCCACCATCTTCAGCAGATATTGACGACGCGGATGGCATCATGAGATTCGCCCAGATTGCCAGTTTACTTCTGTTGTTTTTATTCTCTTCAGCGGTGTTTGCCGCTGAAGAACAGAGTGTTATCGATACCTTTAACAGTATGAAGGGTATACCAGCGGTTACCATGACCAATAATCCGGATGGCAGCCAAGATTACACGGTGACTATTCAGATACTGGCGATTATGACGTCCCTGACGTTACTGCCAGCGATACTCATGATGATGACGAGCTTTACCAGAATCATTATTGTGTTTTCAATTTTAAGGCAAGCACTGGGGTTACAGCAGGCACCGTCAAATCAAATACTCATTGGTTTATCCTTGTTCCTAACGTTTTTTATTATGACACCGGTGCTGGAACAGGTGCACGACAGCGCCTTAGTTCCCTATATGAATGAGGTTGTCACCTCAAAAGAGGCCGTGGGGCTTGCCGCAAAGCCGTTTCGAGAATTTATGCTCGGCCAAACACGGGAGACAGATCTCGATCTTTTCCTAGATATTGGCCGCTATGGCGATGTCGCCAGCGTTGAAGATGTACCGATGTCGGTACTTATTCCTGCCTTCGTTACCAGTGAACTGAAAACTGCCTTTCAAATTGGCTTTATGTTATTCATTCCCTTTTTGGTAATTGATCTTGTTGTGGCGAGTGTGTTAATGGCGATGGGTATGATGATGTTGTCGCCACTGATTATTTCTTTGCCCTTTAAAATTATGCTGTTTGTACTTGTGGATGGCTGGGCTATGGTGATCGGTACCTTGGCCGCCAGTTTTGGAGTCTGACAATGACACCTGAAGTCGTCATGGATTTATTCGCCAATGGTTTTTATCTGGCCGTTTTGGTGATTTCAGTGATTGTGGGGCCAGCTTTGGCGGTCGGGCTTTTAGTCAGTATGTTTCAGGCCGCCACCCAAATTAACGAACAAACCTTAAGCTTCCTGCCGCGCCTTCTCGTAACCCTAGCGACCATTATGATCGCAGGCGGCTGGTTGTTGATGAAATTTATGGATTTGTTTGAGCGAACCTTCCAACAAATCCCATTGCTTATCGGGTGATACGTGGAATTTTCTGCCGAACTTCTCGTGCAAGGGGCGTCTCAGTATTTTCTACCCTTGGCGCGTCTCTCGGCATTTATGTTGGCGGCCCCAATTTTTGGTTCCCGTCTTATCGCAACGCGGGTGCGTCTACTGTTAGCGCTTTTAGTCACCTTATTGTTAGTCCCGTCCTTACCTGAGTTGCCCAAAGTCGAAGGTTTTGGGCTTTCAACATTATTACTCGTTGTTCAGCAAACACTTATTGGTTTTGTCGCTGGTTTTTCCATGCAGGTAGCCTTTCAAGTGGTAGTGCTAGGCGGCCAATTTATTGCAATGAAAATGGGTTTAGGCTTTGCCTCGATGAATGATCCCTCGAACGGCGTTACCGTTACCATCGTGTCTCAATACTATCTTATGTTGGTAACCTTGCTATTTGTAGTCGGTGACGGCCACTTACTGTTGTTGCGTATTCTGGCTGAAAGCTTTTATTCCTTGCCTATTGGTTCAGGCTGGGTACCCGCGGCACTGTTGTGGGACCTTGTGGCTACAGGCAGCTGGATGTTCGGTGCAGCGCTTTTATTGGCCCTGCCTGTTCTCACTTCCTTGATGATCGTTAATATCTCTTTTGGTGTCATGGGGCGATCGGCCCCGCAAATGAACATATTCACCGTCGGTTTTCCAATTACTTTGATTTTGGGGATGTTTTTAATCTGGTTCGGTTTTACCACTTTTTTGGGTAACTACAATCAATTTATGCAAGAGGGTTTTGGTCTCCTGCGTCATCTGCTGAATGTATCCTAGGGGTGATTTTCTATGGCAGATGATAAAGACAGCAGTCAGGAAAAAACCGAAGAGGCCACCCCGCGAAAACTTGAAAAGGCACGCGAGGATGGCCAAGTTCCTCGCTCTAAAGAACTCACTACTACGGTTCTCTTGGTCACGGGAACCCTTGCCTTATTAGCCAGCGGCGAGTTCCTAACTAAAAAATTGGTTAAAGTTTTTAATCATAATATGGTGCTGGAACGGTCTGCGATCTTTGACACATCGCAAATGCTAACCCATATCGGGGTCGCGATGTTTGATGCGATTTTGGGGCTTGCGCCGTTATTTTTGGCCTTGGCTGTTGCGGCGTTCATTGGGCCTATTGCACTTGGCGGTTGGTTGGTGAGCGCAAAAGCACTCATGCCTAAGTTAAATCGCATGAGCCTACTCGAAGGCCTCAAGCGTATGTTTTCGATAAAATCTATCGTCGAGTTGCTTAAGGCTATCGCTAAAGTTGGCGTTATTTTGACCCTGGCAATTATTTTATTAAAAGCATTGCGCGCGGAGCTACTGGGGTTAGCGAGTGAGGCAATTATGCCGGCTATCGCACATGCCGCCTGGTTGGCAATTATTTCGGCTATTGTGTTATCGGCTAGCACCTTCGTCATCGCGGTGGTGGATGTTCCTTTTCAGATATGGGACCACGCGAAAAAATTACGCATGTCCATGCAAGACATCAAAGATGAGTATAAAGACACGGAAGGTAAGCCAGAAGTCAAAAGCCGGGTGCGACAATTGCAGCGCGAGATGGCCAATGCTCGCATGATGTCTGCTGTACCGGAGGCAGATGTTATCATTACCAACCCGACCCATTACTCCGTCGCCCTGAAGTATGACCCTGAGACCATGGCGACGCCGATTTTAGTGGCTAAAGGGGTAGACTTCACTGCATTGAAAATTCGCGAAATAGCCAATGCGCACAATATTGAAATTGTCGAGTCGCCGCCCCTGGCGCGTTCAATCTATAACACCACTGAGGTTGATAGCGAAGTGCCTGCGGGCTTGTTCGTCGCCGTGGCCCAGGTTCTGGCCTACGTGTTTCAAATTCGAAACTACCGTCGCGGCAAAGGTGCTAAGCCTAAGAAGCCCTCCGGCATCCAAATTCCGCCTAACCTAAGGTACGATTAGCGCCTTTAGGATAATAAGATTGTTAGGGCTGCTATGAACAAAAAACACACGCTGATTGTTCTTCTCTCCAGTATCAGTTTACTGGCCGGGTACCTTTGTCTTTGGCCTGTTGCCATTACCCCACAAGCTTGGCAAGCACCGTCAAATGCTGGTTTTATCGGTGCGTTTCAGCCAAACAACAAACTTACCGGCGCCGAGCTGCTAGTACTTGGGGATTTCACTGGCCCAGAAGCCGTGGTTGCTACCGTTGAACAGGGCTTGTATGTCAGTACCCACGAGGGCTGGATTTTACATGCCCCAAACCCCGAGGCTGCACTTGAGCCTTTAATTTCAACGGCTGGGCGACCCTTGGGTTTAGCCCTGGATGGGTTTGGAAATTTGTACATTGCCGATGCCTACAGAGGCCTGCTGCGCTTTCATCCCGATAGCGGTTTGGAGGTGGTCGCCGATGAATTTGACGGGCAAAAGTTAGGCTACGTGAATGATGTTGCCGTTTCCTCTCACGGCAGAATTTATTTCACTGACTCTTCAGCAAAATTTGGTGCGCGGGCCAATGGCGGCACCTATCCTGCGAGCTTGCTGGATATCATGGAGCACGGGGGCCACGGTCGCCTTTTTAGTTTTGATACCCCTAGTCAGACACTCACCGAAGTTGCCCATGGTTTTAATTTTGCTAATGGTGTTGCGGTGCGTGATGGCACTCACGAAAGCGCCGAAACCGTGTTCGTTAATGAAACCGGAAATTATCGTGTGTTGGCCTTTGAGTTGAGCGATGGCATTGTGCAATCGCAGAAAACCCTCATAGATAACCTGCCGGGATTTCCAGACAATTTGAGTCTGGCAGCGGACGGCAGCTTGTGGTTGGGGCTTGTTTCGTCGCGTAGCGAATTGCTCGATAAGCTGTCAGCCTCACCAAACCTCAGGAAACTGGTGCAAAGATTGCCCGCCATTATCCGACCAAAGGCTACGCACTATGGCATGGTGATTAATATGTCGCCGGAGGGAGAGGTTATTTCACAGCTGCAAGACCCTAGCGGTGCCATCTACACCACCACCGGCGCTACACCTTGGCACCAGTACTTGTATGTGAGTAGGTTGCACGGCACACAGCTGGCACGTCTACCACTGGATGGCATTTAAAAACCGGGTGTGATGCACTGCTGTCCCACAGTTATGGCGCGGGAGATTTTGGTGCCAGTACTTGCGACCGTCACCCGCATGGGTTGATATCGCTAATAGGCAAAGCCTGCTTTGCAGCGATAGCAACGCCCACAAAGTGTCATTGTGGGCCGGTCCCAAAGGGCGGGTGTTGAGACTAGATGGATGTATTCACGTCGTGTTGCTAGTGTGGGCACCAAACTCATGTCCAAGTACACGCCGAGATGTCGCATCTACTGTGAGGCTTAAAGCCTAACGATGGTCATATCGTTTTTGTGAGACAGCAGTGGGCGTGATTTTATTTTATAAAAATGATGCTTACCGTGTGATTTAGGTACGCTTTTTGCGATACCTCCTGTTAATAGCAGGGGAGTGTCAAAAAAGCGTTATGGCCTTACCAGGATTCAGTAGTTTAGCCGGCTTCGATGGTCGCGCTGCTTTCAACAATGCGTCCCGCGTCGGGCGCGGCAATATAGGCATCCCGTTATTGCTGTTAATGCTTTTGGGTATGATGATTTTGCCCGTGCCCGCCTTTCTATTGGATGTGTTTTTCTCCTTTAACATAGCCCTGTCAATTGTTGTTCTATTAGTGGGTGTCTACGCGCTTAGACCGCTCGATTTCGCTGTTTTTCCCACCATCTTGTTATTGGCGACGCTGCTACGGCTGGCGCTCAATGTGGCCTCAACCCGTGTGGTCTTGCTTTATGGCCACGAGGGTGGGGACGCCGCTGGTAAAGTGATTGAAGCCTTCGGCGAGGTGGTGATCGGCGGTAATTACGCGGTGGGTCTCGTGGTATTTCTGATCCTGATGATCATTAACTTTGTTGTGGTGACCAAGGGTGCTGGGCGAATCTCCGAGGTGAGTGCCCGGTTTACCTTGGATGCGATGCCTGGCAAGCAAATGGCCATCGATGCGGATTTAAACGCCGGTCTAATTAATCAAGAAGAGGCAAAACTGCGTCGCTCTGAAGTTGCCAGCGAGGCCGATTTTTATGGCGCGATGGATGGTGCCAGTAAATTTGTTCGCGGTGATGCCGTTGCCGGCATCCTGATTCTGCTTATCAATGTGATTGGCGGGCTGATTGTTGGCATGGCTCAACACCAGCTCGAGTTTCAAGACGCGCTACAAAAATATATTCTGTTGACCATTGGCGATGGCTTGGTCGCGCAAATTCCCTCGCTCTTGCTATCAACCTCAGCCGCAATCTTAGTAACTAGGGTCAACACATCCGAAGATATGAGCAATCAAATCTTCCGACAGATGTTCGATTCGCCCAAAGCTCTGGCCGTTTCTTCCGGTGTATTGCTGATTATGGGGTCTATTCCGGGCATGCCCCACGTTGCCTTTTTAGGCTTAGGTTTTGCCTGTGCCGGTCTCGCTTGGTTTATTCATAAGCGCAAGTCACAGGGTGAGCTGGTGGAAGAGGGGCCTAGCACCGCGAAGCGTCGACCCAGCGATAAACCCAGCACCGCAGGTGCTGCTGAGTTGCGCGACCCCCAGGCGCCGGCACTCGAACACAAAGCGGAACCTATTGAAGTAACGTGGGACGATGTTAAGCCGGTGGATGTTATCGGCCTAGAGGTGGGTTATCGGCTGATTCCCATGGTCGACAAAGGTCAGGGCGGTGAACTACTCGGCCGGATAAGGGGCGTGCGCAAAAAAATGTCCCAAGAGGTTGGGTTTTTAGTGCCCACGGTGCACATCAGAGACAACCTAGATTTGCTGCCCGGCCAGTATCGAGTGACGCTCATGGGCGTAGCCATAGCCGAGGAAGAAGTGCATCCCGACCGGGATTTGGCGATTAACCCGGGTCAGGTGTTTGGCGAGCTCGAGGGCATTGCGGCCAAAGACCCAGCCTTCGGTTTGCCCGCCGTGTGGATTAAGCGCACCGAGCGGGATCACGCCCAAACCATGGGATATACGGTGGTTGATGCATCGACGGTGGTGGCCACCCATCTCAATCAAATACTGAGCCAGCACATCAATGAGCTTCTGGGCTTGGAAGATGTTCAACAACTGGTTGATATGCTCGCGAAAACCTCGCCCAAGTTAGCCGAGCATTTGGTGCCCGAAAGCGTCAGTTTGAAAACCTTACTTAAAGTCTTGCAGCTGTTGTTGGTTGAAAATGTCTCGATTAAAGATATGCGTAGCATCGCCGAAGCTGTCGCTGCCAACAGTGAAAAGAGTCAAGATCCCGTCACATTGTTGGCCTCGGTGCGCAGCGCTTTAAGTCGCCAGATAGTTCAGTCTTTAGTGGGGAATGAACCAGACCTGCCTGTTATTACCCTAGAACCCGCTTTGGAACAAATATTGCTGAAGACCTACCAGCAGAGTCAAAAAGGTGGCGATGGCACGCCGGTGATTGAACCTGGTTTGGCCGAAAAATTAAGGCTGTCGGTGCAGAAGGCGGCACAGAAACAAGAAGCCAGTGGTGGCCCGGTAATTTTACTTGTGGCCACCCAACTCAGGTTTCAGCTATCGCGCTTTATTCGAGCCTTTGTGCCAGAAATTGCGGTGTTAGCCTACAACGAGATTCCACAAACTAAGCAAATAACGATTGTCGCAAGCGTTGGCGCTTAGTTACCTGAAGCCAGGAGAATTCTATGGCCGTTAAAAAGATCATTGCAGCCAATATGCGCCGTGCCCTTGAGATTGCACGGGAGCAGTTAGGTGATGACGCGATTATTCTCTCTACCCGACGGCACCCGGATGGCATTGAAATGCACGCCACGGTGGAGGCAGCGTCGCGCTTTCCCGAAGAGCAGCAGGCTTTTGCCGAGCAAAAACACGATAGCCCAGCAGCCACTTTGCCGCTCGGTAGCGACAATGCCTGGCAACACCAACACCTTGTCTCCGAAGCCGTTTCACAGGCAAAGCCGGCACCAAGCGGTCAGGCGCGCCCTTTTGGCGGCAAGACTGGCTCTCAGTTAGCCGATGAAATCGAAATGGCTCGGCAGAAAATGCTGGCGGCTAAGCGCAAGGAGCAGGGCACTCAAACAAACCAACCTGTTGTGGCTGCCGATAGTAACGAGAGGGCTGATGTGTGGGCATCGCAGCTAGCGAAGAAAAGCGTTCCAGTCACTGCACCTAAAGACATGAGGCCCAGACCCGCCGTCGAAGACACTTTCTCACAGCAAGCGGAAATGTCCCGCTTGCATCAAGAGCTCAGTGAAATGCGCGCCATGCTACAGGCAAGGTTGCAAGAACCCCATTTGCACAGGCCCCTAGTAGCCACTGAATTGGTGAGCAAATTTCACAGCTTAGGTTTGCCCGATTTTCAAGCGGAGCGGCTAATAGCGTCAGTTAATACCGAACTGCCTGTAGCGAAAGCCTGGCCAGAAGCGTTGGCGTTGCTTTCGCAGCGCATACCGACGGCGGGCAGAGATGTGATTGAAAGTGGCGGGGTATTTGCCTTCATCGGTCCCACCGGCGTGGGTAAAACCACAACCTTGGCTAAGCTTGCCGTGCGTTTTGTGATCAAACACGGTGCCGAAGGGCTTGCCATTGTCACTACAGACAACTATCGCCTAGCGGCTCACGAACAATTAAATGCCTTGGGACAAATTCTTTCTGTACCCGTAAAAGTGGTATCTGAGGGCGAGTCGCTACAGCAGGTTCTCGTTAACCTCAGCCATAAAAAGCTGGTGTTAATAGACACAGCCGGTCTGCGCCATGGCGACCCTAAACTGAAAGCCCAGCTCGAACAGCTGCGCAGTGCCGGCAAGGTGAATAGCCTGCTGGTGATGGCGGCAAATAGCCAGTTGCAGATGTTAAAAGCGAGTTATCATGCCTACGGTGCGGCGCACCCATCGGCCGTCATTTTAACCAAGCTCGATGAAACACCTTCCCTTGGTGAGGCGATCGGACTGCTATTGCAGCACCGCTTGCCATTGGCTTACACCACCGACGGCCAAGAAATTCCAGCCGATATTCAGATAGCGAAAGGCCATCAAGTGGTGGCTAAGGCAGCACAGTTTGGCGCGCAAAGCCATGTGGAGGGTAAATTTGCGGCATCGGCCGAATCAAGTCGGCAGGTTCAATCCGAACAACTATAATCAAGGCAAGACTCATTTGTAGGAGTAGTCATGGGGCACCATCCAGTTCAAGTCATAGCGGTAACCGGCGGCAAGGGTGGCGTAGGGAAAAGCAATATATCGGTGAATATGAGCATAGCACTCGCGCAACTCGGTCGCAGGGTCATGCTGTTAGACGCTGACCTAGGGCTTGCCAATGTCGATGTGTTACTGGGCATTCGCGCGAATAAGACGCTCGCCGACGTGCTTTCTGGCGAATGCTCTTTGCGCGATGTGCTGATCAGCGGTCCCGGAGGGGTTAGGATTGTGCCCGCGTCGTCCGGGGTTCAGCAAATGGCTTCCCTTAGTAAACAGCAGCATGGCGCGCTTATTCGCGCTTTTAGCGATATTTCGGATCAGTTGGATGTGTTGGTAATCGACACAGCCGCAGGCATTAGCGATACCGTGGTGAGTTTTGTACGGGCTGCCAACGAGGCGCTAGTGGTGGTCTGTGACGAACCATCGTCGGTGACGGACGCCTATGCACTCATTAAGTTATTGCATAGAGATGCGGGCATGCAGCGTTTTCGCGTGGTGGCGAATATGACGCGCTCTGCCAATGAAGGCCAATTGTTGGTCAAGCGTTTGCAGCAAGTGTGCGACAAGTTCCTCGACGTAGCCCTACAATTTGAGGGCTCTGTGCCCTTTGATGAAAATGTGCGCAAAGCCGTGCAACACCAGAAAGCCCTGGTCGACTATTCACCGCAATCGAAGGCATCGATTGCCATCAGATCTTTGGCAAGCCGAGTTTCAGAGTGGCCATTACCGAAAGCTGCGTCAGGCAATTTGGAGTTTTTTGTTGAGCGTTTGCTAGAAACATCGGAAGCAGGCGTTTGACCGATGGCAGCAGTTGAGGGGTTAGCCATGTACGATCAGGCAAGTCGCGAAGCCAGTGATCCCATTCGAATCGAAGATTATGCGTCTCTGGTAAAGCGTATCGCCTACCATCTCATGCTTAAAATGCCTGCCAGTGTGCAGGTTGACGATCTTATTCAGGCCGGCATGATTGGATTAATAGAAGCGGCCCAGAAGTTTGACCCGTCCAAAGGCGCGAGCTTCGAGACCTATGCGGGTATTCGTATTCGTGGCTCAATTATGGATGAGACCCGAAAAGGTGACTGGGTGCCTCGTTCCGTTCACAGAAATGCCCGCCGCGTGGCTGAGACAGTACGCTACTTAGAAGCTAGATTAGGGCGTACGGCGAGCGAAAAAGAGATCGCCGATGAGCTCTCTGTCAGCCTCGATGAATACCGAAGCATTCTGCAGGATACCTCTAGCAGCAAGCTTTTCAGCTACGAAGAGTCTGCCGGCGACGACGATTCAGTGCTCGACGAGAAGCCCACGTCCATAGGCTTAGAGCCCCCCACAGACGCTTTTGAGCGGCAGGCGCTAAAGCAATCGCTTGCGCAGGCGATAACCCAACTACCCGAAAGGGAACAATTGGTACTTTCTCTGTACTACGACGAGGAATTGAACCTAAAGGAAATAGGCCAGGTTCTGGGTGTGAGCGAATCCCGTGTTTCTCAAATACACTCTCAGGCAGCCGCACGGCTAAAGGCCAAGCTTTCCGGTTGGCATAGAGACACCGATTAGACCAAACAGCAATAAAATGAACGATTTAATGACTAAAACTGGCTAGTAGTCATCCAGCTACTAGACTGAAAGTTGAATGGGGTCCAGCAGGTACGACGGAGGTTGCTTTGGACAAAAACATGAAAATTCTTATCGTTGATGACTTTTCAACAATGAGACGCATCATCAAAAACCTTTTACGTGATTTAGGCTTCAGTAATACGCAAGAGGCTGATGATGGCGCAACGGCACTTCCCATGTTGAAATCGGGAGATTTCGATTTTTTGGTCACCGACTGGAATATGCCTGGCATGACAGGTATTGAACTGCTCAAACACGTTCGTGCTGACGAGCGCTTAGCCGCGCTACCGGTATTGATGGTGACGGCCGAAGCGAAGAGAGATCAGATTATTGAGGCAGCTCAAGCTGGTGTGAGCGGCTATGTGGTCAAGCCTTTTACTGCCCAAGTACTCAAAGAAAAGATAGACAAAATTTTTGAGCGCGTTGGATAACCCCTAAGCAGTGACAAAGGCAGCCATGAATAACGAATCTGAAGATCTGGGCAACCAAGAGTTTGTGTCAGAGCTTCGTGATTGCGCCAAACTCCTGATCGAAAAACTGGAAGGCGACAATTACGAAGATGCATCCAAGCTGATCGAACAAATTATTGAGAGTCGCGACCGGCACCTGTTTAACAGAGTTGGGAAACTTACTCGTGGCTTACACACTGCCATCCGTAATTTTAATATCGACGCACCCGTATCAGAGGCAGATAGCCTCACCGATGCAAGTGACCGATTAAATTATGTATTAAAGCTTACTCAAGATGCAGCTGACAAAACCATGGATAAGGTCGAAGCGTCTGCGCCGATTGCCATGGACCTAGGTCGCGAAGCAAACTCCCTTAAATTGCAATGGCAAGCACTGATTCGTCGTGAATTAAGCGCGGAAGATTTTCGCGAGCTTTATAGGCGTATGGATCAGTTTTTGGATCAAATGGAAACCGGTGCTGGAATCTTAAATGCCAATCTTCAAGATATTATTTTGGAGCAAGGCTACCAGGACTTAACCGGACAAGTGTTGAAGAAAGTGATTGGATTGGTCTCGGATGTGGAAACCAGTCTGGTAGATCTAATGAGACTGGCAGGCCAAGTAGAAGAAATTACAGGAATTCAAATGCCCGCCGATAACCAAGTTGCGGCAGGTAAAGATACTGCTGGAGAAGGGCCACAAATTCACGCAGATAAACGCGGTGACGTGGTTTCGGGCCAGGACGATGTCGATGACTTACTTTCAAGTCTCGGATTCTGAGTTTAAACCTTTGCTAGTTAAGGAGCGCTGAATGGGCTTTGGCGATGACGACGATATCTTACAAGACTTCCTAGTGGAAGCAGGGGAGATATTGGAAAAATTGTCGGAACAGCTCGTAGAGTTAGAGCGCCAACCTGACGATAAGGATTTATTGAACGCCATCTTCCGTGGATTTCACACGGTTAAAGGTGGTGCTGGTTTTTTGCAATTGGGTGCAATGGTTGACTGCTGCCATATTACAGAAAATTTATTTGATATTTTACGTACTGGAAAGCGGTCGGTTACATCTGAACTTATGGATGTAGTACTGCAAGCACTGGATGCGGTAAATCTACAGTTTGATGAGGTGCAAAGCCGCGAGCCGTTGACGCCAGCGAGTGCTGAACTGATTCATCAGCTCGAAAGGTTGGTAAATCTCGAAGACTTAAATGACGCCCCTGCAGCGATAGCCGAGGTTGAGCCCGAACCAGCATCCGTCGAAGGGCAAGCGTCAAGTGCGCAAGACGTTGCTAAAGAAGGTGATATCACCGATTCAGAGTTTAACGATCTACTGGATGCGATAGATCCACCTGAAGCAAATCAAGCAGAGGCTAAACCAGAATCTGATGACATTACCGACGACGAATTCGAGGCGTTATTAGATCAATTACATGGTCAAGGTAAGGGTCCAGCTAAAAAGCAACCTGCACCGCAGGTCTCTAGTCCTGCATCTAAAGATGCTGGAAAAGGCGTTGCAGCAAACAGTAACGAAATCACCGAAGATGAATTTGATGACTTACTCGATCAATTGCATGGCAAGGGCAAGGGGCCTAGCGCCGTCGTAAAACCAAGCCCATCTCCGGCACCGGCCGCTGGCGCCAGTGACTTAATTACCGACGACGAGTTCGAAGCGCTTTTGGACGAGCTTCACGGTAAAGGCAAGGGCCCAGTTGTTGCGCCAAAGGCTGAGGCTCCAAAATCAACTGCCGCAGCGAAAAAACCGGCACCCGCAACAACACCCGCGACAACACCGGCTAAACCCGCAGCGAAATCTACACCAGAGCCTGCTGCCACAACACCTGCAAAACCATCAGCTAAAGCGCCGGTTACGCCCGCAGCACCAGCGCCCGCCCGCGATGCCACGCCAGCCCCTGCGGCTGAAACTACGGTTAGAGTGGACACCCAACGCCTCGATGACATCATGAATATGGTTGGCGAGTTGGTGTTAGTGCGAAATCGATTGGTTCGGCTCGGCTTGAATACCAACGACGAGGCGCTAACTAAGGCCGTGAGTAATTTGGATGTTGTCACCGCCGATTTGCAGACCTCGGTGATGAAAACCCGTATGCAACCCATTAAGAAAGTGTTCGGTCGCTTCCCCCGGGTTGTTCGTGATTTGGCGCGCACGTTAAAGAAAGATATTAACCTAGAGCTTCAGGGTGAGGAGACAGATCTAGATAAAAACCTCGTCGAAGCGCTGGCTGACCCCCTTGTTCACTTGGTCAGAAATTCGGTCGACCACGGCATTGAACTACCCGATGTAAGAGAGAGCAAAGGTAAGCCGCGCACGGGAAAAGTTATTCTGGCAGCGGAGCAAGAGGGCGATCATATTCTTCTGTCTATTACCGATGATGGCGGCGGTATGGACCCTGAAAAGCTGCGTGAGAAAGCGGTAGAAAAAGGCATTCTCGATGAAGATGCTGCTCAGCGACTTTCCGATGTTGAAGCTTTTGCATTGATCTTTGCCCCTGGGTTTTCTACTAAAACTGAAATTTCTGATGTGTCTGGCCGCGGTGTAGGCATGGATGTGGTCAAGACAAAAATTACCCAGTTAAATGGTTCTATCGAGATACAATCTAAGCTCAATGAAGGCACGCGAATCATCATTAAGGTTCCGCTCACATTGGCAATCATGCCCACGCTCATGATCATGCTCGCTAATCAAACCTTTGCGCTGCCATTGGTTAGCGTCAATGAAATATTTCATATGGATCTTACTCGCATCAACATTGTTGATGGACAAGAGTGTGTGACTGTTAGAGAAAAAGCCGTACCCGTGTTTCATCTGAAGCGCTGGCTCGTTAAGGGTGGGCGGGATATAAAACAGCCTAAAGCTGCACATGTGGTTATTGTTAACGTCGGAACCCAAAGAGTTGGCTTTGTAGTGGATCAACTGATAGGTCAAGAAGAGGTTGTGATTAAGCCGCTTGGCAAGATGCTCCAAGGCACACCCGGTATGGCTGGCGCGACTATCACAGGTGATGGTGGCATCGCATTAATTTTGGACGTGCCAAGCATGTTGAAACGCTATGCAGGTCAAAAACGATAGTCAGCATTATTGGCGAATATTCATGCAGTTAACTATTGTGGGGATTTTTCATAGCACGTTAATTTATTATTTATGGGGGCGGTAGATGGTCATCAAGGTACTCATTGTTGATGACTCTAATTTTTTTCAGCAGCGGCTGAAGGAAATGATTGGCTCTCATCCTCAATTACAAGTTGTCGGCATTGCCGCCAATGGGCGCGAAGCAATAGAAAAAGCCAAACAGCTAAAACCTGATGTCATCACCATGGACTATGAAATGCCCATGATGGATGGCGTAAGTGCTGTGAAGTTTATTATGCAGGACTGTCCAACCCCAATATTGATGTTTTCCTCCCTCACTTACGAGGGAGCACGGACAACGCTAGACGCGTTAGATGCTGGCGCGGTAGATTTTCTACCGAAAAATTTTTCCGAAGTCTCAAGAAACTCGGAGGCGCTCAAGGCCAAATTACATCAAAAAATAATCGCCATCGCAAAGCCGAAAGCCGACATTTCCATTAGATCTGTAACGCCAGCTAAAATTGTTGAACCAAAACCTTCCGCCGAACCACTTAAAGACAGAATAAAACTGATACTTATTGGCGCCTCAACGGGAGGTCCTTTAGCCATATCAGAAGTTATTAAGGGCTTGCCGAAAAACTTCACTGTGCCCATTATTTTAGTTTTGCATATGCCTGAAAATTTCACGCGAGCCTACGCCGATCGCTTGGATAAGCAAAGCTCACTCTCGGTCAGGGAGGCGGAGTCTGGCGATATACTAAAACCGGGCGTCGTTTATCTGGCCCCCGGCGGGCGCCAGCTAATGCTCGATCCGAGCTTGAAAACCATCCAAGTTATTGCCGGTGATGATCGTGTAAATTACCGCCCTTGCGTTGATATTTCTTTCGCAAGTGCTGCAAAATGTTTTGGTCACCAGGTGTTAGCAATTGTATTGACGGGTATGGGGAGCGATGGAAAAGAAGGCGCAAGATTAATAAAATCGCGGGCGGGAACGGTTTGGACCCAAGATGAGGCAAGTTGCATTATCTATGGTATGCCGCAGGCAATCGTACGCGAGGGTTTATCTGACCGGACTGTAAAGCTTTCTGAATTAAGCGGTCTACTGGTTAAGGAATTATAAAATGGATTTCTTAACCTTAATTGGTGTTTTTATCGGCTTTGCCGCCTTGCTGGGCGGTAATATGCTGGAGGGGGGCAGCTGGAATAGTTTACTCAACGGTCCGGCAGCGTTAATTGTTATTGGCGGTACCATCGGTGCGGCGCTACTGCAAACCCCTAAAGACCGTATCCGCCGCTCCTTGTCATTGTTACCTTGGATTATCACGCCGCCGCCAACACCCTTCAGTGAAGGCGTAAAGCGCAGTGTGAAATGGGCAATGGCGGCGAGAAAAGAAGGTCTACTTGGCTTGGAAACCCTTTCTGAAACAGAAAAGGATTTGTTCGCAAGAAAAGGGCTGCAATTACTGGTTGACGGTAGCGAGCCAGAAGACATTCGCAGAGTGTTGGAAAATGACTTAATCATCATCGAAGGGCGGGATGCCGACGCCGTAAGGTTTTATGAGAGTATGGGTGGTTACGCTCCAACCATTGGCATCTTAGGTGCTGTCATGGGGCTCATTTCGGTTATGCAGAACCTCGCCGATCCCTCGCAACTGGGGCCGGGTATCGCAGTGGCATTTGTCGCGACGATATACGGTGTTGCGTTTGCGAACCTGTTGCTGATCCCTATCGCGAATAAGCTGGCGATGTGCGTTCAAGAACAGAGTCGTTATCGGGAGTTAATTATTGAGGCGATTGTGGCAATTGCTGAAGGTGAAAATCCCAAGGCCATTGAGATGAAACTCAATGGTTACATCCCGTAGTTAACATGGCAAGGCGTCGATCGGCACATTTAGCCGTGAATCACGAGCGCTGGTTAGTGTCTTATGCTGACTTTATTACGCTGTTATTTGCGTTTTTTGTGGTGATGTACTCCGTCTCTCAGGTGTCTGAAACAAAATACCGTGTTCTATCAGATACCCTAGTCAGTACCTTTAAATTCCAGTCGCAAACCCTAAATCCAATACAGGTGGGCGAGCCGAGTCTTTCGAGTGACCCCTCTGTTATTGAAAACACTAAGCCTAAACTAGGCGAGGGGATGGGGGAGGGTGCTTTTGAAAAGCAAACTGACCTACCACACATGGCTGAAAATTTGTCCGAGTCGTTAGCCGATCTCATTGACAGGGATTTGGTGTCCATTAACAGCAACGAATTTTGGCTGGAAATAGGACTAAACAGCAATGTGCTGTTTAGTTCGGCCAGCGCGACGCCAAGCGCTGACGCAAAATTGATTTTCGCGGAAATAGCTAAACATCTCTCGAGCGGCAAAAATCCTGTTCAGGTGGAGGGGTACACCGATAGCGAGCCCATTCAAACCAGTCTTTTTCCGAGCAATTGGGAGTTGTCTGCTGCTCGAGCCAGTGCAGTGGTAAAATTACTTGCTGACAAGGGCGTGGCGCCGGAAAGGTTATCTGCGGTTGGCTATGGAGAATTTCAGCCCATTGCCGATAACTCTACAGAGGCTGGGCGCGCTCAGAACCGGCGCGTTGTGCTGATGGTGGCGAGGGAAAAGCCCGATAGACCCACTCGGTCTTTAGATGACCAGGATGTGAACGCGATTTTAGACGCTGATACCTTCGTTGAAGTACCTGCTTCATTGAAGCAGCCAGCGGCAGAGCCGGCAAAGTCAGCACAGGAGTTTGGGGAGGCCCCCAATCTTCTGCCTGAGCTGAATCAAGCCGTAAACGAAAGTCAACCACCGAGTGAGCCGGCAAAGATTAATGGTCTGCGGGCGATTAAACTTGAAAGCGGTGGCATTTTATTTACCAGTGATCCATCGCGTGTGTCTGAGCAAACTGACGAATAGTCAAACAGCGTCAATATAATGGCGACGTCTTTTTTAAAATGGGGTTATGGTGGAAGTCTGGACCGTGGCGAATCAAAAGGGTGGGGTTGGTAAAACCACTAGCGCAATTACCTTGGCTGGCCTAGCGGCTGCCTCAGGCAAGCGCGTGCTATTGATTGATATTGACCCTCACGGTTCGCTTTCCAGTTATTTTGGCAAAGACCCCGATCATCAAGAGCTAGGCTCCTACAGTTTATTTCAATTCAAGGATAAACTAAGCAAAGAATTCGTTGAGTCACTGCTGCTTCCAACGCCTATGCCTTTAGTTTCCATGATGCCCTCGTCAACGGCTCTCGCGACCCTTGAGCGTCAGGCCATTGGTAAAGATGGCTTAGGTTTAGTGCTAGGTAAAGCGCTTGGGTTGATTTCATCCACTATTGATATTGCAATTATTGATAGTCCGCCATTGCTCGGAATATTGCTCGTTAATGCTCTAGCGGCTTGTGACAAACTGCTAATTCCGGTTCAAACGGAATTTCTGGCCCTTAAAGGCTTAGAGAGGATGACTCACACCTTGAAGATGATGTCGCGCTCGCGTCCAAAGGCAATTGAGTATGCCATATTGCCTACGATGTACGATCGCCGTACTCAGGCGTCAATTTCCAGTTTGCGACACTTAAGAAATCACTACGGCGAGTTGGTTTTTCCTGGGCGCATACCGGTTGATACTAAGTTCCGCGACGCCAGTAAGGGAGGGCAATTTCCGCATATTTTTAGTGCCGAAAGCCACGGCGTTGAAGCCTATCGTCAATGTTTAAAATGGTTTTCTACAATTAAAGCGCCAAACCTTGAGCATGTCTCGTAATGATTAACAACCCAACCGACTCTGTCTGCGATTATCTCGCAGAACTCCTATACGAGGAGACACCTGCGCCTGAACCAGAACCTGCGCTTGCGATGGTGGGCCAAAAGAGTGATCAGCTTGTGGGTCGGGCAGTCGTACAAACGAGCCCTAAGCCGTCGCCAGCTGTGCAGCCCTCCTATTTGGAAGCGCCCAGTTTCGATAAGGAAAAATTAGCCAAGCTGCTCAGGTCTGCTCCCTTGGCTCCCCAGCCGAGTAACGCTCCGGCGCCGGTTGCTCCTAAGGCGTCGCCACCGACAGCTGTAGAGCAGCCCATCCCAAAGCCAGCCCTTTCTGAAACTAGTCCAGTCTTAGAGCCAGAAGCCTCAGAAGCTTCAGAGCCCGTTAAGGAAATTGCTTGGTGTGAAAATGGGCGTCCAAGTTGGGCCCAGGAGCGCTTTGATGTGCTTCTTTTTAAGGTGCACGGGCTAACCTTGGCAGTGCCATTGATAGCGCTAGGGCAAATTCAGCCCATCACGCAAGAGCTTACGCCAATATTTGGACAGGCAAAATGGTTCATGGGGCTCCAACCCACGCCAATGGGTCAAATTAAGACGGTCAATACGGCGCTTTTCGTAATGCCCGAACGCTACGATCCCGCCTTCTTGGCGTCGGCGAAATACGTCATTTCCATTGATGGCTTAAACTGGGGTTTAGCGGTTGATTCGGTACAACAACCCAGAACCTTAGACCCCGAGGACGTTAAATGGCGTCAGGGGCGGGGTTTGAGGCCCTGGTTGGCGGGAACCGTGAAAGAGCATATGTGTGCGCTAATAGATATACCTAACATGGGGGTTATTTTGGCGGGCTCAGATAAGAACACCAAGAAATCTAAAGGTGTTTGAACGCTATATTTGCAACGTACTGGCATAGAAGCTGCTTTAATCTATATTAAAGAGACTGCCGTTAACAATTTGACGCTGCTCGTCGAGGAACTTTGAACATGGCTACTAGCTCTGCAAAAAATAAATCTAGCGATGACCCAATCCTGCAGTGGGTTACTTTCAAGCTGGCCGGCGAGACTTACGGTATCAACGTCATGCAGGTGCAGGAGGTGTTGCGCTATTCAGAAATCGCACCGGTACCTGGGGCGCCTTCTTACGTTTTGGGTATTATCAATCTCAGGGGTAATGTGGTCACGGTTATTGATACGCGCCATAGGTTTGGCTTGGAGTCAGGTGAAATCAATGACAATACTCGCATCGTCATCATTGAGGCAGACAACCACGTAGTGGGAATATTGGTCGACAGTGTTGCCGAGGTCGTGTATTTACGTCAGTCAGAAATTGAAACAGCCCCCAATGTTGGCAATGACGAATCAGCAAAATTCATTCAAGGTGTATGCCATAAAAACAGCGAGCTGCTAATTCTCATCGAGCTAAATAAGCTATTGTCCGGTGAAGAATGGGCCGATGTGGAAAATGTGTAGAGCGGAGGCGAGCAGATGGAACAACTAGTAACACAATTTTCTTCACTTGAAGTCATTCTAGTGGGTGTTGTTGCAATGAGTTGGGTTGCCATTGCGCTGGCTATGAGCAGCTTCGCTAAAGTTAGACGCCAAGAGGTTTTGGTGCGCGAAAGCTTAGAGGACCTTAGAAGGGCTATCCATACAAGCAACAGTGGTTTAGTGGGTATGGGGCGTAAACTACTCTCCATTGAAAAAAATGTGGTCATCAAAGGCACCAACAAAAAGGCGTCCAAAGCTGTAGAAACTCCGGTTCCAAGTCTGAAATATAGCCTGCCAAAAGCCGAGTCTCGGTATGCGCAAGCCGCTAACATGGTGAGCCAAGGCTTATCAGTTGCCCAAGTTGCAGCAGCAACCGGCATGTCTCAAGCTGAGGTGAATTTACTCGCTATGTTGCAAAGGCCTGCGATTGAAACGGTAAGCTAGCGTGAGCAAAATAGGTTTGTTGACACTTAGTTTTTTACTGTTTTCCTGTCATGCAGTTGATATACGTGAAACCCATAGCTACCTATATCAAAATCATCCCTTACCAGAAAATGTTTGGAACTCTATCGATGTTGGCGTCACCAATACTCAGTGGTTACTTCAGCATGTCGGCCCGCCGTCATTTATCGAAAAAAGTAACGACCAGCAGACATTCACTTACCGCTATGAAGAACACGTTAAAAAACACACGGCGGTGTTTCTTTTTTATCAGCGGCAAAAAACTGACAGGAAGGAAAAGGTTCACTCTGTTATTTTGAAGAATAATATAGTCGTGGCCCATAGCGATATCACTCCTAGGCCACCAGTGTCTGAAACGGGCGTTAGTTTGCCGGCTAATGATGCAGCCGCTGAAGCAGAGAAAGATACCGGCGCTTCTAATCAGGAGGCATCAGGTGCGCAGCCGGCCGAAGGCGCTAGCCCTGAGTAATACTGAGTTCGATCGGCCGAGCTTTACGCTTCTCTAAACTCCGTTGTGTTGAATTGCTTACCACTAACCCCTGCCGAATCTTTACCCATAAAATACAAGTAACTCGGCATGAGTGCGTCGGGCGTTTTAACGGAGCTTGGATTTTCGGCAGGGTAGGCTTTAGCGCGCATAGGTGTGCGTGTACCACCCGGGTTAATACTATTAATGCGCACTTTGCTGGTGCCATCTTCCTCGTCAGCGAGGGTTTGCATTAAATTCTCGGCTGCAGCTTTGCTGGCGGCGTAGGCTCCCCAATAGGCTCGACCTTTGTAGCCAACGCTAGAGCCCGTAAATAATACGCTAGCAGCCTCTGATTTTCGCAACAGAGGGAGCAGGGCCTTGGTCATCATAAATGGGCTGTGTACATTTACTTGGAACAGACGCATCCACACATCTATGGCGTAATTTTCGATGGGGGTTCTGTCGCCCAAATCTGCCGCATTGTAAAGAATGCCGTCGATTAGCCCAAACTCCTCATTTAAGCGATCGCACATGTCGTTGTAATCTTTCTCGCTCGCACCTTCGAAATTGATGGGGTAAATCGCGGGCTCTGGCAAGGCTTCCGACACGATCAAATCATAGATTTTCTCAAGTTTAGAAATTGTCCGCCCCAATAGAACAACGGTGGCACCGTAGCGCGCGAAGGTTAAGGCCGCGGTTTTCCCTATGCCACTACCCGCACCGGTAACAAGAATGATTTTATCTTTCAGCAGTTGATCGGGGGCTTGATATTCATTGATGTTCATAGAGCTTTGTCCTAAAACCGCTTGGATATTCCAGTGTAGCTATAAATAAATTCCGCTAGCTCTTTAGAGCTTTTGGCAATTATATCCGCTTGCCAGTGTGATGCGCATTCGTTTTGACACATGTAGCCGTAGCTAGCGGCTATGCTAAACATGCCGGCAGCCTTTGCCGCGATAATATCGCGCTCGTGATCGCCTACATACCCCACTTTGCTCGGTGGCAAACTGAGCATTTCTGCTGCTTTATACAGCATCATGGGATCTGGCTTTGGCTTTTCAACATCATCGCCGCAAATTAACAGTGTTGGCTGCGCGGGCAGAAAGCCTAGATACCTTTCGGCGTATTTGCGCGGTTTGTTGGTGGCAATACCCCAAGGCTGCCTTTCGTGCTCAAACCGAGCTAACAGCTCGTGCAGCCCTGTATATACCCGGCTATGTTTGCCGATGTTGTGTGTGTATTGATCGAGAAATTTCTGTTTTAAGTCATTGAAATCTTCGTCTATCTCACGGACTGAAAATGCAAGCTGTGTCATGGCTACGGCACCATGGTTGATCATAGGCAAAATTTCACTTAAGGCAAGTGCCGACATGTTCAGGCTCGCGCGAACAGCGTTTATCGTTGCTTCAAAATCAGGTGCTGTATCGACGAGGGTACCATCGAGATCAAATAAAATAACGTTATTAGCCATGAGGCTTTACTGCATGCACGATGTAATTTACAGACACATCGTTAGGGTCTAATTTATATTTTTTAGTTATTGGGTTGTAAGCGAGGCCAACCATGTTTTGCGTTTCAATGTTAGCGGCTCGCATCCATTGAGCTAATTCAGAGGGGCGAATAAATTTCTTATAGTCATGGGTGCCTTTTGGCAACAGTTGTAAAATATATTCAGCGCCTAATATTGCAAAGGCGTAACTTTTTAAATTTCGGTTTAAGGTAGAAAAAAATAAGTGTCCACCGGGTTTTGTCATGGCCGCGCAGGCTGCGATGACCGAACTAGGGTCTGGTACATGCTCTAACATTTCGAGACAAGTGACAACATCAAACTGTTGTTCATGCTCCTGGGCAAATTCTTCGGCTGTTGTTTGGGTGTAATGAATACTTAATTCAGACTCAAGGGCGTGTAGCCGTGCGATTTTGAGCGGTGCATCCCCCATATCAATGCCGGTGACCAGTGCACCTCGGTGTGCCATAGCTTCGCAAAGCAAGCCGCCACCACATCCTACATCGAGTAATTTTTTCCCGGCAACCTTTGACTTAAGATCAATATAATTTGCCCTGAGTGGGTTTATATCGTGCAAGGGTTTAAATTCGCTCGTCGGGTCCCACCAGCGGGCTGCTAGCGCTTCAAATTTTGCGACTTCTGTACTATCTACATTTGTGTTCATAAAATTGTTACCAAGTCCCGCGGGCTTGTAGATTATTCTTTCAAGAGTTAATTGGCGATTTTAGTCTGCCAATCTTGTGTGTTTTTAATAATGCCATCCTGATCAAGGCTGGTGAGCCGTCTATTTTCTACCAATAGCCGACCGTCCACCCATACGTGGCTAATATTATGCGCGCAGTCGGTGTAGACCAGCTGGGAAATAGGGTCATAGACTGGCGTACTGAGGCCATCTATTTTAAGCACAGCAAAATCTGCGCGCTTGCCAACCTCAATACTGCCGATCTTATCCTCTAAACCTAATGCCTTAGCGCCATTAAGGGTTGCCATGGTTAATACGTCGTGAGCTGACAGCACGTCGGCGCGCTCCGCGGCCACTTTGCCTAGCAGAGCTGCCGTTTTCATCTCGCCGATCATATTAAGATCGTTGTTGCTCGCAGCGCCGTCTGTTCCGAGCGCGATATTGATGCCTGCCCTTTGAATGTTATCGGCAGGGCATATACCGCTGGCTAATTTCATATTGCTTTCGGGGCAATGGATCACATGGCATTGATGATCGGCGAGTAATTGCAAATCCACTGCATCGACTTGAGTCATATGTACGCATTGGGTTTTGGGCCCCAAAATGCCTAGCTTGGCTAAGCGCTCTATGGGTCTCATGCCATATTTAGCTAGGCTGGTCTCCACCTCTTCGGCCGTTTCGTGCAAGTGAATTTGAATACAAAGGTCTAATTCTGACGCGAGGGTCGCTACGCGCTCTAGGTGTTCATCAGACACTGTATAGGGAGCGTGCGGACCAAAGGCGATGGTTATTCTCGAATGATTGCGCATTTCATCGTGAAGCTTTAAGCCCTGGCTGAAGTATTGGTCCACGCTTGGCGTGCCCGGCGTAGGGAAATCCAACACGGGAAAACAAAGTTGGGCCCGAATGCCGGAAGCATGCACCACTTTGGCAGCGGCTTGCGGATAAAAATACATATCGGAAAAGCAGGTTGTGCCAGAGAGCAGCATTTCAGCGATGGCAAGCTCTGTACCTTGACTGACAAAATCGAAGCAAACATGTTGTGCCTCAGCAGGCCAGATATGCTGCTCTAGCCAGACTTTTAGCGGCTGGTCATCGGCAAATCCCTTCAGCAGCGTCATTGCTGCATGCCCGTGGCTATTCACAAGCCCGGGAAATAGCAGATGTTCGGGTAGATCATAATGATTAATAGGCTGGTAGCGCTGAGCCGCAGCGGCGCTGGTGCAAATGTCGATAATCGCGCCGTCATGGACTGCGATAGCACAAGCTTCCAATAGCTTGCCCTGCGGAACGACAGGTGCAATCCACCGAGGCTGAATCAAACAATCTATGGTCTTCATTGAATTTGAAAGCTCCAACGGTCTTGAATGGTTAAAAAGTGATCCATTCGGAGTAAAAAACGTGCAAATTTCAGCGCTTAATGGCCTTTTACCGAGCAGTATAACGTCGAACTGATGCCGGAAGCAGAGGGCGTGCCTATGTTATTGAAAATATGGTAATATCCGGCGCCTATAACTACCTCTTCGCGGGTCTTTCAAGACTGAGCTGAGGCAGCCTAGCCAGATATGATTGTGGGGTTTTTACCTCGGGTTAAAACAACAAAAAGGAAAGCTGTATTCCATGGGTGAATTAGCCAAAGAAATTTTACCTGTCAACATCGAAGACGAGTTGAAGCAATCTTATTTAGATTACGCCATGAGTGTAATCGTCGGGCGGGCCTTACCCGATGTCAGAGACGGCCTTAAACCCGTTCATCGGCGCGTACTTTTCGCCATGAGCGAACTGAATAATGATTGGAATAAAGCCTACAAAAAATCCGCCCGTGTTGTCGGCGACGTGATTGGTAAATACCACCCGCATGGCGATTCTGCTGTGTACGACACCATCGTGCGCATGGCCCAGCCCTTTAGCCTGCGCTACATGTTAGTGGACGGGCAAGGTAACTTCGGTTCCGTCGATGGCGATTCCGCGGCGGCGATGCGTTATACCGAAATTCGCATGGCCAAAATTGCCCATGATCTACTTGCCGATTTAGATAAAGAAACGGTCGATTATGTGCCCAACTATGACGGCACAGAATTAATACCAGCGGTATTGCCAACGCGCATTCCCAATTTGCTGGTGAATGGTTCGTCCGGTATTGCAGTAGGTATGGCGACTAACATCCCGCCTCATAACCTAACCGAGGTTGTGAAGGGTTGTTTAGCGCTGATTGATAACGAAGATATTACCGTTGATGAGCTGATGGAATATATCCCCGGCCCTGATTTTCCAACGGCGGGTATTATCAACGGCCGGGCTGGCATTATCGAAGCCTACCGCACTGGCCGCGGTCGCATTTATATTCGCTCTCGCGCTGTGGTCGAAGTTGACCCAAAAAATAATCGCGAGCGTATCGTCATTTCTGAAATCCCTTATCAGGTTAACAAGGCGCGTCTGATCGAAAAAATCGCTGAACTGGTAAAAGACAAAAAAATTGAAGGCATCAGTGAGCTGCGCGATGAGTCCGATAAAGACGGCTTGCGTGTTGTTATTGAGCTGAAACGTGGCGAAGTTGGCGAGGTTATCCTCAACAATCTTTATGCCCAAACGCAACTGGAGAATGTATTTGGTATTAACGTCGTCGCCCTAGTGGATGGCCAGCCAAAAATATTGAACCTGAAAGAAATGCTGTCGCATTTCGTGCGCCACAGGCGAGAAGTGGTTACTCGGCGTACCGTGTACCTGCTGCGCAAAGCGCGCGAGCGCGGTCATCTGCTGGAAGGTTTAGCGGTTGCCATCGCCAACATCGACGTGGTGATTGAACTCATCAAATCCTCTGCTACGCCAGCGGATGCGAAAGAAGCATTACTCTCCCGTGGTTGGGAGTCTGGCAATATTAGCCAATTCTTGGAGCGTGCCGGCAGTGATGCCTGCCGGCCAGATGGCTTGCCGGAGCAATTCGGCATGCGAGAAAACAAGTATTATTTGTCGCCCGAGCAGGCTCAGGCAATTTTAGAATTGCGCCTGCATCGCTTAACGGGCATGGAGCACGATAAATTACTGGCCGAGTACCAAGAAAGACTAGAGCAAATAGCGGGCTACCTCGAAATCCTAGGCTCTTCAGACGTGTTAATGTCGGTTATTCGCGCCGAACTTGAGCAAGTCATCGTTGATTTTGGCGACGAACGTCGCTCGGAAATTGTGACATCACGTCGCGACTTGACCATCGAAGATTTAATCACTGAAGAAGATCGCGTGGTTACCATTTCGCACGGTGGTTATGCTAAGAGCCAACCATTGAGTGATTACCAGGCACAAAAACGTGGTGGTCAGGGGCGCTCAGCGACAGCCGTTAAAGATGAAGACTTTGTTGAGCATTTGCTGATCGCGAGTACCCATGCGACAGTTTTGTTGTTTACCAATGCCGGTAAAGTTTATTGGTTGAAGGTGTTCCAAATTCCGCTCGCTGGCCGCCAAGCGCGCGGTCGACCAGTGGTGAATTTACTGCCGCTGGA
This sequence comes from Simiduia curdlanivorans, assembly GCF_030409605.1. Classification (NCBI taxonomy): domain Bacteria; kingdom Pseudomonadati; phylum Pseudomonadota; class Gammaproteobacteria; order Cellvibrionales; family Cellvibrionaceae; genus Simiduia; species Simiduia curdlanivorans. Next base: position 3,126,733 of record NZ_JAUFQG010000004.1, read on the forward strand.
AGAGGGCGAGCGCATTACCTCTATCCTGCCGGTACAGGAATACGATGACGATCATTACATCTTTATGGCCACTGCCAATGGCACCGTTAAGAAAACCGTATTGTCACAGTTCGCTCGTCCGCGTAGCGTAGGTTTGCGTGCTATCGAACTAGATGAAGGCGATCAACTTGTGGAAACCGCCATCACCGATGGTAATTGCGACATTTTACTGCTCGCCAGCAGTGGTAAGGCCGCTCGCTTTAAAGAGTCGGATGTGCGCGCCATGGGCCGGACCTCTAGAGGTGTGCGCGGCATTCGCTTGCACGAAGGTCAGACGGTGGTAGGCATGATTGTGCCGCAAGAAGATGGTTACGTACTGACTGTTAGTGAAAATGGTTACGGAAAACGCACAGAAGTTGCAGAATTCCCAACCAAGGGTCGCGGCACTCAGGGCGTCATCGCCATGTCCACCAGTGACCGAAATGGCGAGCTAGTGGGTGCGGTGCAAGTACTGGCCGGCGAAGAAATCATGTTGATTTCTGATCAGGGCACTATGGTGCGCACCCGCGTTGATGAAGTATCCGTGCTAAGCCGAAACACCCAAGGCGTCCGTCTGATTAAAGTTAAAGATGGCGAGCAATTGGTGGGTGTCGAGCGCATTGAAGAGTCTGAAGAGGACGAATTAGAGGATCAGGGTGAGGATTAGCCCCACCTGATTTATGAAAGAGAATTCAAATGAGCACAGACGAAAAGCCAAGTGATAAAACGCCCCTAGAGCCGTTAGTCGCCTTGAGAAATCGCATTGATTCTATCGACGCCCAAATTGGTGAGCTAATCAGTGAGCGCGCGCGCTGCGCGCAATCCGTAGCCGAGGTTAAAAAGGCGTCTGGTGAGCCCCAGGTAACTTACTACCGCCCTGAGCGCGAAGCACAAGTATTGCGCAAAGCCATGGAGCGCAACACCGGCCCTTTGGGCGACGAAGAAATGGCGCGACTATTTCGCGAAATTATGTCTGCCTGCCTGGCTTTAGAAGAACCCATAAAGGTCGCGTTCTTGGGCCCCGAGGGCACTTTTACCCAGCAAGCGTCACTCAAGCATTTCGGCAGTAGCGCTGTTACTCGGCCTATGTCGGTCATTGATGAAGTTTTTAGAGAGGTGGAAGCCGGCGCGGTAAATTATGGCGTCGTACCTGTCGAGAATTCGACCGAAGGTGTAGTCACCCATACACTCGATAACTTTATCGGCTCTAACCTAAAGATCTGTGGCGAGGTTGAGTTGCGTATCCATCATCATTTAATGGTGTCAGATGTTACGCATACAGAAGCCATTACTCGGATTTACTCCCATTCACAATCGCTGGCGCAGTGTCGCAAGTGGTTAGATGCGCATTATCCAAAAGCTGAGCGCATTGCCGTTAACTCCAACGCCGAGGCTGCAAAGCGTATAAAAGGTGAGTGGAATGCCGCCGCTATTGCCGGCGAAATGGCGGCACAATTGTACGGGCTAAAAATTCTATCGGAAAAAATAGAAGATGAACCGGATAATTCGACGCGCTTTTTAATTATCGGCACCGAGCAGGTGCCACCCAGCGGAGAAGATAAAACATCCATCGTCGCCTCGGTTAAGAATTCGCCTGGCGCGCTGCATGAATTACTCGAACCTTTTCAACGCCACAAAGTTGACCTCACTCGGGTGGAAACTCGGCCCTCGCGCTCGGGGGCATGGACCTACGTGTTTTTCATCGACTTCAAAGGTCACATTGAAAACGAAAGGGTAAAGCTGGCTTTGGCGGATGTAGCGGAGCGCGTGTCAGATTTGAAGATTTTGGGCTCTTACCCCAAGGGCGTGCTTTAAGTGGCAAATAGTTTTTTAGTTTGGCACGAGCACAGTGTTAATCAAAAAATGCACGCCATTCAAAAAGGGCAGCGCCCATGTGTGATTTGGTTTACTGGCTTAAGCGGCTCGGGCAAGTCCACCCTAGCTAATGCGCTTGAGTTGGCTCTGCTTGCTCGGAATAAGCATAGCTATTTGCTGGATGGCGACAATGTGCGCTTGGGGTTAACCTCCGATCTCGGTTTTTCCGATGCCGACCGCATTGAGAATATTCGTCGTATCGGCGAAGTCTCGCGTCTGATGGTCGACGCCGGTTTGATAGTGATTAGCGCGTTTATTTCGCCTTTTTCCGATGAAAGGGCTATCGCCAAATCATTGTTACCGAAGAGCCAGTTTTTCGAAATATTTATTGATGCGCCATTGTCTGTGTGTGAGCAGCGCGATCCTAAGGGGCTTTACAAAAAAGCCAGAGCTGGGGAAATAACACAATTTACAGGGATTGATTCAGCCTATGAAGTTCCCGAGACGCCCGATTGCGTGATAAGAACGGCCGAAACTAGCGTGACTTCCTGTGTTGATAAAATTATCGGTTTTTTAGAGGGCCAAGGTGTACTAGCGCCGCCGAAGGATACGGATTAATGTTTGAGCAAAAACCGGCGCCCATTATTGGGCGTTTAGTCGTTATAGGGGTTGGCTTAATTGGTGCTAGCTTGGCGTCCGCACTCAAAAAGCGCTCCGCTTGCACCTCGGTGATTGGTGTTGCTCGTCGGCAAGCGACAATAGATGAAGCCATTAAGGCCGGTATCATCGATGCTGGCGCCCTTGGTTTGAAGGATGTGGCGCAAGAGCTTGTTAAGGGTGACGTGGTTTTTATTGCGGTGCCAACCCTGAGTGTCGAGAGTGTATTAAGTGAGTGTAAGGAATATTTACACCCTGATGTCACCATCACCGATGGCGCGTCAGTTAAAGGCAGTGTTATTGCCGCGGCGAAGCAGGTTTACGGTGAGGTTCCGCCTCAGCTGATTCCAGGGCACCCTATTGCTGGGTCAGAAAAGAGTGGGGTTGGCGCTGCTAACCCGGGGCTGTATGAAGATCATCGCATTATCCTAACGCCCCTGCAGAATGCTGGCGCCAGCCACCTGAACCTCGTTGATAGTATGTGGAAAGCTGTCGGGGGTGAAGTCATACACATGCCTGTTGACGTGCATGATGATGTATTAGCGATGACTAGCCATCTACCCCACGCTATCGCCTTTTCACTGGTTGATACGCTGGCACACGATGCCGATAACGAAAATATTTTTAAATACGCGGCAGGCGGTTTTCGCGATTTCACGCGAATTGCCTCTAGCGACCCCGTTATGTGGCACGACATCATGCGCGCCAACCAATCCAGCGTGCTGAATGCCATCGACCTATTTGCGGCAAACCTTGCAAGGTTGAGATCTGCAGTAGCGGAAGATGACAGTGAATACCTGTTAGGTGTGTTTACGCGCGCAAAAGAAGCAAGAGATCAATTTACTCGATTATTAACTAAGCAGGCGTTTGTTCCTAAAATGCAATCATCAAATATTGAATACATCATGCAACCCGGCGGCCAAGTAAAAGGCTCAATTCGCGTACCTGGTGACAAATCTATCTCCCATCGCTCAATCATGCTCGGCTCTTTGGCCGAGGGTGTAACCGAAGTCGAAGGCTTTTTAGAAGGTGAAGACGCTCTCGCTACCTTGCAAGCTTTTCGCGACATGGGTGTTGTTATTGAGGGGCCGGTAAACGGCAGAGTTAAAATTCACGGCGTAGGTCTGCATGGTTTAAAGAAACCTGCTGGGCCATTATATGTCGGTAATTCAGGCACCTCTATGCGATTACTGGCAGGCATTTTAAGTGGCCAGCCTTTTGATTCAGTGCTCACCGGTGATGAGTCCTTATCTAAGCGCCCGATGAATCGTGTGGTAAATCCACTTAAAGCGATGGGTGCACAAATATCAGCTGAAGGTGAAAAAGGTTTGCCGCCGGTGGTGATAAAAGGTGGCGCGCCATTAAAAGCCATGGACTACACGCTGCCCATGGCCAGTGCACAGGTTAAATCTTGTGTGCTATTAGCGGGCCTTTATGCAGCAGGCGAAACCAAAGTGACTGAGCCAGCCCCCGCCCCCACGCGTGGGGGCTGGCTCAGTCACTTTGGTTTCGCCTGCTGCATAAAGGCCCGCTAATAGCACACAAGATTTAACCTGTGCACTGGCCATGGGCAGCGTGTAGTCCATGGCTTTTAATGGCGCGCCACCTTTTATCACCACCGGCGGCAAACCTTTTTCACCTTCAGCTGATATTTGTGCACCCATCGCTTTAAGTGGATTTACCACACGATTCATCGGGCGCTTAGATAAGGACTCATCACCGGTGAGCACTGAATCAAAAGGCTGGCCACTTAAAATGCCTGCCAGTAATCGCATAGAGGTGCCTGAATTACCGACATATAATGGCCCAGCAGGTTTCTTTAAACCATGCAGACCTACGCCGTGAATTTTAACTCTGCCGTTTACCGGCCCCTCAATAACAACACCCATGTCGCGAAAAGCTTGCAAGGTAGCGAGAGCGTCTTCACCTTCTAAAAAGCCTTCGACTTCGGTTACACCCTCGGCCAAAGAGCCGAGCATGATTGAGCGATGGGAGATAGATTTGTCACCAGGTACGCGAATTGAGCCTTTTACTTGGCCGCCGGGTTGCATGATGTATTCAATATTTGATGATTGCATTTTAGGAACAAACGCCTGCTTAGTTAATAATCGAGTAAATTGATCTCTTGCTTCTTTTGCGCGCGTAAACACACCTAACAGGTATTCACTGTCATCTTCCGCTACTGCAGATCTCAACCTTGCAAGGTTTGCCGCAAATAGGTCGATGGCATTCAGCACGCTGGATTGGTTGGCGCGCATGATGTCGTGCCACATAACGGGGTCGCTAGAGGCAATTCGCGTGAAATCGCGAAAACCGCCTGCCGCGTATTTAAAAATATTTTCGTTATCGGCATCGTGTGCCAGCGTATCAACCAGTGAAAAGGCGATAGCGTGGGGTAGATGGCTAGTCATCGCTAATACATCATCATGCACGTCAACAGGCATGTGTATGACTTCACCCCCGACAGCTTTCCACATACTATCAACGAGGTTCAGGTGGCTGGCGCCAGCATTCTGCAGGGGCGTTAGGATAATGCGATGATCTTCATACAGCCCCGGGTTAGCAGCGCCAACCCCACTCTTTTCTGACCCAGCAATAGGGTGCCCTGGAATCAGCTGAGGCGGAACCTCACCGTAAACCTGCTTCGCCGCGGCAATAACACTGCCTTTAACTGACGCGCCATCGGTGATGGTGACATCAGGGTGTAAATATTCCTTACACTCACTTAATACACTCTCGACACTCAGGGTTGGCACCGCAATAAAAACCACGTCACCCTTAACAAGCTCTTGCGCCACATCCTTCAAACCAAGGGCGCCAGCATCGATGATACCGGCCTTAATGGCTTCATCTATTGTCGCTTGCCGACGAGCAACACCAATCACCGAGGTGCAAGCGGAGCGCTTTTTGAGTGCGGACGCCAAGCTAGCACCAATTAAGCCAACCCCTATAACGACTAAACGCCCAATAATGGGCGCCGGTTTTTGCTCAAACATTAATCCGTATCCTTCGGCGGCGCTAGTACACCTTGGCCCTCTAAAAAACCGATAATTTTATCAACACAGGAAGTCACGCTAGTTTCGGCCGTTCTTATCACGCAATCGGGCGTCTCGGGAACTTCATAGGCTGAATCAATCCCTGTAAATTGTGTTATTTCCCCAGCTCTGGCTTTTTTGTAAAGCCCCTTAGGATCGCGCTGCTCACACACAGACAATGGCGCATCAATAAATATTTCGAAAAACTGGCTCTTCGGTAACAATGATTTGGCGATAGCCCTTTCATCGGAAAAAGGCGAAATAAACGCGCTAATCACTATCAAACCGGCGTCGACCATCAGACGCGAGACTTCGCCGATACGACGAATATTCTCAATGCGGTCGGCATCGGAAAAACCGAGATCGGAGGTTAACCCCAAGCGCACATTGTCGCCATCCAGCAAATAGCTATGCTTATTCCGAGCAAGCAGAGCCAACTCAAGCGCATTAGCTAGGGTGGACTTGCCCGAGCCGCTTAAGCCAGTAAACCAAATCACACATGGGCGCTGCCCTTTTTGAATGGCGTGCATTTTTTGATTAACACTGTGCTCGTGCCAAACTAAAAAACTATTTGCCACTTAAAGCACGCCCTTGGGGTAAGAGCCCAAAATCTTCAAATCTGACACGCGCTCCGCTACATCCGCCAAAGCCAGCTTTACCCTTTCGTTTTCAATGTGACCTTTGAAGTCGATGAAAAACACGTAGGTCCATGCCCCCGAGCGCGAGGGCCGAGTTTCCACCCGAGTGAGGTCAACTTTGTGGCGTTGAAAAGGTTCGAGTAATTCATGCAGCGCGCCAGGCGAATTCTTAACCGAGGCGACGATGGATGTTTTATCTTCTCCGCTGGGTGGCACCTGCTCGGTGCCGATAATTAAAAAGCGCGTCGAATTATCCGGTTCATCTTCTATTTTTTCCGATAGAATTTTTAGCCCGTACAATTGTGCCGCCATTTCGCCGGCAATAGCGGCGGCATTCCACTCACCTTTTATACGCTTTGCAGCCTCGGCGTTGGAGTTAACGGCAATGCGCTCAGCTTTTGGATAATGCGCATCTAACCACTTGCGACACTGCGCCAGCGATTGTGAATGGGAGTAAATCCGAGTAATGGCTTCTGTATGCGTAACATCTGACACCATTAAATGATGATGGATACGCAACTCAACCTCGCCACAGATCTTTAGGTTAGAGCCGATAAAGTTATCGAGTGTATGGGTGACTACACCTTCGGTCGAATTCTCGACAGGTACGACGCCATAATTTACCGCGCCGGCTTCCACCTCTCTAAAAACTTCATCAATGACCGACATAGGCCGAGTAACAGCGCTACTGCCGAAATGCTTGAGTGACGCTTGCTGGGTAAAAGTGCCCTCGGGGCCCAAGAACGCGACCTTTATGGGTTCTTCTAAAGCCAGGCAGGCAGACATAATTTCGCGAAATAGTCGCGCCATTTCTTCGTCGCCCAAAGGGCCGGTGTTGCGCTCCATGGCTTTGCGCAATACTTGTGCTTCGCGCTCAGGGCGGTAGTAAGTTACCTGGGGCTCACCAGACGCCTTTTTAACCTCGGCTACGGATTGCGCGCAGCGCGCGCGCTCACTGATTAGCTCACCAATTTGGGCGTCGATAGAATCAATGCGATTTCTCAAGGCGACTAACGGCTCTAGGGGCGTTTTATCACTTGGCTTTTCGTCTGTGCTCATTTGAATTCTCTTTCATAAATCAGGTGGGGCTAATCCTCACCCTGATCCTCTAATTCGTCCTCTTCAGACTCTTCAATGCGCTCGACACCCACCAATTGCTCGCCATCTTTAACTTTAATCAGACGGACGCCTTGGGTGTTTCGGCTTAGCACGGATACTTCATCAACGCGGGTGCGCACCATAGTGCCCTGATCAGAAATCAACATGATTTCTTCGCCGGCCAGTACTTGCACCGCACCCACTAGCTCGCCATTTCGGTCACTGGTGGACATGGCGATGACGCCCTGAGTGCCGCGACCCTTGGTTGGGAATTCTGCAACTTCTGTGCGTTTTCCGTAACCATTTTCACTAACAGTCAGTACGTAACCATCTTCTTGCGGCACAATCATGCCTACCACCGTCTGACCTTCGTGCAAGCGAATGCCGCGCACACCTCTAGAGGTCCGGCCCATGGCGCGCACATCCGACTCTTTAAAGCGAGCGGCCTTACCACTGCTGGCGAGCAGTAAAATGTCGCAATTACCATCGGTGATGGCGGTTTCCACAAGTTGATCGCCTTCATCTAGTTCGATAGCACGCAAACCTACGCTACGCGGACGAGCGAACTGTGACAATACGGTTTTCTTAACGGTGCCATTGGCAGTGGCCATAAAGATGTAATGATCGTCATCGTATTCCTGTACCGGCAGGATAGAGGTAATGCGCTCGCCCTCTTCCAGCGGCAGTAAATTCACCACTGGTCGACCGCGCGCTTGGCGGCCAGCGAGCGGAATTTGGAACACCTTCAACCAATAAACTTTACCGGCATTGGTAAACAACAAAACTGTCGCATGGGTACTCGCGATCAGCAAATGCTCAACAAAGTCTTCATCTTTAACGGCTGTCGCTGAGCGCCCCTGACCACCACGTTTTTGTGCCTGGTAATCACTCAATGGTTGGCTCTTAGCATAACCACCGTGCGAAATGGTAACCACGCGATCTTCTTCAGTGATTAAATCTTCGATGGTCAAGTCGCGACGTGATGTCACAATTTCCGAGCGACGTTCGTCGCCAAAATCAACGATGACTTGCTCAAGTTCGGCGCGAATAACCGACATTAACACGTCTGAAGAGCCTAGGATTTCGAGGTAGCCCGCTATTTGCTCTAGTCTTTCTTGGTACTCGGCCAGTAATTTATCGTGCTCCATGCCCGTTAAGCGATGCAGGCGCAATTCTAAAATTGCCTGAGCCTGCTCGGGCGACAAATAATACTTGTTTTCTCGCATGCCGAATTGCTCCGGCAAGCCATCTGGCCGGCAGGCATCACTGCCGGCACGCTCCAAGAATTGGCTAATATTGCCAGACTCCCAACCACGGGAGAGTAATGCTTCTTTCGCATCCGCTGGCGTAGCAGAGGATTTGATGAGTTCAATCACCACGTCGATGTTGGCGATGGCAACCGCTAAACCTTCCAGCAGATGACCGCGCTCGCGCGCTTTGCGCAGCAGGTACACGGTACGCCGAGTAACCACTTCTCGCCTGTGGCGCACGAAATGCGACAGCATTTCTTTCAGGTTCAATATTTTTGGCTGGCCATCCACTAGGGCGACGACGTTAATACCAAATACATTCTCCAGTTGCGTTTGGGCATAAAGATTGTTGAGGATAACCTCGCCAACTTCGCCACGTTTCAGCTCAATAACAACACGCAAGCCGTCTTTATCGGACTCATCGCGCAGCTCACTGATGCCTTCAATTTTTTTGTCTTTTACCAGTTCAGCGATTTTTTCGATCAGACGCGCCTTGTTAACCTGATAAGGGATTTCAGAAATGACGATACGCTCGCGATTATTTTTTGGGTCAACTTCGACCACAGCGCGAGAGCGAATATAAATGCGACCGCGGCCAGTGCGGTAGGCTTCGATAATGCCAGCCCGGCCGTTGATAATACCCGCCGTTGGAAAATCAGGGCCGGGGATATATTCCATCAGCTCATCAACGGTAATATCTTCGTTATCAATCAGCGCTAAACAACCCTTCACAACCTCGGTTAGGTTATGAGGCGGGATGTTAGTCGCCATACCTACTGCAATACCGGACGAACCATTCACCAGCAAATTGGGAATGCGCGTTGGCAATACCGCTGGTATTAATTCTGTGCCGTCATAGTTGGGCACATAATCGACCGTTTCTTTATCTAAATCGGCAAGTAGATCATGGGCAATTTTGGCCATGCGAATTTCGGTATAACGCATCGCCGCCGCGGAATCGCCATCGACGGAACCGAAGTTACCTTGCCCGTCCACTAACATGTAGCGCAGGCTAAAGGGCTGGGCCATGCGCACGATGGTGTCGTACACAGCAGAATCGCCATGCGGGTGGTATTTACCAATCACGTCGCCGACAACACGGGCGGATTTTTTGTAGGCTTTATTCCAATCATTATTCAGTTCGCTCATGGCGAAAAGTACGCGCCGATGAACGGGTTTAAGGCCGTCTCTGACATCGGGTAAGGCCCGCCCGACGATTACACTCATGGCGTAATCTAAATAAGATTGCTTCAACTCGTCTTCGATGTTGACAGGTAAAATTTCTTTGGCTAATTCACCCATGGAATACAGCTTTCCTTTTTGTTGTTTTAACCCGAGGTAAAAACCCCACAATCATATCTGGCTAGGCTGCCTCAGCTCAGTCTTGAAAGACCCGCGAAGAGGTAGTTATAGGCGCCGGATATTACCATATTTTCAATAACATAGGCACGCCCTCTGCTTCCGGCATCAGTTCGACGTTATACTGCTCGGTAAAAGGCCATTAAGCGCTGAAATTTGCACGTTTTTTACTCCGAATGGATCACTTTTTAACCATTCAAGACCGTTGGAGCTTTCAAATTCAATGAAGACCATAGATTGTTTGATTCAGCCTCGGTGGATTGCACCTGTCGTTCCGCAGGGCAAGCTATTGGAAGCTTGTGCTATCGCAGTCCATGACGGCGCGATTATCGACATTTGCACCAGCGCCGCTGCGGCTCAGCGCTACCAGCCTATTAATCATTATGATCTACCCGAACATCTGCTATTTCCCGGGCTTGTGAATAGCCACGGGCATGCAGCAATGACGCTGCTGAAGGGATTTGCCGATGACCAGCCGCTAAAAGTCTGGCTAGAGCAGCATATC